>CAZYRE010000049.1:0-14422 GCA_964650155.1 uncultured Bdellovibrionales bacterium
AGATTAAAGCAGGTCGTTATCCCTGTGGAGTTAAATTTTCTTGGAGCGATTCTCGCACTAGGTGGAGTGTCTCTATTTGTTGGTTCGCAGGATCTCGTGATGCTTGCCGCTAGACCAATGCAGATGTGGTTCTCACTCTTTATCTTTGTCTTTTCGATGACTCTTCTTGCTAGAAGGAAGGGAGAAGAGGGCTTGCTTAGCAGAAGTAAAGCTAGACTCTCAGAGATAGCACCAATGGCTAGAATCGTGCGTCCAGCCTCACAGTTTAGGCAAGCTTCAGGTGGTGGCCAGGGAGAGCTATTTCCACCCGAGGAGACGGTGGATGTTCCCTCAACATCCTTGAGAGCTGGCGATACCGTGAGGTTGAAATCCGGGGAGGTCGCACCGTGTGACGGGGTGGTAGCAGAGGGTACTGCTATTGTTGAAGAGCGAAGATATTCTGGCGTTTGTAACCTTCGTGCAAAAGAGAGGGGTGATGAAGTTTTTGCTGGCTCTCGTTTAACAAAAGGTGATTTAGATATTAAGGTTGGACTGACACAGGTTGAATCTTTAGGTTCTACATTTGAGCATGAATTGTTAGATGTTGATTCTAATTCTAAAGAGACACCTGTTCTTGCTTATCGAATGAGTCTTCTTAACTTAACTACATTTTTTGTTGCACTGATGGCGGGCATAGTTGCTAGCTATGAGGGGCATGATATGAGTCAAGTTGCCAGTGTAATGGCAGGAATATTCTCACTTAGTTTGCTATTGAGCCTAATGGGAATAGGTCCTGTGATTAGTAAAGCTATATTAGGCAGAGCGTTTTCAAAGGGAATTTTGATACGTGGCCAGAGAGTTCTGTCTCGATTAGTCGGACGGCGGGATCCAGTCTTTACAGTAGATCCTTTGGATATTTTTAATGAACCGCATGCGCTTTCGTTTCATTTAACTGACTCAAGAGTTGATCGTCGGGAGCTTGGATCTGTGATTTTAGGTCTTGCTTTACGAGCAGAGCATCCAATTTTCAGGGAAGTTGTAGCCCTCCTCAACTCACGGGAAAGGGTTGATCTTAAGCAGGTAAAAGTTGATGACTTAAGGGAGTACCATGGTCGTGGATTGACGGGAGTGGTCTCTGGCGCAGATTTTACAATAGGATTTGAGGACTTTTTGATGGATAGAGGAGTCTATCTTCAATCCTCTGACGCAGTTCCAACTGCTGGTGAGCAGGTGATGTATGTAGCAGTAGGGGATGAGGTAGTTGCCAGGATTCTGTTCGAAGAAGCGGCTCATAGATTTAAGAATAGTGGAATTGAACCGTTAAAAAACCGTGGTATCAGAAGCGTCCTTTTAGGGGGTGTATCTCAGGATCGTCTAGACACACTTGGTCAGAAGTTAGGATTTGAACTGTCCAGTATTTTTGGTGCCCTTGATCCAAAAGGAAAGATGGCAAAACTATCCTCTCTTGGCCAAACAATTTGGTACGGGGCAGAGAGTCGTGAAGACAACGATGTCGTTGTGGATACTGTTACCGTTGGTGTTTTTGATGACATGCAAGCAACTGCACCAAGCACAGATATCGTTGTATTTAGGAAATCCTCCGCATTGTTCCCAATTTTTAATTTATTATCTGAGAAGCTCTCTTGGGCAACTCAGGAGTGGAAGATCGTAGCTGGACTTTCGATAGCCTTTATAGCTGCAAGTATAATTTTTGGATTTTTCGGGCCCCTTGTTCCCGCTGGCTTATCCTTAATTTTAGTTGGATATGCCCTTATCTGGCCCAGAAGGGTTGCCAGTGTGTTTGATCAAATATAGCGCTTTTAGTCTCTATTATTAGTGACTTAAGCCATGTCACTTTTTTGACTCAAAAAGAGCTCCTGCCACATCTCATGGGTATGACCGCAATTATGCAGTCATCTCAGGAAGCGAGGAGAATATGGGTCAAACCAATAGGGAGCTTGGTGATTTAACAAGTCAGATTGAGGTTTTCGGCAAAGTTTCAACCGAGGATGCCGAAGCTCGTGGCGGAGAAAGGGCGCTATTATCTGCGCTACTGTTTGATGGGATTCAATCTTTTATCAACTATATGTGCGCTGGAACAGATAGTGAGAAAAAACGGCATCGTGAAGCCTTTGATTGGATTCGTAGTCGTCGAGTAGATTATATATTTTCATTTGAAAACGTCTGTGAGTGTCTGGGAATCAATGCAGAATATCTTCGATGTGGATTAGTGAATGCTGCAAATTCTCAGGCTTATGAGTGGAAGAAAATTAGGAGGCACTTTTAATTTTTAGACCTTGTGTAACGCTACATTGTCCTCATCCGGTGCCCTGATCCTTGCCTCCAAGGAGAAGAGCACCGGATTTTTTTTAATCATTCTCTAGTTCTTGTTTAGAATCCTCAGCTTCCTGAGTAGGGCTCTCTACGACTGGGGTCCTGTATTTTTCTTGGGCCCAAGCACCAAGATCGATGAGTTTGCATCGATCGGAGCAGAATGGAAAAAATTGAGCTCCGATAGTAACAGCGGATCCACAGTTAGGACACTTCGGGGATTTTTTGGAAGTCATGCAAACTCTAAATTGGCTTATTAATAGCTACCTTTTCGCATGAGCAAGCTTCGCTGGCAAATATAGAGAGCTGTTGGGCTACTGCCCCTTTAGTTAGGTAATCGTAATCTTTTTTATCTTCAGGTTGGATCGTCAGGGTCTTGTCTTCGACGTGATATGAGCTAACCCTCTTGAGGTGGTCTAAAAGTCCCAGTTGGAGCTTGTCGTCAAGCAGTTCTAGGAGCTTGTTCCAAGCTTCTGGGTTATTGCCTCTCTTACTTGAAGGATGCATTTTCTACCCTAAGAAAAACTAGTCCCCCCGTCCCAGGTGCGTCTCTATTAATATTATCGACGTCCCAGGCAGCCATCTTCAGCTACTTTTAGGGCTACTAATTACAGTGTACGGCTGCTTTATGGATCTGGCAACCCAGATTCATTTGCAGATTGGTTATGTAAGTAATTGATGCAATTTGAAGATTCGTTCTACGGACTGAATTAATCTGATGTAATAAATATTGAAAAAACAAAAAGCCCTACTAAATTTTAGTAGGGCTTTTTGTACTGTATAGTAAAACCGCGGTGTTTTTATACTGCGATTTCAGCAACAGTTGCAGCATTCTGTGCTTGATGCTCGATGGCTTTTCTAAGAGAGCCAGCATCCATATCTAAGGCTTCACAAATGAACTTGAATGTAAGAGGAGCATCGCTCGCTTCGTCCGTCATTAACCAAATTTTGGCCTCAGCCTTTAGCTCAGCTTCTCCACCAACGTAGTCAGAAACTGCGCGTTGCAGTACAGCTGCAAGTAAGCGCTTCTCAGGGATTGAGCTACCAAAACCAGATACCGAGGAGGTGGACCAAAGCTTCATATCTTCCTATTCCTAAACTAACGTTAAACTCAAACTACCTAAATATTTGGCCAATCGAAGAGAAGACTACTATCTGAGACTTATTAGCCCCGAATAAAAAATCACCTCATGGCATTGCCTGGATTGTTTAGAGGAACAATTTTATAGGAGAGGCTGTTAACATCACGAACACCCCCCGCCAGGAGTCGAGAATGTATCAAAGTGACAAAATTTGAGTCAAGAAAAAAATGCATTGGGAGAATTATTTGAGCACTTATTATCAATAAGTAGGTAAAAAGGGTTTCTATTTGTGGAGGCGCCACTTAGAAAACCACCCTAGGTGGTACAACTTTAATCGGGCTAAGACATAAATAACCAATCCTAACCATCGATTAGGTGAGTCATTTTGAGTATTTAGAGAAGTTAGGTATACTTAAATGCTCGATTAAAGTTTAGAAAGCTCTAAAAATGACTGATTTCAGCTTAGGCCACTCCATCCGACCTCAATTCCCAATCTTTAAGGAGAAGGGCATGAGGCTTGCCTTTCTTGATAGTGCCGCAAGTAGCCAGAAACCCCAGGTGGTGATTGAACGGATCTCAAAATACCTTGGTTTAGAGCACGCGAATATTCACCGCGGTGCTTATGAACTTTCCTCTCACGCAACTGAACTGTATGACCGAGCAAGAATTAAGGTTGCTAATTTCATAGGTGCTAGAAGAGACCGTTCCATTGTTTTTGGTAAGAATGCAACTGAGGTGATTAACCTGGTTGCCAATTCTTTCGGTGAGCAGCTGGTGGCAGGCGACGTAGTTTTGCTCACTCTTTTGGAACATCACAGCAATATTGTACCTTGGCAACTTTTGGCTAAACGACGAGGCATAAAGGTTGAGTTTGCTTCTATTAATCCTGACGCTACGCTGAATCTCGATGATATGAGGAGTAAGATTCAGAACCTAAAACCTAAGTTGGTGTCGATCACCGCTCAATCAAATGCCTTTGGATCCTTGTTGCCAATTAGAGAAGTTATCGAAATTGCCCATAAGGTTGGTGCCAAGGTTCTGGTGGATGGATCTCAGTATGTAGTACATGAAGCGGTCAACATGCAGGAGTTGAACGCAGATTTCTTTGTATTTACTGGACACAAAATTTACGGCCCAACTGGTGTAGGTGTTCTATACGGTAGGGAAGAAATTCTTGAATCGATGTCACCATTCTTAGGTGGTGGGGATATGATTGAACAGGTTGATGTTAATGGCACAACCTGGGCCGAGATACCTCGTCGATTTGAGGCCGGAACGCCTGCGATAGCAGAAGTTATTGCGCTCGGTACAGCAATTGAATTCGTTGAATCAATCGGCATGAACAATATTACGGCTCATGAAATTCAACTTCACAGTAAAGCTCTAGAGATGTTGCAAAAAGAAGTTGGGGTAGAGCTTCTAGGTCCGTATAAGAAACCGGGTCTCCAACGTTCAATAATTCCATTTAATGTTCAAGGAGTTCACCCACACGATCTCTCCACTATCGTTGATAGCGTTGGTGCGCAGATAAGATCGGGGCATCACTGCGCCATGCCAGCACTTAAAGCACTAGGTCTACACTCAACGGCGCGGGCAAGCCTTGCGATGTACTCTGATATCTCTGACATTGAGGTCCTCTGTGAGGGCATACGAAAAGCTCGTAGAATGCTTTTGAAATAGGGATACGGGCTTCCCTTCGGTTAGGAATTGCATAGGCCTGGGTAAATGCTTTACCTGACACATCCTTTTTTTGGTTTCATTCCTTAGTAGGAACCTCTCTTACTATCGGTACGCTCTTTGCCTATCTCCTAATGGTGGCAGGACTCTTAGTTTATTGGGGAGAGTTTGCCTGAGTTAGGTAGTTGGGATGTATATTCAATTAAGCCGGATTTTCAGAGCTTCTCTGCTCTTGGGATTTGCCCTGAGTCCCTGTGCCGCGCCTGCCCAAACCTGGGAGACCTTACGGACAAACCCTGGTAATCCAGCTTATGTAAGTCTTCCTTATCCAGTAGCGTTTGTAGCAGCCAAGATTGTTGAAGCGCCAAATGGGCAAGGGGGAGTAACCGGAAATTACCATATTGGAACAGATATTATCTCGGCAAATAATCCAGATGGAGGTAACCATCTCTGGTTATATATACCTGGTGGCACCATCACAAAGCTATTTCCTTTACCTATTCATCAAAGTATCAGTGGTTTAATTGATACACCATCTGGACAACTAGATAAGGGATCCGTAGTTGAGCCAAACGTTTCTGAAGACGGACGTAAAATTTACTTTTCATATTTTCACGACACTACAGATGATACTCCTCAAAGCTTTGGACTTCATAAGCTTTCAAAAAAAGGAGCAGATCTTTATTCAATTGATCTTGGACCAATTATAGATAATCACACGATTAATCCAGCAACATTGACAGTTAAGAGGCTTACTACCCGTGTTTATGATGCTCAGGGCTATCAACAGATCACTGATCGCCTGAAAGACGCGATGAACACTACCCTTTCTTACGGCCCAGGAAATGATAACTGGGGCACAGTTTACATGCATGCTGAGGAGATGCGCACGGCTCAAGGACTAAAGCTTGTATATGTTTCTGATGAGCGTAGAATTCAAAATTCAAATCAAAGCATGAGCGTTGGAGATGCCAATCATAACTTCTCTCTTATGATTGCAGATATTGAGCCAGACGGTTCGCTTGGAACAAAGAAGCAATTTCAATACTACACAACCACATCAGCTTTGAGTCCAAATAGAATAGGCGGAGCAAGAGGTGGCATAGCTTTCTCTTATCAGGCGACAGAAGGGGACGCTCGGCATTGGGAAATTCAAGGAATTGATTCAACAGGAAAGTGGTATCCGATTATCGGATACGGTGCTAACCCTGAAGCGCTTCATTTGAGTACTTACTGTGTAAAAACTCTAGGACCAAACCCTGGGGAGTACTTGGTAGCTTCCAGATATTACAATGCTAACAATGAAGGTTTTGGTAATCTTTGGCGACAAGATCTTTCTAAAGTTGGAGTTAATACTTACGACGATGATACCTATTGGGGAGTTTTGCCACGCCAGACTGGCAGCACAATGATCTCAACAGGATTAATCTCAGGTGATTATCCTTCAGATTACCTTGATGGAATAGCTGAGGGGAAAATTACTACCCCCCGTTGCGGTAGACCAGATGAGTTACTCTTTGCATATTCCCCTACAAGTGCAACCAGCAACTTATATGATACTAACAATAATAGAGCTTATTATCGCTCTATGATTGCCTACCGTCCTAATCTTGATCAATTCAACCCAATGCAATCACCAAACTTGTCGACACAGACAGGTGTTTTTAGATTAGTTGAGGATTCCTCACAGTCGTATACCCTTGTATGGCCATCTCCAATTCTAAGTTGGCAGGCGCGTACAGGTGAAGCAGAGCAGTCATACATTAATAGTAGTGTGGTTGATCCAAATACTACAATTGCACCTGGATTACCATTTGCTCAAATAGGCACCTCTGCCCTGTGGAACACAGATAGAAGGCCTTTTGACTGTTGGCTTGGACAAAACGGCAGCACTCCTTATACACCAAATAAGGGAAATCTAAGTATAAACCAAGAAAATGATCTGATTGTTAACAATACAGATGGATTAACAATTGTTCAGAACCAGAACGATCTTTGTCAGTATTTACTTCCACAAAATGTGCTTGGAGTGGCAGTAAATCTTACTAGCAATAAAACAAATATGTCTCAGGGATATAGTCCAGGATACGAAACAGATCAGGGTACGCAACACGAGTTAACAAAATTACTCGGTGTATACGATGTAAGAAATCAATCAGATCAATCCTTCATGGCAGTTATCCCAGCTAATGCGCCATTTGAGTTAAAGCTTCTAGATAGAAAATACGGGCTTAAGCTAGTAGATGTAAGAAGTTGGCATTCTCTTCAGCCTAGAGAAACTCGGAATGATTGCGGTGGTTGCCATAATCATGAAGAAGGAGCGGGGATACCTTTTGCAGGTACTCATGCTGACAATAATCCGCCACTCGATATGGTTAATCAAACAACTTACATAGATTATGATGCAAGTTGTACCCCTGTAACTTTAACTTCAAGTAACTCAGCAATGAGTAATCCTGAGTGGAAAGCTGATATCTGGCCGATGTTCGATCAGAAATGTGGCACTTGTCACAATACCACTCAATCATCCAATACTCTTGCCCAGACAATTTTTAGCTATGACTCAGAAGCCACGGCATATTCTACTCTTCGAGCAAGAAATTTTGTAAATTCAACGATGGGTGCACTTGGTAGTCCAGCGTTTTGGGCAGCGCGTGGGGAGAGGACTGATGGAAGAAATAATAATTTAGGAATTTATCAGCCTAACCTTGGTCAAGGAAACTGGGGTTATAGGTTCAGCGCTGTTCACGCTAGCTCCTTTAACCTTTGTAACGGCAGCGATGCTAATGCTGCTAGGTGGGTATATAAACTTGGAACATGGATAGATAATTATGCCCCTCGGGATACGGGAAATAACTCGTATGGCGCTAAATTTGATTACTATCATCCAACCATAACTTCTGCCTTAACTGCTGAAGATTGCGCTCCTACACAGTTAAGAATTGGCTTTTGGGATGACTCTGGAGTTTTACAAAGTATAAAATTAAAAGTTAATGGAGTAGATAGGGTAGATCTGTCTAATCAACCTAACGGTTCAACGGTATTCTCTCTCACTGGCGTCAGTTCGGGAGATGATATTGAAGTAATAGCTCTGGATAATAATAATAATCGACAGAAATATCAGACTACACTAGGCCATCTTGTAGAGGAATGTACCCTTGCTCTTGAAGGTGGAAATGGAGGAGATGGCGGCGGTCCTGGAATTATTCCAAGTCCTAGTCCTAGTGTAAGCCCATCACCGTCTGGTCCTTCTTTGGAAGAGTTATTGGCGAAACTTAAAAAACTCAATTCCAAGATTAAGAAATTAAAGGGTAAGGTTTCTTTTCTAGGCAAGAAACTAAAGCTAACTAAAAAGCTCAAAATTACTAAAGCTGAGCGTAAGGTGGTCAAGGCGCAGATTAAGGCACTGACGAGCTAAGTACCTGGGGTTAGGCCACTTTTGAGCCTCTAAATGCTCAATTTTGTACACTTTCATCAAGTTGGCACACTAAATGTCCGATAACCTTGGATGATTCCACAAAATTTGGACGTTCTTTTTTGTTCGTTGATGCATCTTATTGAAAGCGAGTAGTGGAGGAGGCCGGTTGTAGGTATGGCCTCATGGGTACAGATGTTAAGGGCTGGTTTTCTAAGATTATGAATGAAGCTCGAAAAAAAATATTAGTGGTCGATGATGAAGCAGGAATCAGAGATTCCTTACGATTATTATTAAAATCATCATATGATATTCTAACTGCTGAAGATGGGGAGCAAGCACTTGCTCAAGTTGCCAGTGAGTCTCCAGATCTAGTTCTTCTTGATTTAATAATGCCTAAAGTTGATGGCATTGAAGCACTGAGAACAATTAGGGAAAGAAATCCGAGCATTCCTATCGTTATACTAACTGGTACAAATACAGTACGTACCGCTGTTCAAGCTATGAAATATGGCGCCATAGATTATCTTGGCAAGCCATTCGATATTGATGAACTCAAAACTATTATTAATAACGTAGTTACTCAGACAGCTCCAGCATCAGCAACAGCAGTTAAGCAAGAAGAGACTGAACCAACTTCTCCATTACCCGAGCGTGATTTTGGACCAATGGTCGGTAAGTCACCACTAATGACAGAGATGTTCCAGAAGATAAGACAGATTGCTGAACGCGATACTACAGTTCTGGTAACTGGTGAATCCGGAACTGGTAAGGAGTTGGTAGCAAGATTAGTACATAACCAAAGTCCACGTAAAAACGGGCCGTTTATTCCGATCAATTGCTCAGCTATTCCTGAAACCCTTATAGAATCTGAGCTTTTTGGCCATGAAAAGGGTGCTTTTACTCACGCTGTAGATAGAAGAATCGGACACTTTGAGTTAGCTAATGGTGGAACCTTGTTCCTGGATGAAATCGGCGAACTCAGTCTACAAGTACAGGTAAAAATACTTCGATTTTTACAAGAACAGGAGTTTTATCGAGTTGGCTCTTCTAAGCCAATACGAGTGGATGTAAGAGTTATTGCTGCGACGAATCGCAACCTTGAAGAAGCTATTAAACAAAAAACATTCCGAGAAGACTTATATTATAGAATTAATGTTATTGGCTTACATCTTCCACCCCTTCGTGAGCGGTTCGAAGATATTCCATTTTTAGTTGAACATTTCCTTGAGAGACTTAAATTAAGTTATGGACACCGAGATTTGAAGTTCTCAGATGCGGCGATGCGTCGATTTACAGAATACGCATGGCCAGGAAATGTTAGAGAGCTTGAAAATGTAGTTGAAAGTTTGATGGCGCTTTGTCCAAATTTAGAAGTAGGTGAGGATGATTTGCCAACCAAGATTCTAAGAAAAGAGTCTTTAAGTTTGGCCGGTACGACTGATGGCGCACCAGGTAAGATCGGTTTTGAAGAAGCTGAAAAGCGATTCGAAACAGAGATAATTTTAAAAGCGTTAAGACGCACGAATTATGTTCAAACTAGGGCGGCTGAGCTTCTTGGTATAAGTCGACGTATTTTAAAATATAAGATGGATAAGCTCGGAATTAGTGATCAACCTGTTGCGACAGAAACAGATACGAATCCTGCGTAGGTATAATTAGGAACTCTGACTACTTTTCTTCCGTCCAGGGATCCATTTATCAAGAGAGTTCTAATAAGTTTCGATACTTCCAGGGGATGAACTTGAGTGTATAGGAGTGCGCGCCGGTATGTGGTGGCGAGCAGGGGCATTTTTATTATTTATACTTTCTGTAAGTGTCTTCACTGTTGAGGCATTTGCTGAGATCAACCCCGAAGAGCGTTTCGGGATGTATTTAGCAGGGGTGCGTTTAGAAAGAAAAAATTCAGAGCCAAATTCGTCAAAAGAAAAATTTTATCAGACTGGGTTCTTACAGCAGAAAGAAGTTCCTGGAATAAATAACACAACTGAAATCTACACATACCATCGCAATGGTACTTTGTCAGAAAAGATATTTGGTAATACTCATATCGAATTTAACTCAAGTGGAATGTTGGCTGAAGTTGCAAATCAAAAACCATTACTTTCTTCTAGCGAAATGGCAGGAAATCTGATCTTGGGACTTGAAGAGGTAGGAGGAGATAAACTTGAACCAACGGATCCTGCAACACCTAGTTTTAATCGTCGAAATTATCTAGAGGGACCGTATCGCTTCTTAAGGGATCAACGACAAGGCGGTGCTACACTCTCCGTAGTTTTTGACGATGGGATAGTTTCTGGGCCAATAACAGCATGGTTTGAATCAGGAGCAAAAAAGTTCGAGGGGTTCGTTAAAGATGGTGTACTAGATGGGGAGTACTCAAGGTTTGTTGATGGTATCGGTGGTTCATATGTTAAGGAGAAGGGAACATACAAGAACGGTATCCTTGAAGGCTTAGTGACTGTATACCAAGCGCCTGAGCAGAAGTTGTTTGAGCTAGATGTAGTCGGTGGAAAATTTAATGGTCCATTGAAAGTTTACCATAGAAATGGCGCAGTGGCTGAAAGTTGTCAGTTCGAGGATGGTTTTAGAGTTGGACCATGTAAATTATATTCCAGTGAAGGAAAACTAATAGTTGATGGAAACTATCTTGCAGGACTGCGCAATGGTTCCTGGAATGAATGGTTTGAAAATGGTCAGAAGAAAAAAGAAGCTAGATATGTAAGTGGCAAATTAGAAGGTGAAGTTATTAGCTACTCCGAAACTGGCTCTATTCTAAAAAAAGAAACATATAAAATGAATCTGCTAGATGGGCCAGCTTATCACTATGATACCAAAGGCAACCTCAAAGCGACGGCAGAGTATAAAAACAATAAACGGGACGGCGTTGTTAGAGTTTACTATCCAAATGGCAAGCCAGAGATCGAGACTGAATTTAAGAGTGGCGTTAAAAATGGCACACAAAAACGATTCTATGAGACAGGGGAGTTACTAGAGGTGGCCCAGTTTGCTAAAGGAAAGCAGGTAGGATTTTCACAATCTTACTATAAAACTGGAGTCAAAATGGGTGGTGCTGGGGCTCTTGAGCAGGGCTCTAGTAATCGACTTGAATCACGTGCCCGTTTCGATGGCTGATAACTTAGGGCAGTGATTTTTTAATCCAATTCATGTTTTCTAAGCCTTTGATAGTCACAGAGATACCAAATTTAATTTTCTGTCCGGGTTTATATTCAGGAACAGGAATAAGTCCAATAAACTCTATGCTTTTCTTCTCACTTTTATTTTGAAAATAATAAGGTTGAGAAAATTTTAAAATTCTAGGCTTGTAAACTTTAATCTGATCATTCCAATTAATCAGAACTTTAAGTTGTTTTGGTATCGTTTCTTTATCTTTCACGGTAGTTCGACCGGAGATAAATACATACCCGTTGCCGAAGCTCAGGCGAGGGATTCTAAGTATTATATTTTTATTAAGTGCAGGTAATTCGGATAGACTGATTTCTGGTAAAAAATAACCATATTCATTGTCAGGAATTTTGTAAGTTTTATTCTTCAGCGACGCTTTCATTATTAATTCAGATCGATCGGGCCAAGGGTAGCTAAGTCCTGGTTCTCCGATTGTCCATTGAGCCAATTCATTGAGTAATTTTCTGGGGATAAAATGAACATCTTTTGTATATAGTCTGTAGGAAACGATGTTGAAAATTAAACTTAGAGAAAATAAGGATGCGACTAGGTATCGACGAATCTTTGTTTGATTGAACCGTATAGTTATTAATATGATTACTGAGATAATAACTATTGTAGAAGTAATCGTGTATCTGCCGGGACTGAGCGCATAAATTATCCCTGATGGCGATCTGCCAAGTGCGGCTAATGTTGCACTACCTATAAAAAACATTATTAATGTAGCAACAGGAAATGCTTCTTTAAGTCCTCTGCTAAAGAATGTAAACGCTGCCAGCCCAGTCAGTAATATCCCAGCAAATAAAGAAGGGTAATGTTCAGAAAATCCAAGAGATGCACCCAAAAATGTAAAAAAGTAATCAAAAGTTAATTCTAAATTAAGTGGTAAGTCGAACACCGATGGTGGGTACGGCTGCTTTTTGTATCCCCAAAAAAACAAAGGCAGAGATAGCAGACTCCATAAGGTCCAGATGCCAGATTGCTTCCACTCTCTGCGCAAAGCAAAAGAGCAGATTAGACATAGTGGGACTAGGATGCCATTTGCCTGACTAAAAATACCGACTAAAGAAAGAACAAAAGCTGTCGCGGTATGTCGAGGTTCTCTCTGCTCTGCTAGACGGAAGGTTAAAAAAGCAATCGCTACCAGTGCAAAACTAGAGAGGGTGGTTGTTGTCCAGATCATCCCATCCCCGAATTGGGGTTGAAATAGTAGAAATCCAATTGTGGTAATAATTAGGGTGCTATCTGGTTTTGCAAATTTAAGTGAAATCCATCGCCACATCAGGAAATAGAAAGCTGTCAGAAATATATTTGCAATTATTATTAGCCAATGAAAATTAACTCCACCAAACAGATAATGTTGAATTAGGAAGAAAAAACGAATAATTGAGATTCGGTGTTCGTTATGTTGACTAAAAAACAATCTAAATCGCTCATCTGCAGAGGCGGTAATCCATTCATTTAAGAAATTTAAGACGGAATCATAATCGTCCCAGAGCGGTATATTTACGGAAGTTCCAAATACCAGACTCCAATAGATAAGAAGCGGGAGTATTGGCAAGATGAAAGAGATGATATTCATGACCGGATATATAATAGTGTGGCCTTCATGAAAGACAAGGTAGGAAAGACAATAGTCGATGCTCTCACAGTAGCTGAGCACTTCTCTTCGATTCAAGGAGAGGGGAAGACTGCTGGAATAAGGGCCGTCTTTCTTCGTCTTGCTGGGTGCAATCTTACTTGCGGCGGAATTAATACTGTAAAAACTGGGCAACTTGATAGTGGAGCCACTTGGCGGTGTGACACAATAGAAGTTTGGACTAAAGGAGAAAAGATTACTTGTTCAAAACTTTTAGAACTATTTGAAGTGAGAGGATACATCTCTTCGTTAGAGTCTGGCGCGCATCTTGTTATTACCGGTGGAGAGCCATTGCTTCAAGAAGGCGGCTTATTAAACTTCATAAAACTTTTACCTAAATCTACTTTCATCGAAGTTGAAACAAATGGAACAATTGTCCCGTCAAAAGAATTTGCAAGTAGAATTTCTCAGTTCAATGTTAGCCCAAAACTCCGAAACTCTGGGATGAAAACGTCAGATAGAATCATTCCAGCTTCTCTTACATATTTTGCCCGAGAGCTAAAATCTATCTTCAAATTCGTGACGACCCAAGATGAAGATTGGGATGAGATTGAGAGAGATTTTCTTCAGCCCTACCAAATTCCCAAATCTCGAATTTGGATTATGGCCGGTGCTGATAGCAGGGAAAAGTTAGAAGTGATGCAGAGCAGTGTTGTAAATATGACTATCTTAAAGGGAGTAAACTATAGCCCCCGACTTCATATAGCTATTTGGGATAAGAAAACCGGGGTGTAGAACCTTTGCGCTTTAAGTCCACTCATGCGAGCATCCTCCTTATATGAAGAAACTACTCTGTGCTCTTACTTTGTCATTATCGTTGTTAACTGGATGTTCCTCGATGAACGGTCCGCGCCCTGAAATATCACTCGTAAATATAGAATTTAAAAATGTGACATTTTTTGAAACCACCGGAGTTTTTACAGTACGGGTTGATAATCAACAGCCTACAACTCTAAATGTAAATGGTGCTTCTTATAATATTGAAATCAACGGAATCAAAATTGGTCGCGGTACGAGTGACGAAAGATTAAGTATTCCAAGATTTGGTTCTGCAGAACAGCTTGTAACAGTTCACTTAAGTAATCTTTCGGTCATGAGTAATATCCAGCCACT
>CAZYRE010000049.1:14522-17688 GCA_964650155.1 uncultured Bdellovibrionales bacterium
ATTATTTTTTAAACAGGTCATCTAAGGCTGAAAGGGCCTTATCTTTGGCTTGGTTATTCTTAGCTCCTGGCTTTCTATCCTGAGCTAAATGGAAATAGTCGCACATATTGGAGCGCTCTTTGTCCAGAACCCTCTCAGCTTGACGCTCCCGGCACTCGTTATAAGCAGCAGGGTCGTAATGTTGGCAGTTTTTGCATACCCTGGCATCTGATTTACATTTATCGCATTCGGCCCCTCTAGAGACCTGTCCTGGGGGTAGAATTAGCTCAGAGCCGCATTTGTAACAGTAAATAGCCATAAACCTGAAAATTAAAGTTAACCCTTATAATCATGGGTTGAACTAAGTGTGAATGCAACATAAAACCGCTAGGTAAATAAGGCAAAGCGATTCCCGCATCTATTTTTGTGGTGTAGACTCCAGCATGGCTAAAACTCCCTCTATTTTTGAATTTCCTAATGGATTAACCGTAATCGTTGAAGAGATGGATACGGTAAAATCGGCCGCGTATTCGTTAACTGTTCCAAGCGGCGTACTTTATGATTCTGATTCTAGAATTGGAGCCAGTCTTATATTGACTGAGCTTACTGCTAAGGGAGCAGGGAATCTAAATTCTCGTGCTCTCCTTGAGGCATTTGATTCTATTGGTGCAAGGCATGGCGAGTCAGCAGGGATGTACAGCTCAAGTTATAGTGGCTCACTCTTGGCAGAAAACCTGGACGCAGTAATGCCGCTTGTAGCCTCGATGGTTAGGGAACCGCATCTACCTGAGGGCGAGATAGATAGTATTAAGAGTTTGCTTGCTCAAGATGTGCGCTCCCTTCTTGATAATCCCTCTCGTCGAGTGATGCACGAGCTAGGACTTCGTTATTTCCCGGCTCCATTCAACCGGCCGTCAATTGGAGTGGCTGAACACTTAGAAGCTTGCACCCTAAGTGATATCAAGAATATTTTTGGTAAAGCATATACACCTAAAAATGCAATCCTATCCGTTGCAGGCAATGTAAAAGCAGAGAAAGTCAGAGCATTAGCCGAGAAGTGCTTTGGTTCTTGGAAAGGTGGCGATAGTATTCTTCCAAAGATGGCTGAATTACCTAAGCGGCAAACCCACCATATCAAGTCTGATTCAGCGCAACTTCAGATCGCACTTGCTTATCCCTCAGTAAAATTTGCTGAAGAATTTTACTATGCTTCTCGTGTGGCTTCTGACGTTCTTTCAGGAGGAATGTTTGGTCGTTTGTTTATTGAAGTGCGGGAAAAGCGCGGTCTTTGCTACTCTGTTTATTCGTCAACATCCAGCACTGGCATCGGTGGCGTAAGTATGGCCTATGCAGGAACTACTACGGAACGTGCTCAAGAAACTCTTGATGTAATGCTGGAAGTTTTACGATCTGTCAAAGGAACGCTTACTGATGAGGAATTAAAACGGTCCAAGGCGAATATTAAAGCCTCCCTAGTTATGTCAGAAGAATCTTCCGGTGCTCGTGCCGGAGCCAATGCTAATGATTGGTGGTGGTTAAAGAGAATTCGTAGTTTAGATGAGATTAAAGATGGTATCGAGAAAGTCACACTAGCGGAGCTAGATCAATATCTTACCAAGTATCCATGCGAAAATCCGATGGTGGTGACTCTTGGGGCTAAAGAACTTGTGGTAAAATAGGCGGTAAGTAAAATAAATACTGTATGACAAAAATTACTGTTCATGAACACACTCTAAAGAATGGACTTAAGCTTATTGGCGAAGTTAATCCTGATGCTAAAAGTGTCGCCTTTGGCTTCTTTGTGAAAACTGGCGCTAGAGATGAAACTCAGAAAGAATCAGGAGTTTCTCACTTTCTTGAGCATATGATGTTTAAGGGAACTGCTACACGTTCCACTTTAGATATCACTTATCAGCTTGGAAATATGGCTGCTAAGTCAAACGCCTATACTTCTGAGGAGAGTACGGTTTACTACGCAGCTGTTTTGCCAGAGTACTTTGCGGATCTTAAAGAATTGCTCTCCGACATGTTAAGACCTTCACTCGATCCAAAAGAGTTTGATGTAGAGAAAAAAGTTATTTTAGAAGAGATAGCCCTGTATAAAGATCGCCCCCATTACTATCTCTTTGAGCACATGTTGAGTGATTACTTCCGAGACCATCCAGCTGGGCACTCCGTATTAGGCTCTACAGATTCTATCGCTGCTGTGACGCGTGATGAGATGAAAGCTTATTTTGACCGACGATATTCCCCATCAAATATCGTAGCCGTGGCAACAGGTAATTTCGATTGGACGAAGTTTGTATCTGATATGGAGAAATACTGTGGTGGCTGGATCGGCACTGCTCCGGAGAGGAAACTTAAACCATTCACATATAAAAAGGTTGAGAAGGAATACCGTAAAAAAGATCTGAATCAGGTTCATTTAGCTCTTGTTGCGCCAGGCCCAAGCACAGCTGAGGAAGAGAGATTTCCTTTAGGTGTTCTATCCGTAATTATTGGTGATCACACCGGCTCAAAACTTTATTGGGAAGTTATTGACCCAGGGTTAGCTGAATCTGCTGACATCGATCATGACGAAAGAGATGATACGGGTTCCGTGATGATTTATGCATCCACCGAACCAGAGAAGTTAGATATCGTAAGAGAGAAGATTCATAAAATATTATCTGAGCCACTTTCGTTCAGTGATGATGAGTTAGAGAGAGCCAAAACCAAGCTATTAACTCGGATAGTATTATCTGGCGAATCGACCATGGGCCGGATGCGCTCCCTTGGTCATGAATGGTTAGCTCGTAAGAGAATTCATAATCTAAACGAGGAAGCAGAAAAGGTTAAGAAAGTAACTCGTGCTGACATAGAAAAGGCTATTGCAAAGTATCCTTGGAAGGAATGGTCGGAGTTTAAGCTTTTACCGGCTGCTTAAACTAGGACTAAGTAGTGAAGAGGAAATTTCAGCCGCCACAGAATCTTGCAGGTAGGCCTACCTGTTATTCCTGTTTCCGACCAGTAACCCATTGTCTTTGTAAGGAAGTTACGCCATTTCCGGCGCATTTTAATATATTAATTTTGCAGCATCCAAACGAGAGGCATAAGTTTTATTCAACTTCCAAACTTGTTGTAAATACACTTACAAATGCTCGTTTACTAAGAGGGATAGAATTTACCCCTGAGAAGATTTTACAAC
>CAZYRE010000050.1:0-5066 GCA_964650155.1 uncultured Bdellovibrionales bacterium
ATCAGATATCTCAATGTGAAGTAAGCATTTACCGTTATCTAAACCGTCCTTTCTCACAAGTAGCTTTACGAATCCTGCATTTGTAAACTTAGCTGAGTTACCAAGAAGGTTAACTAATACTTGTTTTAATCTAACTGGATCTCCAATTAGTTCAGTTGGAATTGAAGAATCATATTCACATAGAATTTCAAGCCCATCACGCTCATATACTCTCGGAGCAACGGTTCTAAGAGCACCACGAACTGAGTGTTTCACATCAAAAGGAACTGGATTTACAGAGAGCATGCCAGCTTCGGCTTTAGAGAAATCTAGAATGTCATTAATTGTGCTAAGAAGAGCATAAGCTGCATCGCGCGCCATTCCTAAATGACTCCGCCGTGAAGGATTAGTCTCTTGCTTCAACACTATCCGAAGCATTCCAATAATCCCATGAATCGGCGTTCTCAGTTCATGACTTACTTTTGCAATAAAACTTGACTTAGCATTATTCGCAGCTTCTGCTGCATCTCGCGCCTTCACAATTTCGGCCTGAGCTTCATTTAACGAATTGAGCATGCCGTTGATATTGCTAGAAAGCATCGACAACTCATCTTTCTGATCAAAATTATTTTTACCATCAGTAGTACCAGGTAAAGAAAGAAGACCTCGTTTAAGTGCAAAAACTTTACTAATAACCCAACGTTGCAATGCAAATAATGTAACTGAAACGAAGATTATACTTGCGCCAAGTAGCCAAACAATCAGTGCATACTGTGATTCAAGTCCCTTTTCATATACATCTCTTGATCTTGTAATTTGTAGAGTTAAAGCTTCATGTCCCTTTGAATCTTTAAGTGCCGGCACAACTCCAACGATTGATTTATCACCTACAACGCCAATCGTGATGTTACCAGGATATGTAATCTCATTTGCAAACTTAGATCTCTCTTCTGGAGTGCTTTTTGCAAGATTCAATTCAGTCTGAACTGCTAATCCTTTGATAAACTCATCATGCATCGGCATTGCGAATAGAAAATACCCACGACTAGAACTAGTTCTTTCACTATTTAAAATCGGGCTCTGAGCCACAAGATAGCTCTTAGTGCCTTGCGAAACGAAACCTGTACTTGCTTCTGTTTGTCCCTTCACATAATCAGCAAATGGAGTGGTGATATCAGACTGTTCTTTAGTAAGTCTGATAGCTTCTTCTCTTGCTACATCCAAAACCCAACCGGTTACAAAATTTGCCTCCGTGTCAAAAAACAACACATGGCTCATTCCTATAGCGCCAAGTGTATCATATGTAATATTAGCTGTTGGATACTCTTCGTTTTGATCAGCAATGAATTGATAACTATCATCCCATTGACCCCAATCTACCGTTTTAGATAGTAAATTTTCTCGCCGCTCAGTTAGTGCTCGCTCAACTCTATGGATGTCATCAATTAATTGACTCTCTTCAATCGCAGCAAACTCCTTATTGAACAAACTTGATACTGTGTAACTAAGTCCTCCTGTGAGTAACAACATCGTAATACTTATAATAGCCACGGCCCGTAATCGAAGTGAGCTGCCTTCATGTAATTTGGCTACCGTTAGAGAAGAATCTTTTGACTGTGCAATTTTATTTACTTCGGAACTCAATAGTGAGATCGGTCTTAAAATCCATAGATTTAAAAGAAGAAGTGTTAGTACAGCCCAAAGAACTCCTGCGATGATGAGACTCACTTTCATTATCTTACTTACTTTGAGACCCTCAATGTAATTGGTTCTAGGATTGTCAACTCTTACTAGCAGTGCAGGCTCACCTTTAGTATCCTTTAATAATCCATACCCCTGCATGAGAGTATTATCGAGGTTAAGAATATAATTTTCTTGCCCTTTACGTAAAATTTCCAAAGCTTTCTTTTCAACGCTACCCAATGGATCAATATCTAATCTTAGTGCTGTAAAAGTTAGATTTGTTTGTTTAGCAATTGAGGCGAAGAGGGCAGAGTTAACTACCCGAGTAAAGACTAAGGAGCCCCGAGACTCTTTCTCACGATTAGTATCTAAAATTGGCGAGGATGCATACACTACAAGTGTTCCATCCAACTTTAGCAAACCAGTGACTGGTGAATCTGAAGCCTTAAGCGCTAACTTAACACCTTTTAATAATTCCTGAGTTGATTTGGGAATATCAGTAACTCTCTCTTCTCGTTCAAAAACTTCATAACTATGAATAAGAGTTCCGGTCGAGTCAAAATATCCAAGGTGCTTTAACTGCAACGCATTCAAAGTGAGAAAGTTTAGATTTTCATGAACGTAGGAATCATTACCATCAGCGATAAATTCATAGGTATTATCCCACTGCGCCCAATCCACTACTTTTGCGGAAATCTGATTTTCGACGTTTTCAAAAGCACGTCTAACTTGATGCAAATTTAGCTCCATCGAGGTGTTATCAAACTGACGGAACTCCTTAGTTACAAACTCATCTACAAATATAGTCACTCCGCCCAGTAACGCCGATAGAGTAAACAAAATGATTAACGAAACCCGCTTAGCCAGGGACATGAATGATTCCTCCAGAATTCTTCCGCACAGGATGGATCGACAGAATAGGGAATGGGCTTAAAAGCTTATTTACCCGGAGTAAGTCAGTATATAATCAATCAATTTGGCAAGTTAGAGCATCTAACTTAAGATTTATCCGCTGCGACTGCCAAAGTGCCAGTAACTCCACAATCTGGATGATCAATTTCAGACATCTTCATTCTAATATTTTTCCTTGAAAATCCGATGCCTGTGAGACCCTTTATAATCACTTCTTCATTAATGAAGGCACATGGGTAATCCGCTGTAACACCTTCAGCATTAGTAACGGCGTAATAATTCATCTCGGCTAGTGCAGCCATATACAGGGTGCCACCAGGTTTAATGTAATCAGATGCACGCTGAACAACTTTTTGCCATTCATCAAACGAAATACCGATCTCTTCAGCACAATAGAAACAACCGACACAATCGTATTTGCTGCGATATTCAGGTGGAGTAGGTCCTTTAAGATCACAAGTGAATATTTTTGTGAGCTTCTTCCTTGATAAAGTCTGCCGTTCAATTACAGATTCAGGGGTAATTTCTTTACTCTCATGCCTAAGAGTTAATCCAATATATGGCCTCCAGTCATGAGCCTTTGGTCCACCTTCTTTCCAGATTTTTACCTGCTCTAAGTTATCATCCAGGTAGTCAGCCATGTGAATCTCTGACACGTGTGGAGCGAAAGGGAAGATATGATGCACCGTTGGTCCACAGCCAAGCTCTAAGAAAGTGCCGGAAGGTTTTCGTATCTTGAAATCATCTATGAGGAATTTTGATACTGCGGTTTCATCAGCAGTAGGTGGCTGATTGTAATACGTACTTAAATAAGAGATTGCGAATGGAGGAGTCTCTTTGAAATCAACTGTTCCAGCTTTTGGCTCAATTTTAATTACTTTCTTAGTATTGCTAGACATAGGTCCTCCAGTAATCTTTACCTTATACCATTTGACCATAAATTTAATAGAGTCCATATTAAGGAGCCTCAACGACGAATCTATTAGGAGCGTTTATGGTCAGTCTTATTCTCTTGGTGCTATGTGTGCTTATTTTTAGTACCGCTGACTATTTTGCAACTAAATGGGGAACTAATAGAGATACTGCTAGCCTGCTTTTTACCGTCTGTGTCGGACCATTTGCCTACCTTGTCTTCGGACATCTTGCATCAACAACTTCTTTGGCCAAGATGGGAGGATACGTTAATAGTGGCATAGTAATATTCTCTGCCTTATTTGGTGTTTATTTCTTAGGTGAGCGGCCAAATAAATTAACCTGGATAGCTCTTGGAATAATTGTTCTTGGCGTAGCCTTACTAAGCTTTGGAAAAGTTCAATCTGCTGATTCCTAATAGAGATCGAACCCATCCTTAAGAAATATTCCTAGTGAATTCAAAAGGGATCCTATTTTAATGGGGTTGAAAACGTTCAAGAATTTTCTTTGTGGACATAGATTCCACTTAATAAAAGTGCGTAAGTAGTCGATCCTACACCCGAAGCAAAGTTTGGAAAGTTGGGAATAAATAACCGCCTCCTGCGTCCGACTCTGCATTTATAGGGTTTTATTCTCTTGAGTATGAATAGAAACGACCAGGTTCAACACTACCAAAGACTCCTTTTGGGGGTCTTACTTCTTTCAGGTCCAATAATTGGTGGCATTTTTGTACTACCAAAATTCTTACACTTATCAGAAACGATTTCGTACGGCATCTGGGGATTAGGTTGTTGTCTTGTTGTGTGTACATATAGGTATTGCTCATATCTAATACGAAGACATGTTGAGTGTGCTGAGAAAGAATCTCTTACTCCTGTTCAAGATAGATTATTAAGAATCGTAGGACACAAACCTGATCTTAATAAGTTAAATCCAACATTACAGACAAAGATAGCAAACTTAATTGAAGGGCTGGAAAGAAGACTTAATGAGGCCGAGCTTGATGCTTCGAAGGCGTTATTAAGAGCAGAAAAGGCAAATGGACTTCAGGAAAGGTTTATCAGAACAGTATCTGAAGACATTAGGGCACCGATACTAAATATCATTTCAGGCATTCGGGCTTTATCTAATGCGACTAAGGATGAGTCTGAGCTCATTAAGTTAGATGCGATTTATGCGTCTTCATTTCAGTTAATGAGCAGCATCAATGACGCCCTTGAACTTGGTTCAAGTAATGCTCCAAGCCAGGCGGATTATCGCTCAGTAAATCTTAATCAGTTGACACAAGATCTAGCAGAACTTTTTGCTTATCCTGTAAGTAAAAGACCAAACGTAATGGTTTACTTCCTGGTAGATCACAGATTGCCTCATTCAATAAAGGCTGATCCTAAAAAGATAATGCACCTAATTGGTAATCTTGTTGAGAACGCGCTTAGATTCACTGAGAAGGGACATATTGAGGTTATCCTCTCTACTAATAGCGTTTCCTTGGTTAAAGGACAGTTCTGCAATATCACAATTACATGTTCTGATACTGGAAAAGGAATTCCCAAATCCCGACTTGATATAATGAATCGTCA
>CAZYRE010000050.1:5166-17526 GCA_964650155.1 uncultured Bdellovibrionales bacterium
TATTTTCACGGGATGAGACCAATACCGTTAACTAATCCACTAACAGATCCTGATCCTGAAACCATTTTTATCGATGCTAGCGATCTTCTCTTAGGTAAACTCGGAAGCGTATCTGGGATCAAAAACCAAGGACGTTACGTTGTCATATTTAGGCACGACCAAATTAACCAACGACAAAAATTATTAGCCCAAGGTTTTAAGAGGTTCCTTGTATTGCCACTTTCTTCAACTGCAGTACTTCAATGCCTACTTGGTGAAGACGGCGTTGTTACCAATAAGCCAAAGCTTGACCTCTCATCAATTAATCGACCACTGAATGTCTTGGTCGTTGATGACGTGGAAACAACTCGTTTAAGAATCAGCGAACATCTTAGATCTTCCAAACATAACGTCGTGGAAGCGACTGACGGACTTGAACTAGTTGAGCTTTTAACCAAAGAGCACAATTTTGATATTGTATTTTGTGACCTTACCATGACTCACTTAGATGGCATGCAAGCTGTCCAACAAGTAAGAGATTATGAAAAGAGTAGGGGAATTCACACTTCAATTATCGCTATGACGGCATATTCATTTATTGATGAGCCTGATTCGGTTTCGAAAGCTGGTTTTGATGCAATATTAAGAAAGCCAGTGTTCCTAGATGAACTTGATTTCTTAATTGGAAAAGTGACTCCTCCGCCTGCCGAAGGTACTCCTGTCAATACACAATTTATCGATCTTGATGATCTAAGACGCCGTACTGCTGGTAAGACTAAGATTATGGTTCAGGTTCTTGATTCCTTCATTTCCACCTCGAAAGGAAAACTCGTCGATCTGCATAAGATTGATAGCAAAAATGAATCTGTCTTAATGGCAAAATGTCTTCACACAATTAAAGGCTTACTCCTTGAAGCTGGTGCCGTAGAGAGCGCAAAAAAACTTGCCCTATATGAAGAGAGAATTCGCCTTAGCCTGGAACTCGGCGAACGAGACGTTCAAATCATCGAATCCTTAGTAGGTGATGTCTGCTCTGAAGCCGAAGAGCTTAAGCGGCAGTTAGTTTAAAAGAGTCAGAGCAATTCTCCTCAACCGTTGGTGACTGGAATTTCATAAATACACATAGAAATGGCACAGCTATTGCCAGGAGTATAATTCCGGCTTTAATCACAAGTAAGGGAGAGAAAAAACGACTCATGACTAAGCTTGAAACTATCCCGATGGTTGCATAAACGTGAAACGCACCAACTGACTGGTAATTATACTCTTCATCAGTAGATCGAAGACGCAACGCAGATTTTGCTGCTGGAAAAAGACCTGACGTCGTGTAACCAAGTAGGATACTACCAAGAGGTAGTAAAAATTTCGTATATAAATCAGATTTAAGTCCAAACAGTTGATCACCATAAGTAATCATTAAAAGTCCAAGGATTGATAACGGAATAATGTGTTTTAACATTAACCAAGCACCATCAATCTTTTCCGTTCTTCCTCCTAAATAAGAAGAACCAAGTAAAGATCCGAATTTCACAGCAAAGGCCACTATCGCAATATTAATTACAGCCTGAGTCGTACTAATTTCCTGAACCCTAAGAGCAAGGGCTGAAAAGCTCAAAACCATTAAAAAATAATTTGCAAAAATTACAGGAAACAAAAATAAGAACTTAGATTTAAATAAGTATGAAACATTAAGAATTGCACCCTCAGTTACTGAAGCAGCGACATTAATTTTCATTAACAATGCAAATCCCAATAGAGCAATGACGGTGAAAAGATAATAAACGTTAACCGCACTCCAATAACTCAGAAGGAAACCTCCTAAAGCCATTCCAGCCATAGAACCTATCCATAACCCCGAATACTGATGCCCTGAATTAACTCCAACCCTTCCTTCAGGGGAACTCATGTTTACAATTTGCCCAGAAGCTATCCAGAAAAGACCTGCCCCGAAGCCTACAGCACTCCCAAGCACATAGATAAAAAATGTGTTTGCAAAAGGAAGAGTTAACGGAAAGAGCGCGTGCGGTAATGCGCCAAGGAGTAAGGAAGTACGCGTACCAAACCTAGCCGTACAGTACGGCGCAATGATAGATCCCAAGAAATAACTTGAATAAAGACAAAGTAGGGCGTTTAGACCTCTGGTAGCACTTCCATCTAACTCTAGAAGGGGAACGAGGAAATGTTGTGCGCCATCAAACCCAGCAAAGAGTAAAATATAGCCAATAACTATGTACCTAATGTTAGGAGAATCAAAAATTTTCATTTTTTACCGCAATGAAAAGACAATTAAACAGGAACAGCTTCATCAATTAAGTGGCGACTCTTAAGCTCACGCCAAAACTCAATTGGAATCTGTATATTGAACCAATGACAATCAACCTGGAGTTCACTTACTGCAGAAATTCCAACTAGGACACTCGCTGTTGCAGGAAACAATAATGGAAATTGGAACGCGGCAGCCTGGAGTGGAACTCCATATTCTCTGCAAACCTCTTCAATCCTCTCAACCTTCCTAACTATCTCTGATGATGCAGGGCCAATATTAAAAAATGGAGCGGACCCATCTACTGGAGACGATCCAGTTAACAATATTCCACGGTGAGTTACACTTCCCGCTACCATACTGATTTTGTTAGCCTGACAAAGTGGTGCTAGTTCCTGGGCAGTTCCAGAATGCTCAAGTAAAGTTGCTTGATGGGCTACTAAAAAAACATCAAAACACCCTTCATTGGCGAAATCACGCAGCATCTGCCACTGATTTATTCCTACACCAATTGCTCTTATGACACCCTGACTACGAAGGTTAGCTAGATAAGGAACAGCTTCCTCCATTACCTGTTTATAATGGCTTGCTGAATATGGATCGGCGGAAGGGTTCATCAAAACAACTGCTTCATCTGGATCATGGATGTATGCAATATCGATACTATTGAGTCCAAGTCTCTCCAGAGATCCTTCAATTGATCTAGCAATCCCATCTCTAGAGAAATTAAAAGAAGACTTCCAAGGTTCATCACTTTGAAAATCACCTGGACCAGGGATTTCATTTTTACTGCGAGGAATCAGCTCAACTCCTACCTTAGTAGAGATTACAAAGGAAGTCCGTGGTACCTGACTAAGAATTGGGCCTAGATTCTTTTCACTCTTACCCCAGCCGTAATGAGGCGCAGTATCTACGTAGTTCATCCCTTGAGATTCGGCTTCTCTGAGAATGCCTAAAACATACTCATGATCAAACCTACTTCCTGGATTTCCGTTAAAGCCAGCCCCACCAAAAGGAGCACCACCAAGCGCAAACCGGGAAACTTCTATATCTGTCTTACCAATACATACCCTTTCAGATACTCGAGACTGTTGAGGGTGAAAAGAAGGGGCGGATTGAGTGGTTAACATATTTATACATCCTATAAACTACGAGGAGTCTAACCCTTATTATTTAAATTTCAAGGTTGCGCCAGGGTTTTCTTCAACACCGATGCGGCGTTTGTCGTAAAGTTCTACCATCTGAACACTTGAGTGACGGGAGAATTCTTGGACTAGGCGGTGGGGGAGTCCGTCAGATAAAAGCTTGGTGATGGCGGTGGCGCGGGCCGAGTGGGGGGAAACGAACTCATCTGAACCGGCGGCTTTGCAGTAATGAACGAAGAGGCGGTAAATTCCGACATCAGAGATAGGGGAGTTTGTCTGCTTTACGCCACCTTGACCAGTAAATCCTGTAAAAAGATAATCACCATCCTTAGCGCCTTGCTCAAGGCGAACCTTAATCCATGCTTCTACTGATTCAATTGCCCACGGCGGAATAGCTTGCTCGGCATCTTTTTTAGCCTTGGTTGAACGGAGATATAAGAACGGAGTGCCTTGTGGAGATTTTCTTACATCACCAATTCGAAGTTTCTTGACTTCGCTCCGGCGCAGACCGCCACCAAATAGACAGGAAAGGATTGCTCTGTCACGGATACCTTTCGGGGTGTTGATATCAGGCTGTGCCAAGATCTCTGAGACAAGCTTAAAATCAAGCATCCGGGTGGGGCGTTTTCTCCCCGCCTGTTTTGGTGGGGGAGGTACCCTATCGGTATCAAATGGATTGTGCGCCGGCCCAATATTATGAGCTATTAAAACCCTATACATCCTGCGTAAGGCTGCGAATTTCTTAGCAATTGTGGCATTAGATAACGTATATTCGAGCCCTTCATTTTTAGAACCCCAACGGGTCTTACTTTCGGTTGATATAGCCTTTGTACTGGATGTTTCACGATCGCTTCTTGGCGACTCTCCTGGTTGTTTATTTAGCCAATTAAGGAAGCTTACCGCATGAAACTCTTCAGCATTTGCGATTGCGCTAGCAGCTTTGTCGGTACCTGGTACCTCACCAAGGAAGCGGCACCATTCGGCAAGGATGCCGGTGTATGTTTCGCGGGTCTTGGGAGCTTTTAGATCGAGGAAGTTCTTTAGGCGAAGCCATACAAGTGAGGCTCTAGTATCACGAGTATCACGCGAAGACTCATCCTGAGCCTTAGCAACTACTATGGAACGTTCATCTGAGGGCTTCCTTGCCATTCCTAGGCCTACCTTTACTGAAATAGTTTTCTAGTTCTATTTCACTAAGGCAGTTTCACCGGAATTACCGTTTTCAGCAAGACCAGAATTTTCCTTCCCGCTATCCTTAGTAGTCTCCCTAATGGGAATAGCTTCAAGCTCTTTGCCGGCGACAGCATAAATCTCTGACTCAAGATAGAATTTCTTAAGACTCTTCATAAGAGAAACGTCTTCCTTAGATCCACTTTCTATCTTTTCATCAATCTCTTTGATCAACGCATTCCAAGTTGGATGAAAATACTGACGTCCCTTCTTTTCCAGAATCCTATCTTCTAAATCTATCCCCTTATCCATGCGCATGTTGCCGCCATACCGGTACAAGGCGTAATCCTTAAGGCGGCCCATAAAAATGTCGTCTTGCTTGCCGCTAGTCTTATAATTAGCCAATCTGAATCGACCCAGGACCTTCTTAGCATCCGGCAAAGTAACTCCAGCGGCTTCCCCACCATGCCAAATAACAGTATTTAGAGCTTCAATATTAGAGAAATCGACCCTATAAATGTGTTGTTCAATGTCACATTCAGTTTCAGTGAAATAATTTTGTAAATTTACCTTCTTGAACTTTTCAAGCGCTTCAACTGCCACCTTGTTGAACTCTTTATTCTCAACGGGTTTTGCATCTGTAAAAAATATTCCTTGATCTGCTTTTATAAACCTTAAACTTTTATATCCTTTCTTGAATGCTTCTATATCTACCCATAGCGAGTACCGATGAGTTGCATCAAGAAACATATACGGGGTCTCTGTAAATAAATCTGAATTTGATAAATCGTATTGCGTATCTCGCTTTAGGAATACCTTACCTCGATTCTCTTCTTTCTTTGCTCCAGCATGAATAGATCCAGCCTGATACGGGCTAAATCCGATAATATTGCTTCCAAATTGATCGCGGTATTTCTTGGCTAGTTCGACGGTTAATAAAACATCGTCACGACTATGGTGAGTCTGAATCCCATCTAGCAAGCCGAGCGCCTTAGTAACGCTCTCTAAGGAAAGAGATATCCTTTCCTTGCCGTCCTTCCTCTCCTTCTTTGATTTTGCTCGAGGAAAATCATTCCTTGAAATTGAAAGGAACTGAGTCATACAGAAGAGATCTGTCTCTGTTACGTGCTTCTGATAATACGGACTCAATCCGTTTCTTATAAAAGAAGTTCTGAGATAATTCTGATCGAAGCCGAGATTATTAAATCCAACGATCGTTACCCGTTTAGATTGCACAAAGACATCATTTAAGAATTGCCACAGCTCACCTAAAACTTCCTTTTCATTAGGTGGATTATTTTTTTGATGAGCAATAACATCAGTTCTATTAGCTAAGATCGCCCCGGCACGTGGTAACTGAAGTCTGCCTATTTTAATATCACGAGAAAACTCATCTAAGACTTTAAAATCTCCATCTGTAACAATAAAACAGAGATTAATTATCTGGCCGACCGGATCCTTATCGGTCGTTTCTAGATCGTAAAAAATGCAGGTCTGATTCATGGGATTCATCTATATAATAGAACTGTGTGGAGTGCGATGCACCAAAGAGTGTAACCAAAAGATGACGGGGGCTTGACTGTCGGCAAAGTCTAACCCCCGTTTCCTAGACATCCTGCTGCCTCTGCTCCCAACGGTGTCGACGCCGTATGAGAGCTTCTCGTTCCTCAGCTCCGAGTGGCTCAAAAGCTGAGATAAAGCCGTCCAGATAGGCATAGAGGTGCTGGTAAGCGACCTCTGTACCGCGGAGAAGTGCTGAACTATTGAAGTAGCTGAGAACTCCATGGAGTCGGTAGACCCACTGAATGACGCCCTTAAGGGCCTCCTGGAATTCAGCATCCTTCATCAGTCCAATTCCCGTGGCCAGATCTGACTGGGAATGCCTAGCTTTGACGAGCTCAAGCCACCGAATTGACTCCTCCCCCATCTCACTATCGTCGCCGATAGCTTCGAGGAGAATAGAGATTGCAAATCCGGTGGCACGTCTATCCTTGGTGAGAGAAGCCATCTTTGCTTCATTCTCGACCAAGAAGCGAAGAAAGAGCACAAGGCTCTCACTGGGGCGACTGCTTGTGAGCAGCCGCCTTGATTGGGGTAACCCGACCTCAGGCGTAAGCCGAAGTCGATCCCAGATGTTGGAGTTGCTGCTCATGAGTGGTGATGCAGGACAACGGAAACCGCTCCCGATGCGCTGCACTGACATTTTGTGTCAATGAAGCGCACAGAGAAAAACCATTCTCTTTGGTGCATGCATTAAGGCACAATGAAAATCCCTTAACGCATGCTTGCGATCCACTACCCTTATGCTCAGAGTGCAGTTTTAGCTCTTAACAAAATTTACTGCGTCACGAACAAGTAAGGATTGTTCAAGTTGATGACGCTTATTGGAACCCGCGGCGGTACTAGCTGAACGTGGTCGACCGAAATAAGAAAGCTCTAACTTCAGATCGTCTCGGAATTGTCTCTCCGCATACGTCCAAGCACCCATATTTCGAGGCTCCTCCTGTACCCAGAAGAACTTAGAAGCTTTAGAGTAAGTAGTCAAAAGGGATCCTAACTCTGTAGCCGGGAATGGATATAGCTCCTCTAGTCTAACTACCTCTGTATGTTTATTGTCGGCTTCAACCAAGGCCTTTGATAAATCGTAACAGACCTTACCGGAAGTAAATATTACTGATTTAACCTTTCCTGCTTCAAGGTTACGAACTGGTAAAACTGGCTTAAATGAACCAGAAGTCAGATCTGAAACTAATGAAGCGGCATCAGGACTTCGTAATAGACTCTTCGGAGTCATTACAATTAGAGGTCTCCTTAGAGCAGAAAGTCCTTGGCGACGTAACAGATGAAAATACTGAGCGGCAGTTGTTGGAACGCAGACGCTCATATTTCCTTCTGCACAGAGTTGCAAGTAACGCTCTAAGCGAGCACTAGAGTGCTCAGGCCCCTGCCCCTCATATCCATGAGGTAAGAGTAATACCAGTCCTGAGAGTTGTGCCCATTTTGACTCAGAGGCCGCGATGAATTGATCAATTACTATCTGAGCACCGTTGGCAAAATCACCGAACTGACCTTCCCACATGGTTAATGTCTTTGCCGCGATCGTTGAATAACCAAACTCAAAACCCATCACAGCCATTTCAGAAAGCACACTGTTATAGACTTCAAATGAAGCTTTCTCGCCTAATTGCCTGAGTGGATACGAGAGATTTCCAGATTGATAATCACGAAGCCCAAGATGCCTATGACTAAATGTGCCTCGGATGCAATCCTGACCACTTAATCGAACACCAACGCCATCTATCAACAGCGCTCCAAAAGCTAAAGCTTCGGCGAAAGCCCAATCAATCCCCTTTCCTTCCTTAATAACCTCAGCGCGTGCTTCAAGAATCTTCACTAATTTAGGATGTGCGGTGAATCCTTCTTCAAATTTAACGAAACACTTGGCGATCTTCTCAAGCGTCTCCTTGGAAGCCGAGGTCTTCTCAACTGGCATATTAATTTTGCCATAAAGAGCACAGGCTTCGGTAATGGGTACTTTCTTACGTGATGCATAGGTTGCATCAAAGTTACTAATATACTTTCTACTGATCTCTCCTACTGAATCACCACTAGTGACACCTTGAGAGATCAAATTATCGCTATATACAACAGAGATTTTGGGCTTTGCTTTAATCTCTGCATACATGACTGGCTGCGTATAGCTCGGATCATCAGCCTCGTTATGACCATACTTTCTGTAACAATATAGATCTATTACTACGTCGCGTTGGTACCGTTGTCGAAATTCTAGTGCGGTCTTAACAGCCCAACAACATGTTTCTGGATCTTCTGCGTTCACATGGAATATTGGAGCCTGAACAGCCTTTAACATCTCACTTGAGTAAGGACAGGAGCGGCTCTCTTCAGGATAGGTAGTAAAACCGATCTGATTATTTACGATTATATGAAAACTGCCACCAGTCTCATAGCCATTAACCCGGCTAAAGTTTATGGTTTCAGGAACTACCCCCTGCCCTATACAAGCTGCATCTCCGTGAAGAATTACGGGCAGCACAGCAGAATGATTCCCCCCGTAAATAAGATCCTGCTTAGCACGACAGATCCCTTCAACTACTGGATTGACCACCTCTAGATGAGAAGGATTACAAGCCAAAGAAAGCTTTACCTCATTATTATTAGGGGATCTGTAAACAGATTCGAATCCAAGATGATATTTCACATCCCCGGAACCAAGAGATGAATAAATACTCTGGTCTTCAAACTCATTAAGGATCTCTAAGAGCGGCTTCTGAAGCACATTCACTAATACACTTAATCGACCGCGATGAGGCATTCCAATTACTGCCTCTTTGATTCCAGCCTCTGAACCTAATTCTATTAAGTATTGCAACATCGGAACTAAAGTTTCGCCACCTTCTAAAGAAAATCTCTTGTGGCCAATATATTTTTTATGGAGCTCATCTTCAAAATGTTCAGCGTAAAGAATTCCTTCGAGAATCTTTATCTTTTCTTCACCGGATAATCCGCTACCTGAAGTTGCGCGGCCTTCTAACTTATTTTGTACCCAAGCACGCTCTTCTGCATCATGAAGATGGGTAAATTCAGTACCAAGAGTAGACGAATAAGCAGCTTCAAGGATTGACCTAATATCCTTAAGTTTCATTTTTTGGTGGCCAGAAAGCCCAAGACAGAGGAACTCTTGATCCCAATCCTCCGATTTAAAACCGTATTTATCCCAAGATAAATCAGGGGCCACAGGACGAGGAATATAACTGCTCTCTATCGGGCTCAATTTAGAATTTAAGTGCCCTCGTTCACGATAAGCAGTAATGACCTCAAATACCTTCTGCTGAGCGAGTAATTTATCTGGGGTCACCTCTACAGACTGGGAAATGTGTGCGCTTGTTTTCTCTACATGCGAGGTATTTACATTCTGTACGGAAGCAGTGGCAGCGATACCATTACTCACTGGACCAATAGTATCAAAATATCTAGCCCATGATTCTGCCACCAAAGAACGATCAACAAGATAAGATTGGTACATCTCCTCAACTAGGCCAGCATTCTGTCCAAAGTTTGAGAAAGCAGAATCAGTCATATGTTCCATAAGTTTCATTTAACAGGGCCAGGCCAACACCTACACTTGGGGCAAGGTTCCTCAACCTCTACTGACGACCTCTTTGGGAGAAATCTCAAGCCAGTACTGCCATAAGCTAACGGGGTAAATTCTACTGAATTGTCAGATACTTAACAAGATAGTCTAACGAGCTGTATATATTCAGGCAGTAGCCTCAATCCACCTATTCTCTTTGTACCAATCAGCGAGCAACTTAACTTCATCCTCAAAAGTCCTGGTAGGTTGAAATCCTAATAGTCGCTTTGATTTCTGAGTATTGAAAGATCGATTTTTTGTATAAAAATCTACACGTCGTCTAAATAAAGGTGGCTCTGCCCCAAAGGGGAGATAAATTAATTCGCAAATTGCTCCGGTTAGCCATAAAGGAAAGACGGGAATCTTCCAAAAGGAAGGTTTCTTCCCGAATGCCTCAGCAATCTTTTCGTACACATACTGCATAGAGACTGGTCGATCGCCTACGATAATGAACGCTTCACCATTGGCTTCATCTCGCTCAGCGGCCAACCTGAATGCCCTAGCGAGATCATCAACCATTATCCAATGAGTCCAAACTGTACCATCTCCAATAATAGGAAGATTGCCTCTTTGAATTCCTCTAAATAATTTCAGAAACCTTTTATCTCCCGGTCCCCATATCATGCCCGGGCGTATAATGGCTCCTTTAATCTTTCCAGAATGATAATATTCATTGGCTATTTTCTCTGCCTCTACTTTACTTCTTTGATAAACATCCCTAGGTGCAATTGGTGAGTTCTCATCTCCGGGAGGATTTGCAATATGGCCGTGAACACCTGTTGTACTACAATGGATGACTTTTTTTACGCCATTTGTAATCGCTGCCTCAAAAACATTCCGTGTGCCCTGAGCATTTACATCAAAATAGTACTGATCGGGATGTTTTGCTTCGCGAAAAGCCGCCGCAATATGAAAAACTACATCACAATCACGAGATGCGTTTATTAATGATTCTGGATCAGTAATATCACCTGTCACTAACTGAACATTCAGATTTTTTAGTGCCTCAATGTTACTAGTGGATCGATGTAAGGCTCTAACCTCATATCCATTATTGAGTAACTCTCGGCAAACATACGAACCGACAAACCCTGGGGCACCGGTGACTAAAGCTTTCTTCATGGGGAGGAGAGTATGACAACTTGGGTTAATTCATCAAGCAGTAGCAAGGAGCACGGATGCTGATATCCCCTCAAGATTTTCTGTCTGATTTAAAGCTTTACTAGATAAACCATACTTAAGGAGTGCGCTCTTTATACCACTAGCGATCTTTTCAGCATCATTAACCATGCTTGAATTAGCAACAGAAGAAAATGCTCCACTAAGAGCAGCAACCAAGTTCAGATTTGATTTGACAGTTTCTATCCCTTCATCAACAGCTTTAATATTCTTAGAGATCTGATTTTTAATCGCTTTCAGATCCTCTTTGGCACGATAGGCATTAGCTCGATTTTTCAGAGAATAATCAAAAACCTGACTCACAGTATCAGGTGCAGATATGACATCATTTACATTAGCTTGATTTTCTTTGAAAAGATAAACCTGATTAAGTGAATTCTGTGCACTTACTATTCCCGAGGCTACGATTTTTGTGTTGCCCAAATTATCCAAACTAAGATTTAAGGTAGAAAATGAATCGCCTGCTTGGGCATCATAAACTAAAGTTGAGGATGCCGTGAACCCTGATGAGATATCCGCAGTTCTTATGTCATTTCCTGAATTTGTGTATGCAAAAGTTCCATTTTCAGAAACGGCATAATTTCCACTTCCTGCACCGGCTTGGAATATTAATGTATTACTGCCTACACCATGAAAAGTTTGATAAATATCTTTCGTGACGTTATTGAAGGAAATGATATTCTGTGCATTATCAAATCCGACAATTCGCCGCTGAGTATTTCTTTTTGATGTATCAATGGAATCTGAACTAATATTGTAAGTCAGGTATCCTCTAAAAGCTAAGCTACCAGCTGTTAACGTTCCTGCACCATCAACAGCAACATACTTTCCATTTTCACTTATCTTAACACCAGAAGCTATGTTACCTCCTGCATTCAAGGCGGTCTCCTGGGTAATAACTGTCGCACTTACGGAGTTAATTTCGATATCTGGGAGTTGACCGAGGAAGAGCTCTTCAGACAAATCACTATTATCGTGGGTAATATCATCATTGCTAACGAAGGCAAAAGTTAACCCATCGGAAGAGAGATCTGCCGACTCGATACTGTATTCTTCTTCAAAATTTGTATACTGAGTCAGAACAGTGCCACTACTATCTGCCAAGAATAGCTGAGTAAATCCAGACCCGTTAGTCCCAAAAAAATCCTGTTGCGACTTAAATATAACGTAACCACTCTCTTCGCTGACATTTAATACGGTCGCATCGGAACTAACAAATTTAAGACTCTGACTATTTCCTAAATCATCAACAAAAACTGCAGTGTCATTACTGCCTCCGTTCTGATTTACAGGATCCTGGTCATCCCCAAAAACAACTCCTGTCTCAGTTGAAAATACAGCTGTGGGTGAAGTCCCACCAGTATTGGCTGAAAGCTGCGTACGAGTATATTCTTCGTTAGGTGTTGGTGGCTGTTCTGCCGCAGGAATGACGGCAGGCTTACCTTTAAGCTCAGTACTGGCCAAACTATCAT
>CAZYRE010000051.1:0-17338 GCA_964650155.1 uncultured Bdellovibrionales bacterium
TTTTAAGATCTCAACCACATCGAGCAACTTCACTGAATTCCTAACGCACAAACGGCAAATGGGCTTGAGAAGCTTTCCGAGAGCCTTCACTAAGATGTCTTTATTTGCCGAAGCAGTATTCATGCTGTGATTTTATCACAGCACTATTAGATCTAACAACCATGATCTTACCAGATGCATAACTGCCTGATAGCACAGGCTTTTATAGTCACCTTTTGCTAGTTTGGCTTTATCTATATCCTCCTAACAAATGAAACGAATACTAATTGTAGCCCTACCACTTCTTCTTGGATGTTCCACAAACCAACAGCCGGAGGTGAGCAGCACAAATATCCCTCAGGCCATTTCAGCCAATCTCTACTTATCTAGAGGTAGCATCTGGAAAGCTCCTGAGTTTGAGCAACTTGCAATCAAGAGCGATAAGCTCTTAAGCGAATGTGGAATCACCAAGGGCGACAGAACATTAGTTGCCCAACAGAACATGATCACAATACCGGAGGATCGACTTCGCGAACTAAAATCACTTGCTGGAAATTTTTCTGAATCAATAAAAAATTACGGACTCAAATTTGAACCCGCAGCTAAAAAAGAGCGGTTTTTTGATGGCGGCAAGTTACTCATTAGCTTGTCGATTGACGGTACAGCTACAACTGTGGAAACAACCGTAGACTCAATAGCAGAGCCGAGCAGTCCTCAAGAAAAGGCTCTAGCAAAACTTGTAAGTGGAATCAGAGGAGAAGCTCCTACGCTCTGTGGCAATCCCACATTCTTCGGAATAACTAAGGGCTAGTACTATCTGTCTCTAAGATACACGTAGAGATCTGATAACGTGCTTCCGGACGTCAGATTTCTTAAGCCATATGTAAAACTTGCATCTGTATTCTCTACGAATTGGTACTGGTATATACGAGCGATAGATGGGATCTCTTCTCTCAAATAAGGCCACATCTGCTCAGCATACGGCAACTGTGCATTTACGCCCTGAGCACCTGACTCAGTAACCCAGATTGGTTTAGTTACGCTAGTAAGAAAATCAATAACCCCACCACCTCTTACAAAATTCTCAAACTGTTTACCGTATACGTGCACACCATACACATCACTACATGCCTCTACGCCTGCTTCCTTCATGTCTCGGTTATAATTCTTCGTCTCTGGAAAATTTTGATTAATCGCAGTTGTAGCACCAGAAATTACCAACTTACCAGGAGCGACATCATTAATAACCGAACTCGCATAACAAAGTAACTCAACATAGTTGGCGGGATTGGAAGCAATATCTAACGCAACATTATCTGGTTCGCCGAGTTCGTTCTGTTCATTCCAGATCTCGTATCCAACGACTTGAGCATTACTTGAATAACGAGACGCAACTTTCCTAACCCAAAGTTCACCAAAAGTTTTTCTTGGGTTTCCGTCAGTTGACCAGTTGGCGCTATTGGACATCCAACTTGGAGCACCAGTCACGATTACAAGCATCTCCAAATCTCGAGCAGCAACCTTTGAGGCAATATCATCATAGAAGGAAAAGTCAGGGGAACTTCCCGGAGTTGGCTGAACTGCATCATTCCAGGCAAATAGAACCCTAACCCGATTTAACTTTAGGGTATTTTTAATCTCTTTTGCCTGCGCCGCAATTGAGCCAAACTGTGAATTGTTAAAAAAGGCATTTGTTCCAAGAATAGAGGTATCAATCGGTTTTCGATCAGGCTCCTCAACTACATCGATAATGTCTGACACAGAACCACCACAGCCACAAAAACAGAGTGCTAATAAAAAGAAATACCTTTTAAGCATGACGAGCCCCTTTGCAAACAACTGACCGTTAGGTACTATTCACTAACGAACCTTCTATAACATCGCAAGGGCATGGTCGCACCCATATTTGTAAGAAAAAAAGTCACCTATCGTTTTGACTTAGAGCAAATCGCCTTGATATTGCTCACACTAATGTTGTCGGGGTGTAGTATCTCAACACGCACAGATAACGCTGTCTTATTGAGCCTCAAAAACCGAGGTGCAGTTCCTTTAAGCTCACACAATCCTTTCATTGCTGGAAATCTACTCCTCACCAAAGAGATGGAAAGGAGTCAGGATCTTAGAGGGTTCATAGATAACCGAGGTACACCTAAAGCAATTGAAATCTCCAAAGGTTGGACCGGCCCTGCTACGATGCAACTTTACTATCTAGATAAAGGTGAATACTACACTGCAGAAGAATCAGGGGATACTTGGTTAGTAACTGGACCAAGCAGGATTCCATCAGGAGGAATAAAACTTCTTGAAGGGCTTGTAGAGCCAGGCAACGAAAAGGCCGCATTAAGTCTCGAAAGCACAACGACTGAAGCTAAAGAAGTCTCTATCCCAGAAGCTGATACCGGTGAGTCTGCTAGCACGCCAACGTGGAAGGATAAATCAGACCCTATATCAGAAACACGTATTTGGAAGGATCCGCTCATGCCAACTATCCTGGCTTTAAAGGATAAGGTCTCTGAAGATGCCGAGATATCTCCTAGAGGGGATGTGGTCCACTACGTTACATACCAAGGCGAGACTCTCTCTATGATATCTAGGTGGTACACACTTGATGTTAGAAATGTTGGAAGAATCGCTAGGATAAATAATATCTCGAAGCCTTCAGAATTGGACATAGGAGATACGGTGATTCTCCCTTCTTACCTTGTTAAAAATAAACACCGTCTAACTGAGGAAGTCCTAAATGCTCTACTCAGAGAGACTAAGATACCTAAATCCTAATCTAATTTAACTAAACCACCCTTCTTCTTACTTAATTAGGTAATCTTCTTAGTCGTCGATCATAAAGAAAGAATCCGATTTTGACGATCCTACCCAGCGATTGGCTATTGAGTGAGGCAAGATGAACGATTTAAGAGTATTTGATATTCCCGGGGCTCTTGATCGAGTCTGTGGAGACACCGAACTACTCCATGAACTCTATGGGATGCTGAAAGATCAGGCCAACCACGCTATTCCTGAAATCCACAGTTTAATTCAATCATCAGATTTATCTAACACATCCAAATGTGCTCATTCTTTAAAAAGCGCTCTTGGAAATCTTGGTGCTTGCTCAGCACATGCAGTTGCTAACGATCTAGAAAGAGCCGCCAAGAACGGAGACTCTGCTAAAGCTGAAACTTTAGTCAGAATTCTCGAAGGAGAAATAGAAAGTTTTTTCTCGGCTTATCAAAAATTTAAGGGTGACCAAAACTCAATTTAAAAAAAGGTTTATATGGAAAAAATTCTTATTGCGGAAGATGATCCAATAACAAGAACAATTATCGCGAAAACCATCACTGCGATGGGTTACTGCTCTATCCAAACCTCTAACGGCAAACATGCCCTTGAGCTGGTCGAGAGCAATCCGGACCTCAAGCTAATTATAACAGATATCGCCATGCCAGACTTAGATGGCAGAGACTTAGTTAAGCTTGTGAGATCTCGGCCTGAGACATCTAATCTTCCAATTATGATAATTTCGGGAGTAGTTTCTTATCATCAGATTCGCGAAGTACTTGAACTCGGAGCCTCGCGCTTCTTACCGAAACCAATTGACATGAAAGAGATAAAAAGACTTATTCCTAAACTTATCTCTGGAGAAGAATTTCTTAATATTAGAAATAGCTCAGTCAATCCAGAACCGTTAGCGAGATAGCTCGTTTAACCAGTAGGTATAAACATCAGTAAGAGTCTCTCTAAGCTGAATCTTAGGAGTCCAAAGTAATTCCTTCCGTGCTTTTGATATGTCAGCATATAAGACAGGAACTTCGCTTGGTCGCATCCTATCAGGATCACTCTCTACTTTTATATCCAATCCAGAAATTTCTATTAACTGAGATAGAACAGATGACACGGGAATCGCAGTGCCACTGCCAAGATTATAGATTCCATTCCCTTTAATTGCTGCAGTTCTATAAGCTCTGACAATATCCCTCACATCACTAAAATCTCGTTCAGGGGATAAGTTGCCAACTTTAATTACTGGGTTCAAACGCTGAGTCTTTATTTGTGCTAATTGTTTGGCAAAATTAGAACAAACAAAATTTTCGTTCTGGCCAGGGCCGGTATGATTAAATGGCCTCATTACAACTAGCCTGAGCTTACCACCCTCAAATCTTGTGACGACCTGCTCAGCCATAAGTTTAGTAAGACTGTAACTATTTGCTGGCCTTAAGATCTGAGACTCCTTGACCGGAATCTCGTTCGCAGCAACTCTCCCATACACTTCACCGGAACTAACTACGATGACGGGAATATCTCGATTGATGACGTGAGCAGACCGAATTACGTTAAATGTTCCACCTACGTTAACTGACAAAGCTCCCATAAAATCGCTTTCGGCACTCGGAGCAAAGGCAATTCCGGCCAGATGAAATATTACATCAGGTGATATAGAAGTTATGCAATCCAGTGTCTTTCTATAATCTGTAATATCAACTTCGGCGATATCGACCGGTTGTCTGGGTTTCGTTCCGGGCGCGACAAGAGCTACGACGGTATCACCTTCAGATAAAAGATGATCAAGAAGGTGCCCACCAACGAATCCAGCAGCCCCTGTAACTAAGGCGCGCATTGTTCAATCACATTACGTTAAAGTTTCGCTCTAACGTAAGTCGCTTGATATCGGCATCAACCATCATCTTGATCATGTCGGAGAACGACACTGACGGCTGCCATCCCAAATGTTTCTTTGCTTTTGTACAATCACCGATCAACAGATCAACTTCTGCAGGACGCAAGAATGTCTTATCAATTTTGACATGAGCCTTCCAATCAAGACCAGCGTGACCAAAAGCTACTTCGACTAATTCTTTTACAGAATTAGTTTCACCAGTAGAGATCACATAGTCATCTGGCTTAGGCTGTTGAAGCATTAACCACATGGCTTTGACATAATCGCCAGCAAAACCCCAGTCCCGTTTGGCATCAAGATTACCTAGCCGTAACTCTTTCTCCATTCCAAGTTTAATTCTGGCCACTGCATCTGTAACTTTACGGGTTACGAACTCAAGCCCCCTTCGTGGAGATTCGTGGTTAAAAAGGATTCCTGAAACAGCGAAAAGACCGTAACTCTCCCTATAATTAACCGTAATATAATGGCCAAAAGCTTTTGCTACTCCGTAAGGACTTCGAGGATAAAACGGGGTCAATTCTGTCTGAGGAGTTTCTCGCACTAATCCAAACATCTCTGAACTAGAGGCTTGATAAAAACGGATGTTCTTATCTACAAGCCTAATAGCTTCAAGCATCCTGATTACGCCAACTGCTGTAAATTCTGCGGTCAGTACAGGTTGAGCCCAACTTGTGGGAACAAAGCTTTGAGCAGCAAGGTTATAAACTTCTTGAGGTCGAATACTTTCAAGTATGCTAATCAAGGAGAGCTGATCTAATAGATCTGCTTGTACTAATTCTATCTGACCAATCAGATGGTTTATCCTTTCGAACTTCTCAACTGAGGAACGGCGTACCATGCCGTATACCTTGTAACCCTGGTCCAATAAATGCTCAGCCAAATATGAACCATCTTGTCCGGTTATTCCTGTAATTAGAGCAACTTTTCTTGACATCTCTTATCCGTTTCTGACTAAAAAATTCCGGGGCTTATCTGATCTAAACCAAGTTGGCCCTTCCAGTCGAGATTAGGTAGGACACTATATCCTTAACATCCTGCACCCGAGATCTAGGACAAACAAGCAAAGCATCCTTACTATCAATCACAACAAGATCTGAACACCCCAATACAGCTATAAGCCGATCATTTGAATATACAACACAGTTCTGAGAATCAAGAGCCACGGCCTCACCTCTCAAAAGGTTGTTCTTTATATCAGTTTTAAAATGCTCAGCCCAGGCGTCCCATGATCCGACATCATTCCACCCTATATGTCCAGCCTCAACTACAACACAATTCTTTGCATGCTCTAGAAGCCCAAAATCGATAGAGATGGGGTCAATACTATCAAAGACCTCTTTGATAATTGTCGCCTCATTAGGTTTACCTAGCGCAGCTTCAATCTTCTGAAGTCCCTGCCATAACTCAGGTAGGTGCTCTTTTATTCCAGCTAGTATTACCTCGGGTCGCCAAATAAAAATTCCACTATTCCAGTAATATTCCCCCTGCTCTACATAATGTCTAGCACGCTCTAAGCTTGGCTTTTCAAAGAACCTGGTGACTTCAAATATATCTTGAGAAATTCTATCCCCTCTTCGGATGTATCCGTACCCAGTATTTGGAGAAGTAGGTGTTATTCCAAGTGTGACTAGAGAATCCTTAGTACGAGCAATCTCTGCTGCTGCTTCAATTTTCTCTGCGAACATCTTTCCTTCAACTATATGATGGTCTGCCGGGAAAACTGCCATTACAGATCCAGGAAAATGTTTCTTAAGCCAAATCGCACCGAGCCCAATAGAAGCAGCAGTATTTTTTGCGACCGGTTCAGCGATTATGTTGACACCTGGAATATGCTCTAAAATCAAACTACGGTGACGCTCGTTAGTAACAACCAACATCGATTTTCTTGTACTCACAAGTTCAAGCCTATGAACCGTTGCTTGAATAAGACTTTCGCCTGAAGGTGAGATTGACAAAAATTGCTTGGGACGATCGCCCCTACTGACTGGCCAAAATCGGGTGCCTTGTCCTCCGGCTAAGATAACTGGAACTATAGAGGTTGATGCCACCATTTACTCCGATAAATAACCTAACTCTTTTAAGTGTGCCTTAATTCCGTCCTGCCAAGCCATCGGCGCCCGACCAAGTACATGTGTTAGCCTTGAAGTATCCAGCACTGAAAACCTTGGACGCTTCGCTGGTCTAGCACATTCCTCTGTTGTCTGGGGAATAATTTCTACCTCGTGTTGGCTTTCTAACTTATCGCCGACTTGTTCGTAAATGAATGAGGCCACCTCAAGCCAAGATGCTGTACCTGAACAAACAGCATGCATCACTCCACTGCACTCAATCCGAGTGAGGTCTAAAATAACCTCTGCCAACCAACCAGACCAGGTAGGAGATCCCCATTGATCATTAACGACTCTAATCTGATTCTGCTCCTGAAAAAGTCGAATCATGGTTTGTACGAAATTTTTACCACGACTGCCGTGCAACCAGGCAGTACGTAAGATTAAAGCATCATCACCTAAGACAGAGAGAGCTGCGTTCTCGCCTTCTAGCTTTGAACGCCCGTAAACATTCTGGGGGTTAACTGGATCTCTTTCAGTTAAAGCCTTTTCTGAAGTGCCATCAAATACATAATCAGTTGAGATATGTGTTAACCTCGCGCCAACGTCTCTTGCTGCAATACTTATATTTGTCACCGCATCACGATTTACTGCAAATGCTTCTTCAGGATCCTTCTCTGCTTGGTCAACATTCGTGTAGGCAGCGGCATTAATAATCACAGATGGTCGAATCGACCTAACTAATTTGATCACCTGATCTTGTTTAGTAATGTCTAATTCTGTTTGAACGGAGGCAAAGAAGTCGAAATTAAGAGCTTCTGCTCGTACCCTGAGATCATGACCCAACTGACCACTACTACCAAAGAGAAGAAGCTTCATGAGCCTAGCCTATTACCGTAATTGGTGTCGTAAAATTTTAGATATTCACCAGACTTAACTTCGTTCCACCAACTCTTCTCACTGACGTACCAATCAATAGTTTGAGCCAGACCATCCTTAAAAGAAACCAATGGTTTCCAGCCTAATTCATTTCGTATCTTAGTGGTGTCAACAGCGTACCTTCGATCATGGGCTAGTCTGTCTTCAACTCTCTTAACTAAATTCTCAGGTTTCCCTAGGTGTTTTAAGATCGCTTTTGTAACTTCGACATTTGGAAGTTCTCCATCAGGTCCACTTCCGATATTATAAATCTCTCCTTTCCGGCCCTTTTCTGCGACTAATAAAACACCACGACAATGATCGTCGACATGTAACCAGCTCCGCACGTTCATACCATCACCGTATAATGGCAATGGTTTATTCTCTAAGGCGTTAGTTACAAATAACGGAATTAATTTTTCAGGGAACTGGTATGGTCCATAGTTGTTAGTACATCGAGTAACAACTAGATCAAAACCGTGAGTCTTTGCGGCAGCAAGTGCCACCAAATCTCCTGCAGCTTTTGAAGCAGCGTAAGGACTCGTTGGATCCAAAGGTGTAGTTTCTCTGAACTCACCTGTTGGACCGAGAGAACCGTAGACCTCATCTGTAGAGACCTGAACAAACCTCTTTACTCCTGAAGCTCTTGCAGCATCTACTAAGGTTTGTGTCCCTAGAGCATTAGTTCGAACAAAAGCTGCGGCTCCATGAATGGAGCGATCCACATGACTCTCTGCTGCAAAATTAAAGACTAAATCAAATTTATTTTTCTCAAAAAGAGAATCTATGGATGGGGCATCAGCAATATCGACCTTTGAGAAGGAAACTTTTTTATTCTCGATAAGACTAGATATGTTTTTTATATTACCTGCGTATGTAAGCAGGTCTATAACTGTTACCTTCCAAGTCGGCCTTTCCCGACATAAGAAGTGAACGAAATTTGAGCCGATGAATCCAGCCCCACCGGTAACGAGAATATTCATGACACCTTAAACCAAGATTTTAAGCGCTAAACTATAACTTATTGGCCCCACTTTCGGCAACCAAGTTACTTGCTCGATGTAATGACTGAAATGTACCTGCGTCCGTCCACCAACCATCTAACATCTCGTATGAGAGCTCACCTAATGAAAGGTATTTGTTGTTTACATCTGTAATTTCTAGTTCACCACGACCCGATGGTTTTAAGTTTTTTATAAAATCAAAAACTTTCGAATCGTACATATAAAATCCGGTCACCGCCAAATTGCTTGGAGGATTTTTTGGCTTCTCAACAATATTGGTGACCTTTCCATTCTTTACTTCGGCCACTCCGAAACGATGAGGATCCTCGACCTCTTTTAATAAAATAAGAGCGCCCTTCTCGCCACCTGACCGATACCTGTTAACAGCGGTCTTAATATTACCTTCGATGATGTTGTCTCCAAGCACGACACAGAGTGATTGACCTTGGGAATAGTATTCACAGAGAGACAAGGCATCTGCAATACCGCCTTCCCCTTCTTGATAGGTATAATCAATATGCTTAAGTCCAAAGTCCCGTCCATTACCAAGAAGTTTTAAAAAATCACCAGCAAACTGACCACCAGTTACGATCATGATATCTGTGATGCCAACGTTGATGAGCGTCTGAATGGGATAATAGATCATCGGCCTATCGTATACGGGGAGCAGATGTTTATTAGTAACGTTGGTACAAGGCCTCAACCTAGTGCCCAATCCGCCGGCAAGAATTACTCCTTTCATGATAACTCCGAATTATTGAATACGGTACGAACTATTCCCCGATGTCTCCTAACCCTCTGAGGGTTAACAACAAGGTATAATCCCGATCGTCTGGGTTTACCCGGTCTCGGTAGCCAATATCAAGCTTCCAGCAATCACAAGAACTTATAATTCTTAAAGCGACTCTATTTTCGACAAATTCGCTCTCTAAATCATCATATCGACCATAAAAGCCGAGTTTTAATCGATCTGTTAGGGCTATTTCTACATTGCCATCTACCTGGCTAACTGAATTCTCAATATAAGAGACGCGAGTTCTAAGGTGATCACCACGATCATCCTCAAGTTTTAATCCTAGGCCCCAAGAGGAAAAATCGCCCTCTTCATAATCATAGTTAGATCCGAAACCGATGCCAAAATAACTATTGGGATAAAACGAGAGGTCAGTGCCTACATCTGAAAATGCCCTCTGTTCTGTATTCTCAAGTTTCTGATCGTAACTTTGACGTACCCCGAAAGAGGCAAGTTGTTTCTTCTCGCCACGGATACGACGAACAGTTGTATTTTCATCAAAAAAAGTTTGACCAAATATTTCTGAAGGATCCTGAATATCAGGACCGAATCCAAAAGGGTTCTCCTCTGGGCTTAACTCTTCAATGACTCCTCTCTTTTGAGCAGTATCATCAAATCTACCAATAAGTCGGGAATTAAATCCATAACTTACTAGGCTACGCTCCCTAATCCGATCATCACCATCAAACAGCGGTAGAAAGCTCTGATCCTTTTCTGGAGTAAAATCGTAACCCACAAAAGGTTCTATCGTATGTTTAACTCTCAATAACTTATCGAACTGATTCTTTGCGCCAACATTAGACATCGATGCCAACACACCAGATGAATCAACATCGTAGACCCTTTCTAAGACGGTGCCGATATTTGCACCGAATTCATATATTCCTCTATCAGTACTATCATCTAGGTCACTACCTGAATCTGGGTCTAGAGATTCAGAAAGGGAATAATAAGTCTGCCTAAGCCCAAGGTTCAAATCCCCAGTAAAATAATTCATAAAGTAAAAGGGAACTTTGAACTTTGGATGGATATCAAAACGCTGCCCGTCATACCCGGTATCTCTAGAGAAAGTCGTAGAGGTTATCTCTCCGGAGGTGACAAGTTTCAAACCGTAAGGATTTATCCCGAAAATACGCCAGCTTCTATACCCATCAAGCGTGAGCTGAGGTAACCGCTGAAAGACAAGGTCATCATTGGAAACAAATGACTGACTATATTCGGTGCTAACTTCGGCATTTAGATAATCACCAATTGGGGCTCTTACTCTTGCTTTGGATGTAAGATACCGATCCTGAGGAAGTCCGATTAGAGGTTCCTCCATCTCACGCAAAAAGAGATCATCACTCACGTACCGACCATCTACAACGACAGAGAGGGGGAACTCGCCTGGCTTTGCGCGCCATTTCTGACGGTAAAAACCTCCCCAACGGTTATCATCAAAAGTTGGATCATATAGATCTGCTGTCTGTGTCCCTCTAAGATCGCCATCACGAGGAGTCTCATCTGAGAAGATCAACTTAGTATCGACATTACTGCGTAAGCTGAACCGCTGCGAATACTGTCCTGTAATTCCATATCTTGTTTCAGTTTTCGTAAATGGAGTTAGAGTCAGATCAGTATTCTCATTAACATTCACAAAGATCGGCTGTGCATATTCAAGTCCGTTCTTACTTGAGTAGCCTAACTTGGGGATTAAAAGACCACTTGAACGTTCAAGTTTTGCAGGGAAAATCATGTATGGCGCGTAAAATATCGGGATATCGTTACACCGAAACATAAACGGACGGGCCTTAGCGTATCCTTCCTGAGTAATATCGATGAGTGGACTTGTTACGCTCCAAGGTTTTTGGCCATCTGCGCAGTGACACGTAGTCATTGAAGCATCAGAGAGACGGTAATCGATCTCTGTTAACTTTTCGACTACACCACCTTCCATGACATAACCGTCTGGCTCGAGTACAACCTTGGCATCGTTAAATCGACCAACCTCTTTATCGAGGTTAAAAGATCCGGACTGAGCACTTATCTCTCCATCGGCGGAAGAAAATACTAGGCCTCCAGTAAGTTCACCTTCTTTGGTCTTAGCATTAAACCTACCACTATCTCCCTGGATCTGATTCCCTGAATACGAAACTATTACGCCCCCAGTACCGACGAACTCCTCCTTGTCCTGCAGGTACTCAATCTCAGGAGCTTTAAAATAAGTTCCTGGATCTTGGATTATGTTATCACGGTGAAGGATGAGCTTTTTGGTTTCAATCTCACGCTTCTTGTAATCCTTTAGATCCTCACGGAATAACTTCTCATTAGAAGGAGGTTCGACTTGTGCAAACAATGGGGTGTCCATAAGGACCGCCACCAAAGCTGCCAACACCCAACGGGATAATCTAAGCATGTAAAATTCAGGCTCCAAACCCAAGGTTGCGCAAAATTAGAGCGATCTCTTCTCTTAGCATCGCCCTGGGTACTATACGATCAATCATGCCATGTTCAAGGAGGAACTCTGAGCGTTGGAACCCTTCAGGCAACTTCTGTTTGATTGTTTGCTCAATAACTCTGGGCCCAGCAAAGCCGATTAGGGCTTTCGGTTCTGCTATAATTATGTCTCCAAGCATAGCAAAACTTGCGGCAACACCCCCAGTTGTTGGGTCTGTGAGAACTGAAATATACGGAAGCCCAGCCTGACCAAGGCGAGCGAGTGCTGCGCTAACTTTAGCCATCTGCATCAAGGAGAAAATACCCTCCTGCATTCTAGCTCCGCCTGAAGCGGAAACTATTATGACAGGCAACTTTTCATTCACGGCGACTTCAATAATTCTAGCGAGCTTCTCCCCTACTACAGAGCCCATACTTCCGCCCATAAAGCTGAAGTCAAAAACTCCTAGCATTAGCGGTATGTTAAGTATTCTTGCTCTACCACTTCGTAAGGCTTCGACAGATCCAGAGCTTTTCTCAGAAGCCTTAAGTCTATCTTTGTATTTTTTACTATCTTTGAAATTCAGAGGATCGGTAGAACGGAGATTGATGTCCATCTCCACAAAAGAATGTCGATCAACAAGTAGCGGTATTCGTTGAGCAGCTACGAGACGAAAATGGTAATCACACTTTGGACATACTCCGAAATTACGACGTAGCTCCTTGGTGTAAATAATTTCACTGCAATCAGGACATTTGGTCCAAACATCCCCGGGCATCTGCATCTTATCGCCGATACCAGCTTCAGGCTTTGGGGCTTTTTCTCTTCTAAACCAAGACATTTAAATATCCTCAATTATCTCCATTATATTTGGAGTAGCGTATCCTAGTGGGGTTCTAATGAGCGAGCCTTTGTAGTATAAAGTGAGAACAAAGACAAGGCGCTGAAACCAATAGACTTTTTATGGCCCAACTATCATCAGTCCTCTCCTACTTAGATAGCGTGCTAACCCCTTCTAAATTCGATGATGCTTCTTTGAATGGTGTTCAGGTCGGGGGATGGGATGGTCCAATTAAAACTTTAGCTTATGCCGTTGATTCCGGACTATCTATAATCGAAAGCGCTGCTCAACATGGCGCAGGTATACTTTTGGTTCATCATGGAATGATCTGGGACAAGCCATTTTCAATAACCGGTCCGACAAGAGATAAAATCGAGTTACTAATCAGGGCTAAGTGTACCTTGTACGCATCGCACTTACCTCTTGATGCAAACGCTGAAGTGGGAAACGCGTACGAACTAGGTCGCTTACTTGGATTATCCGATCTTACTAGTTGGGCGGAGTATAGAGGAATGCTTATTGGAGCACGCGGCACTAATAAGGGAATGACACTTGAGGGCATAGCAGCCAAACTAGCCACGCTGCCTGGTGCGATCAAACCATTAATTTTACCTTTTGGAAAAGAGAAGATTCAGTCAGTAGGAATCGTGACTGGATCAGGCGCTTTTGCTATAAGCGGCGCAGCTCGTGACGGCTTAGACCTGCTAATCTCGGGAGAACCAAAGCAGGAGGCTTATCACATGGCCAAGGAATTAAAGTTAAATGTAATTTTCTCTGGCCACTACGCTACCGAAACTGTTGGTGTTGCTGCACTGGCTAAAAAAGTAGCGGAAAAGTTTGATATTAAGGTAGTCTTCATCGACGAACCAACTGGAATCTAAGAAGTATGAAGTATTTAAATGACATTGATTTTTCTGACAAAAGAGTTTTAGTACGCGTTGATTTTAATGTTCCGCTGGACGAATCAAAAAAGATCACTGACGAGAATCGAATAAAACAAGCCGTCCCAACAATCAAAAAAATAATGGAAGGTGGCGGTAGAGTTGTTTTAATGACTCATCTCGGCAGCCCAGATGGCACAAAAGACCTTAACTGCTCCCTTGCGCCAGTAGCAGAAAAACTTTCTCAACTGTTGGCTATCCCAGTAGAGTTGGCACCCGATTGCGTTGGCCCTGAAATAGAGAAGAAGGTCACTGCTCTAAAGCCAGGGCAAGTAATACTTCTTGAAAATTTACGATTTCATCGTGGCGAGACTGAAAACGATCCTGAATTTTCAGCTCTCCTTGCACGTCTTGGCGATGTTTATGTGAACGATGCCTTCGCTACAGCTCACAGAGCTCATGCCTCAATGGTTGGAGTTGCAAATCTTTTCAAAGAGAAATGTGCTGGCCTCTTAATGCAAAAGGAACTTGAGTTTGCTGATAAGGCCCTAAAGAATCCTAAAAAACCACTTTGTGTTATTTTAGGCGGCGCAAAAACCTCAACTAAACTTGCTGCTCTTATTAACATTGCTGACAAGGCTGATAAGGTAATAATTGGCGGCGCAATGGCAAACACATTCCTTGCTGCTCAAGGGATACAAACAGGGAAATCTCTAGTAGAGAGAGATCTCATCCCTCAAGTCATAAAATTAATGGCGAGTCTTTCAAGAAGAGACTGCAAGGTATATCTGCCAGTGGACTTTATGGTTGGACCATCTCTTGGCGCTAAGGGAGTAGCTCGCGCAGTCCCTGCCCTTGAAATCCCTGCTGATTCAATGGCTTTAGATATTGGCCCAGCTAGCTGTTTACTCTTTAAAGAAGCAATTCAGAACGCTGAAACTATTATCTGGAATGGCCCAATGGGTGCATTCGAGCATGAAGATTACGTAAACGGCACACACAGTCTTGTTGAATCCGTTGGCCAGTCCCATGGACTGACTCTTGTAGGTGGCGGCGACACAGATGCAGCTATTCATGCCATGGGCTTGGCACACAAGTTTAGCTACATCTCTACAGGTGGCGGAGCGTTCTTGTATATCCTTGAGGGAAAACCTCTACCGGCACTAAAAGCTTTAGAAAGCTAAACCTACAGACAGTTCCATTCAATCTGATCTCTAAGGGAAATCTTTCTCTATCTAAATTTTTATAAAATTCAAAGATTCTATCTGTTTAGTTAATTTACTAATTATTGTATTGCAAATAGAATGCGGCTTCGCCTGAAACTAAGGAGTCATTTCTTCATATGCGTTCATTTATTAAATCCGCACTATTCACCTCAATAATCGCTGTTACTTTCAACGCTTCGGCAGATGTCATCTGCTTAAAGGGTATTATTAAGAAAGGAAAGGTTAGCTTATCCAAGGTCACTAGTAACTCTACCTGCCCAAAGGGATACTTAGAAGCAATTAATTTAGTTTCAATACAGGGCCAAACTGGCCCACAAGGATCACCCGGCCCACAAGGAGCGCCAGGAGAAGATGGTAACTTAAATGCCTACGGGAATGGCTCACGTGGAGATCTGATAGTTAGCTCAACCACTAACTTTTCTGATGCCAACCCTCAGTATCAAAACATTACAATAAATTCTGGCGCTACGATTTCCTTACCTTCGGGATCCATTCTTAGATGCACTGGAAATCTAATCAACAATGGTACGATTTTTGTTCAAACTTTCGCTAAAGGTGGACAACCTATTACTGTTAACACAAACATCCTCTTCCCCGATTTTGCTCCCCCTCACCCTGGCATATCAAGATTGAGTGCGGGGCTAGGTCAATATGCTAACGCTGGTGGCATTAACGTCAACGGTGGCTACCACGGCAACGGGATAGCACAAGCTGCAGCCACGCTATTATATCCTGGTCCTACTGGTGGCGGTGCTGGAGCTGCTGGAGGAGGCCCTGGTGGAGACGGTGGTGGCACAGTAACGATATTATGTAACGGTTCTATCCAAAATAACGGATCCATTATCGCAACAGGCAATGCGGTAAATAGTGGCGCGGGGGGCGGAGCTGGTGGGATCGTGATCCTGGCGTCTAAAACATCTATCTCAAACCCTGGCACGATAAATGTCAAAGGCACCACTGGAGGTGACTCCTATGCAAATAGTGGCGCAGGCGGAGGTGGCAGTGGTGGTATCGTAAGGTTAATTTCCCCTTCCATTACAAATTCAGGATCTATCCTTCTTCAAGGTGGCGCGTCAGGCTCTACGGGCTTATTGGTCAACTCTTCTCGACACGGTGGCGGCGGTGGCGGCGCATGCGGTGGTGACGGCGGAGACGGCGCATCAGTTAACGCTAGCAACCAGCAGTCCGGGGCAACTGCCGGACAAGCTGGTCAGTTGATTATAAACTTAACCGATCCAACCACACTGCTTTAATTACTTTGCTTAAATGGACAGACACATGTCTAAAGTAAAAATACTATCCCTTATCAGCTTACTTCTCTTGATGTGCAACTGCGCCACCGCTGAAAAGGTTTGCTTAAAGGCAAAAATCAAAGGGAATTCCGTTAAACTCAAGAAATCTCTATCGAACATTTGCCCTAGTAATACTACAGAGTTTCTCGACTTAGATACTCTCAAGCCCCCTCAGGGGCCACAGGGACCCAACGGTCCCGCTGGTATAAAAGGGTTAGACGGCGCTCTTAAAAAATACGGGGACGGATCGTCAGGCAATCTGGTGGTGTCTGGCTACTATTTTCCGATATTAACCAATCAATATGAAAACATAATCGTTGAGCCAGGCGGCCATTTAGAAGTCAGTCCAGGTTCCATCATTAGATGTCGTGGCACATTTGTTAATAATGGGCTCGTTACCGTTTCAGACACTTCAGACGGAGGTGGCATCACTCAAAACACAGAGCCTGCCGGTGCCTCTGGAATTCAATTTTCTAATCCTGGCATCGCCAAGTCCATAGCATCTAGCGGGCAATTCACTATTAATAATTCAGCTGCTCTGGGGGGTGCTGGAGGAATAGGACTAGGTTTTGCTGGCGCAACAAACATAATTAATCGTCTCTACGTCAAAGGCGGTGGCTCTGGAATGTCTACCGAATATAACGGCGGCAATGGGGTTGGAGCACTTGTCATTCTTTGCCAGAATGGAATCGTCAACAATGGAACAATCGATGCTACACCTGAGCAAGCTTTCGGCAGAAGCGCTGGAGGCGCAGGAGGAGGCATAATTATTTTAGCCAGCAAAGACTCAGTACAAAATACTGGCCTAATCTCGGCTAATGGCGGAAAGGGTGGCAACTCTTGGGATACTGGAGGTGCTGGCGGTGGTGGTGGTGGTGGTATTGTTGAACTTATTGCCCCAAATATTACTAACACAGGGTTAATTTCTGTAGCTGGGGGTCAAGTTGGATCAACCTCCAATACAACGACATCTTTTTACCGCTTTGGCGGTGGCGGTGGTGGCGGAAGTGGGGGCGATGGCGGCAAAGGCATGAATGTTGCTGCCAACGGCACCCAAAGTGGCGGCACAGCTGGCAGCTTGGGAGTAACTATTATAAATATCACCGATCCAACTGCCTTCTTTTAAAGCAGTCGAACCGGCTTATCCTCGATTAGCTCTTTGGAGTATCTACATACAGCTTAGTTTCTACCGAACTAACTCCATTTACAGATTTAGCGAGTTGTATTGCCGCATCGGCTTCATTCTGTGAATGAACAAAGCCTTTAAG
>CAZYRE010000052.1:0-11437 GCA_964650155.1 uncultured Bdellovibrionales bacterium
TCAGCGTGGGCTGTTGATACGAGGAGAATTACGAGAACCCAAAACCGAAACACTTGAACCCGCCTTCTTAACCTTAACTTCCTTACTATTAGTTATCGGGCGATTATGATGTGAGGTATCACTATTACTTGGGTTGAAGTGGTCGAATTCAAACGACATTTTTGCCCAATCCCGTACTACTGACGAAATTCTAGATGATGAACCAACAATTTTCATATAAATCCCCTTGCTTCTATTTACTGCACTTTACGAACATCAAGTCCAATCGGATGATAAGTACGTGCAGAGCCACCAATTAATGCATTTGCATCTCGTTTCTTCCTTCTAATCCGCATCTTTTCAATCATGCCCTCTAAGCCTTCATGTAGAGCAGAGAGGTTGCGAATATGACGAAACGAAAACTTCTGTGTTCCTAAAAACTTGCCTAACATATAGTTCCCCTTTGAGTTTTCCTGCGAATATCTAATAATTCCAGTATGTTAATACATACAGAACCAGAAAAACCCAAGTAGAACTGCTAAAAGAATCCTCGCTTAAACGTTGTTATGGCAGGGTTTTGTTACGTGTGCGGTAATTTCGTAGATCCATGGAATTATCCTAAATTTCCATTGGTTAGTGGGTTGATTCAATACCCCTAACATAGCTATGAGTAGTTTCCTGAATGATACCCATGCGGAGAGATGGCAGAGTGGTTGATCGCGCTTGATTCGAAATCAAGTGTACCCGCAAGGGTACCGGGGGTTCAAATCCCCCTCTCTCCGCCAGTTTGATTTTATATCCGGCTTAGTCTTTCAGCAGCCTGCTCTAATACATCTTCTGTCTTCACAAAACATACGCGGAGCATGTGGTGTTCGGCGTTGTTGTGATAGAGAGCGGACATTGGAACTAAGCCAACTTTGGCGTTTTTTGCTAGCCAGAGAGCTGTGTCCATATCTCCAGCATCCATTATTTTTTTGTAACTGATAGATTGAAAATAAGTGCCTTTGGCTGGAGTAAACTCAAAGCGTGAGTTTCGAATTCGTTCCAAAAAGAAATCACGTTTTTTCTGATAAAAATTCGGTAAGCTTAAATACCCTTCTCTATCTTTTAGAAATTCAGCAATGGCCAACTGCATCGGATGGTTAACTGTAAATGTCATCATCTGATAACATTTACGGAATTCAGCCATCAGCTCTTTTGGTGCTACAACGTAACCAATCTTCCAGCCAGTTACGTGATAAACCTTTCCAAATGAGTATATAGAGAAACTACGCTCTGCTAGCTCCGGATACCGCATGACGCTTTGATGCTCAAGTCCATCAAAGATCAGATGCTCATAAACTTCATCACTTATAATTACTATATCTGTGTTTTTAGTTAACTTAATTAAGGCTTCCATATCTGGCTTTTCAAGGACAGTGCCAGTTGGATTATGAGGAGAATTAATAATGATGGCTTTTGTTTTATCTGAGATCTTTCCGGTAACTTCACTCCAAGGAATATTATAATTAGGAGGAGTAAGTTCGATAAAGACTGGAATACCGCCATTTAATTCAACAATAGGAGCAAAGCAATCAAAGGCTGGCTCGAATATTATTACTTCATCACCTGGATGAATTACTGAGGTGATGGCAGACATTAGTGCCGCATGTCCACCCGGAGTAACATTAATCTCGGTATCAGGAGAATAAGTGCGGCCGTAAAGAAAATTTATCTTCTCAGCTATTGCTTCCCTTAATGGAAGGACTCCTGGCATAGGACAATACTGATTAAAGCCTTTTCTCATGTACTGATCGACAAGAGATATAAGCTTTTCTGAGCAAGGAAAGTTTGGGAAGCCTTGGGCCAGGTTAATGGCATTGTGCTCAGTCGATACAGCATTCATAGCTGTAAAGATATTCATCCCCATTTTTGGAAACTTAGATCGAATGATTGGTGTACCCATTGGGGCAGATTACCGCACAGAAGCGATAAATCAAGGATTTTGTCTGGTCCAAACAAATGTCATTACGGCACATAAAATTATTAAGGTAATAACTATTATGGGAGTCGGTAATGCTGAATAAGAGATACCTAGAACACTAAAAAATACCAAGGTGGTAGCAGTAATCTTTGATCTAATTGAGATTGCTCTATGCTCACGCCAATTGGCGATGGCTTTACCAAAAAGTTTTGAATGTTCTAACTTCTGTCTTAATTCGGGTGAGCTCTTAGCAAAACAGAAACATGCTAGAAGTGCAAAAGGTGTACTTGGTAAGACTGGCAGAGGAATGCCGATTAACGCCAATGCTAGTGAAGCATAGCCTGCCGATAAGAAGAATAGTTTATGCACAAAATCCTTAGAATACGTCCCAAGGATATTTTCCCTTATTTAGAATCGAATCAGCAAGAGCTAGCTGTTCTTTATCTTCATTTCTATCATTTCGGCGGATATTATTGCGGATCCGGCGTTTTCCCTGTTGTATAAATTGGGCAGCTATACTTATGGCATCAGCACATTCAGCCTCGGATTTATCTTTTAGCATGGTGCTAACTCTTGCTAGCACGCAAAGCCCGACATAAAGATCGATAGCACAATCAGCTATTCGTTTTGTGACCAATTGTGAACCGACAATCTCTTTGCCGTATTTTTTAAGAACGCCTTCCGTTGCGTTAGCAAATTCAGAAGTGAGCTTAACCCAGAGGTCAGCTTCTCTACGTAAAACTGGATGAACAAACTCTAACTTTGGATGGCCTAGTGTCGTTAGGTACGACATTTTCTTTGTGGCGTAATTAGAAAGCACACCGAAACCTTTAATCGGATCATTAAAAATCTTTCCAACGCTGTCAGCTATGTCTTTTAGGTAGGCGCCGGCATACTTCATCCCTGAAAGGCCGACATAAAGCCTTAGGATCTCATTCGTGCCCTCAAATATGAGATTTATGCGGCAATCCCGAACAATACGTTCATATGGAAATTCCTTCATAAATCCGTTACCAGCAGCGACTTGGAGCGCCTCATTTGCGGCATTCCACATGTTTTCACTGGCAAAGATTTTTGTCATTGCAGCTTCAACGGAGTAATCCTTAATGCCTGAATCCATTAAATGAGCAACCATCATCACAGCGCTCTCGGTTGCAAAACAATTAATAGTCATCTGTGCAATTTTCTCTTTGACCAATGCAAAATCTTTGATTGGACGGCCAAACTGTTTTCTTTCGCTTGATTGCTTCGATGCAAGCGCGATACACCGACGCATACCACCTACGCATCCGCCTCCAAGACCGGTGCGACCATTGTTTAGGATAGCCATCGCTACCTTAAAGCCTTGACCTTCTTCTCCTAAAAGATTCTCTGCCGGAACCTTTACGTTGCTAAAATCAACCGTTGTAGTGATAGAGGCCCTGATTCCCATCTTGTCTTCTTTTGGACCGATAGAAATACCTTCAGAATTTCGCTCAACAATAAAGGCTGTCATCTTACCAGCTGGGGAATCGGTTCTAGCAAAAACAGTGAAATACCCGGCTATTCCGCCATTTGATATCCATAACTTAGAACCGTTGAGTACCCATGATCCATCACTTTGCTTTACAGCCTTAGTGGAAATTGAGGCTGCATCAGACCCTGCACCTGGCTCAGTTAAGCAGAACGCAGCAATCATTTCACCAGTAGCAAGCTTAGGTAGATATTTCTTCTTTTGAGAATCGTTTCCAAAAAGGAGTAGACCTTTCATGCCAATCGAGCTATGTGCGCCAACTGTTACAGAAGTTGCCGCATCATAAAATCCGGTCTGAGCAAAAACTCTGGCGTAAGCCATGTTTGATAACCCAATCCCACCATGCTCTTCAGGAATAATAAGACCAAAAAGCCCTAACTCTTTTAATGCCTCTATGTACTCAGGAGGAAAGGTTCCCTTCTCGTCATATTTACGATAATTCTCCCCTTCTTCGGCCATGAACTTTTCAACTGAGTCGAGTACCAAGCGGAGAGTTTCAGCCTCTTCATCTTTGATCTTAGGAAATGGAAATAGATTTTCCTCAAGAATGTTTCCGAGGAATAACGACTGGGCTAATGATGAATCCTTGTCCATGGTTTCCTGTAAGTATTTTCTAGTTACCAAATCAATTTATGTTGAGCCTAGTCCTAAGAGAACCGTATAACCGTCTAACAGCGTTCCAGTTTTATACACTTTTCCCTTCTTGGGATATGACCCCTTCCCTGCTAGTGTGTCGGCATTAAATGGCTGTAAACTTAACAAGATATAAATTGCCGTTCTATGAATAGAGTTGGAACTTGGGCCTCAGTTTTTTTCCTATCTATTTTGACTACTCTACCTGTAAGGGCGGAGTTTAAGTCCCGCTTACACGATAACCAGCCTCCTCCTGCTGATGCACCTATAGTTAGGAATATCGATATTCAGGTCACTGACGTTTTTGAGGGCGACAACCTTGAATCGTTTTATCGAGCAGTAAATAGCATTAAGATTAATACGCGAAAAGAAATACTCAAACGTGAACTTCTCATCAAAGAGGGGGATCCATACCAGCCGTTTCTTATCCAAGAAAGTGAGCGCGTACTTAGAGGATTAAGATACATTCGGAAAGTTAAAATAACTCCTACCTTTGAGGGCAACTTTGTAGACCTTAAAGTTTCAGTCCAGGACACTTGGACATTGATTCCATATCTTAGCTTTTCCTTTGGTTCAGGTAGCACAGATCATACCGCCGTTGGACTTACAGAGAGTAACCTAATGGGCTACGGGAAGCGTGCAGAGCTTCTTTATCGGGACGAGGATGGTCGTGAGTCTATTGAGGGAGTCTGGGAAGATCAACGTGTTTGGGGCACCAAAAATGCTTTGTTGCTGGGATACTTTGACCGCTCTGATGGCTATGATTCAGTTGGATTTGCTGGGCTTCCTTACCGAAGCTTAGAAGATGCCCAATCGTACGGAATTGAGACAAGAATGCTTGATAACGTAGGTAAACTATTCGGTGCCGGAGATGAACGATTTCTCTTCGGTCAGGAGAAAGTAGATCTTGGTGGCTATTACTCTTTTGCTGATGGAGACCCTGATAAGTTGCTTCATAGATTCACTCTAGGTTATCAATTCTCTGATTATAAATTCAGAGAAGCCACCCTAGAAGATTTTGAAGACGTAGACATAGATCCCTCAGAAGTTCTTAATGATCCAAGTCTAATTCCAACCGATAGAAGATATAGCTATCCATACTTTTCATATTCAAGGATCGTACCTGACTTTGTCTCACATAGTTACGTAGATAGGTTTGATCGCGTTCAAGACTTCAATTTGGGAAATGTCTTACAAAGCAAAGTTGGTTATGCGCCTGAAGCTTTTGGATCAGATACTGATGCTTGGTTTTTATCATTTAACGATAGCGATGGATTTAGAATCTCTGGTCGGTCATTTGTACGAGGAGAAATCGGTGCTGCTAGCAGGTATGAGGATAGTGATTTCGTTAATTCACTAATTCGAGGCGAAATTAAATTCGTATATCTAGCCGGACCACGGTTTCTGGGTACACAATTCATTGGTAACCATACTTTCGTAGCATCCTCGTATTTGAACTACGGCAGGGACTTAGATGGCGAACGAGAGTTCTATTCGGGTGCTTCAGATGGGATAAGGGGCTATGATTCCAGGACATTTTTCGGCGATAAAAGTTTTTATCTAGGTATGGAAGATCGCTTCCACCTTGTCGATGATATACTTAAGCTTGTGAGCCTTGGCGGAGCCTTTTTTGCTGAAGTTGGAGGAGCCACTGATAACTCCCTAAGTTCACTAATGCAGGATGAACTATACGGAGATTTCGGCGTTGGTCTACGACTTGGATTTCCAAGATCAAGTGGTAGTCGAGTACTACGGGTGGATCTAGCGTTTCCTTTCCGTGATGGTCCTGATGGAACCAACGGTATGGAGTTAAGATTCGTTGTTGATGGTGGACAGGTTTTCGATGCTGTACTTGAAAGTGAAAAGTATGGAGCTGATAAGGTTAACGTAGATACAGGCTTTGAAGATTAATTTATGAATAAAGTAATTTTAGCCGTTTGGGCGCTCCTTCTGCCCTCACTCGCATTTGCTCAGAGTCGTCTTGATGCACGATTAGTTTTTACTAGCGATACGTTTTCACGTCTTCAAACACCGGAATTATTTGAGGTCGGCTCAGAAGAAGTAATTAAGTTTTCTATCTATTACAGAGGGAAGGTCGCAGTTGGATATATTAAGCCAAGAGCTAAAAGCCTACTTAAGTATAAGTCGGGGCTTCCAGTTCCTGCACTTTTCAAGGGTCGTCTAACTCGAGTTAAAGGAGGCAACTTTAACGTTGCGGCGACCCTTTTTGATGGCAATCTTACGATTAACTTTACTAACGGACGGGATGTTTTCTCATCTACCTTTGATGTCAGCCAGCAGCAAATAGAAAATACATATTTTGGAGTTATTCACCGTGTTCCATCCTTTGTTAAGGTAGACAGCGGTTTTGTTATAAATTCAACTGGCAATCATTCCTACTCAACTCAGGCAGCATCAAGTCAGGGAACCTATGAGATTGAAATTAGTGCAGTCACTGATGAGCAGTATGTAACCATAAAAGGCGGAGAGGCAGAGGCCCATGCTCAAATTTTAAGCACAATAAATACTGCTGAAACAATCTACAGTGGTCAGTTAAGCGCTACCTTTTCTGTAGTGGCTCAAAGTGTCGTCCCAAGTGGTAGTTTTACTTCGTCTGACTCAAATGTCCTCCTTAACCAGTTCTTGGCGTACGAGAACTCCAGTGATTCCACTGATAGGGATATTGGGCATCTTTTTACAGGACGTAACCTCGATGGTTCTACTATTGGGTTAGCTTATCTAGGGGTAATGTGTGTAGCCCCAACTTTTAGTTATGGACTCACGCAGATGCGAAATAACGAGTCCCTAGCAGGACTTACCTTTGCTCATGAGGTTGGACATAATTTAGGAGCCTCTCATGATGATGCAACGCCATCCCTAATGTCGTCTGCTATCGATCCATCTCATAATTCGTTCTCTTCCTTCAGCTTAGCTGAAATAAATGCTCAGCTTGATGATGACTCGAGCTGCTTGAATACTTCTGGAGGTTCAGGCTCTGCTACGTACTCTATTGGTAAAGCTAGTTTAAGTCAGGGTGGAAAATTCAAATTGGTTTCCAATTTGACATCTGGGGATGCTACTAACTGTACAATATATATCTACGGTTCTACTAAAGAAGGAAAGTTAAGTAACGACAATATCCTAGCAGAAGGTACTTTGATTGCTTCATTTATCGGTACACTAGGCAGCACAAAGACAACAACTACTGGAATGCCAAGTTCCCTGAAGAAAGAGAAAATTGCCAAATTTAAATTGGTCGTAAATTGTGGTGATGACGGAACGAGCTATTCATCTATTAAGAGTTTGACTATTTCTGATGGTGGTAGCGTTGGACTTAAGTCGTGGTTAAATACCCTTCAAAATAAGGCTTTTTCGGTTATTTCAAAGTAGTTGAAGTAAGTGGCTAGGATCTAAAAAGGTAGGCAAGAAAAAACCCTCAGCGATAAAATCGATGAGGGTTTTTAAAGGCAAAGACCGTTAGGTCTTAAAGCCTTGAAGTCTATCGACGCTTGGAAGTCGACTTACGAGAAGTAGCTTTCTTGCGGGAAGCTTTCTTCTTTGTTGACTTCTTAGCTGTCTTTTTCTTTGCGGTTCTTTTCTTGCTTGCCATAATGCATCTCCAATTAGTGCATAAACAAAAGTCAAAATAACTCTTGCGATACAACATCACACAACCACGATTTGATTGTGTAACCTCACCTTGCCCTAACATTGTTAGGTTTGCAAGATATTAATTTGATGTTACCCGTCGACGGGTGATTCAGAAAACTGATCGCAATCTCAAAGTTCAAAGGTTGTGCCACCGAAACATTCCAAAATTGGAATGTAAACTGATGCAATGTGACCGATAGTTGATGAGTAATCGCGTCACTATGCTCGTTCTAAAGTGGTTAAATCACTTGTATTTTTAGTTAGATAGAAAAACTACAGGTCAATCCATGAACCATGTTTCATGATCTGAATTTTCTTTCCATCGTACGTGTGTGCAAACACATCAACATGCTCTGAAGATATCATCATGTCGGTATGTACGCTGCTCTCATTGCATCCAATTTCTGCAGCAGACGTCGAATCTAATGTCGATCCGCCGTCTAGACAGAACTTGTATGCCGAGCCAACAGCGATATGACATGCTGCGTTTTCGTCAAATAAAATCTCCTGAAACACAAGTCCTGTTTGATAGATCGGTGAATCAGTACCAACTAATGCTACTTCGCCTAATCGTTTGGCGCCTTCATCGCTGGAAATGTATTCGCGAAACGTATCTTCTCCAGATTTAGCTTTAAATGCTGTTATATTGCCGCTTTTAAATTCAAGCTCGAGTCCCTCAATTAACTTTCCATTTATAAAAAATGGACGAGTAGTTCGTACTTTTCCTTCTGTCATTCTGTAATCTGGAGTTGTGAAACACTCTTCTGTGGGAATATTAGGCTCAAATTCAACGCCTCTTGGGCTTTTGTCTGTACCACCCTTGAAGATGGCTTTGGGGCTCAGTCCTATTGTCAGATCTGTGCCGGGCCCAGTGAAGGAAAGAGTTTTAATCTTTAATTCTGTAAGTTTTTTAGCGCGATCCCGGAGCTTTGAGTTATGTTTTTGCCAATCACTAAGAGCATCCTTGGAATTGACTCTGCACATGTTAAATATTTGGTTCCATAACTCAGCCTCTGCCATTTCTGGTGAAAGACTTGGGAATATCTTCTGTCCCCACTTAGGAGTTGAAGCGGCAGCAACTGTCCAGTGAACTTTTGATTTACCGATCCCTTCATCATAGAAATATTGGATTGCGAGTCTTTGATGAAGACGATGTACGTTAACTTTTTTAGGTTCGAGGTTTGATAATATATCCGGGTCCTCTGGGCCTATGATTTTTAGATTGGCAGCCACAGTATCAACCAATTCGGTGTATTTTGTAGTTAAGTAAGGGGGCACATAAGAGAGATCCTCACTGGATGTCTTTTGGATCCTTAATTTTAGGGCCCTAGAATCGCTTAAATCTATGTTAACAAACTTAGCCCCATGATTATAAGCAGCCTCAGCCACTAATAGTGCAAAATCGCGGTGATAAGGTTCAGTGGAGATATTAACTAATTGGCCAGGCTGAACATTGAGCCCATGAACCACTAATACCTCAGCGTAGTTTACTAATTTTTGTTGGTGAGAAAGCATAATCCCCCTCTTTTTAGTCCTAAAGCATATTACCTGCTCTATGGAGGCTTGAGTACAGGGAATTATTCAACAACTGAATGGAGCAATAGTGCTTAAATAAGGGGATACAACTGTACCCCCTTACCGGAAAGGAGGAACTCTTTCCTAGCTAATAGGAATCGCTAAAATTTCCTTGTCTTCCTCGACTTGAGGAGAGGAAGCCTCTGTTACTGTCTCTTCTGGTTTTCTCTCTTTGCAGTACTCAATAGCTAGCTGAAGCAAGCGCATATCGGTTGCTATAAATTCTAATGTATTTTCTATTTTCTTTTTCATCGCCGAACTCCTTTTCGATGAATAACAATCCTTGTTCAGGCAAGGCAGTAAAGCCTAGCAAACATCCTAGATAAGGTGTCGTCGCGCTTGTGCGATGACTACACAAACCGTGTCTCTTTTTTTACTTGTGTAATTACTCAAGGGATTTGACTAACAACTACGAATTAATCGTACTCAGTTTCCATTCGAGCTAAGGCTTTTGCTCGTTTCTCTTCCTCAGGATCGGCAACAATATTGGCCAGCACCATTCGGCCAAAGCGGGCATAAATGACATCCATCGGACAGTACCGCGAATCATTAATTAACGGATCCATAAAATCTGGATGAAACCTAAGCATGTGCTCAAGCACAGCACGATCGTGTTCAGACTTAGCTAAAATGTTCCAAATATTCTTACCGATAAAAGCAAAGTCTACTGTTCCCCACTCCAATAGTTTTTGTACGTAGTGTCCGGCAGAGAGTAATTCCTCAGGTGCCGGCGGACGCTGGAATTTGTACGATCCATCACTTTGTCTCATCCGATCCGCAAGGTCGACGAGATTTGAAACAAGTTGTGGAAGACAGTGTGGTGATAAAATATTCTTCTCTAATGTGGAATCTAGATACGTCATCGTAATTGGATGTACGCGTCTTAATAGCGCTTCGTCAGGAACTCGGTTAAAGTTTTTTGTAAATATAATAAGTAAATTTTCAAGGTTTGCATCAATTGGAGGTCTACTTTCCAACCAAATACGGCCGTCCTGAATAGGGCCTAAAAAGAAAGTATCTATTGCGCCATCAGGCTTATCAAGTTCATCTACTAGCAAAATTGTTGGACCCTTCTGTGAAGCTGCATAGGCACGGGAAAGAATCCCCAAATTCATCAACGCTGTAGGATCTGATTCATCCTTGCCTACCATAGCGTTTACCATAGCTAGAGTAGAAGGAGTTTCAATCAGATTCTGTGTTGGCATCCCAGTATAACAACTAAGGCACATAAACTCTGCCCCAGTAATCTTAGCAAGGGATTTGGCCATGAAGCTTTTACCGCAACCAGATGGGCCTTCTAGAAGAATCGCCCGTACCTTATCTGTTGGCGTACTAAGTACTAATGAGATCTGATACGCCACGAAATCTAAGCATTGATACCCAACTTCTGAGAGTCGTTTTTTTAACTCAGCAGGATTGCTAACTGAGAATCCCTGAGGCCTTTCAACTGACGTAACTAAGGGCGTGGCGGCTGGTCTAACACTTGTGGTGTTAACTTTGTGGGTAGTTTGTTGTGGTCGCCTTAATGGCATCATATTACCTATCCCTAACCTCGCCAAAACGCTGGGAAATAAACACGACAGTGTACTTATGTTATTGCCGCATGAAGTAATTGTGTGTCATAGGAAGTGCTGCCAATAAGTGCATTTTTTGCTGTAATGTCAGGACATTAGTTTGAGTAATACTAGTACCCCTTGGGTCAAATACTTAGTGGTCCCAACCATCATATTTATAATTGGTGCTGTATTAATCGAGAAATATAACCTCGATTACGATCTCGTAATTGGTTTTTACGATCCGACTCAAAAAATTTGGCCATATAAGCACAGTTGGTTTGCGGAACAGATCCTACATTTAGGGGGGCGAGGTTTTGTCGAACTTGTCGCGATTGGATCATTGGCTATATGGGTATTAATTCGTTTGAACTACTTAAAAAGTTTTAGAAATCACCACAGGCGATTTCTATTTCTTACGACCTCCATCGCTCTAAGTACAGGCATCGTTGCTGCGCTGAAATATTCGATTAATCGTCATTGCCCTTGGGAATATGAATCTCTTGGTGGTGTTGTCCCGTATGTTGGTTTGTTTGAGCCTTCTCCTCTTGGTTATCCAATCGGTCATTG
>CAZYRE010000052.1:11537-17063 GCA_964650155.1 uncultured Bdellovibrionales bacterium
AGGAACTCTTCTACGGCGTTACGCCGATCAGCTTTAGAGTTAATCATTCGTAACATAGGTACGGAGATTATTTTGAATCCCTCATATAACTCTTTGACTCGCTCATGTCCTGAATTTGTTAGAAGAAGGGAAACTCCTTGGGAATCCAATCGGCGAAACAGGTTTGCAAGCTCTAATTGTTCTGCTTCGCCGAATCCCCCTCCTTGATAGGCAGTAAAGGAAGAGGTCTTAGAAACAGGGATGTACGGTGGATCAAAATAAACAAAATCGCCTTGGCCAAACATATCCCAAGGAAGCTCCTGGAAAGGTAGATTCTCTATCACTGCACCCTTCAGCGCGTCGGAGCACGCCATAATCCTCTCAGTATCGACAATAGTAGGATTGGTATACCGACCAAAGGGGACATTGAACTCCCCCTTTTTATTGACACGGTATAGTCCATTAAATCCAGATCTATTGAGGTAAATCATCCTTGCAGCAACTTCAATTGAGGAAAGAGAGGCAGGATCCAGTGATCGAATCTGATAATAGTAATCTTTGTCATAGTAGTGCCTTGAGAGCGCTGCAATAAGCTCACGAGGAGAATCCCTGACTACTCTGTAAGTAGTGATAAGCTCACTATTTAGATCTGAAAGAAAGGAATTGGCTGGGGCTAGATTAAAAAATAGCGCTCCACCACCAAGAAAAGGTTCACAGTAAGTGCGGTAACTACTTGGTACATACTGCTTAAGTCTTGCAACCATGCCTCGCTTTCCACCGGCCCACTTTAGAAATGGTGTCGATTCCCTGGAATGGAGTCTTAATTTAGGTGGCGATGTTGAGCCTTGAGCGGTCATAACCGTGAGAGTCTAGCAAATCCTGCCTTTTCCTTCACCATAAGTCCGATATAAATGAGATATGTTTAAGTTTTTTATCACGACAGTAATCCTTTTGGCCCTATATGTTGGTTATGGAGTCAAGGAGGAGCAAACTGTATTGTCCTATATATTAGTCTCCCTTCCCCTTTCCTGGGCCCTTCTTTCGCTGAGAGTCGAAAATGATGCTGTTCTTGCTTTTAGGCTAAGGCTTCTAACCGTAACGTTTATATTGTTCGGACTTTATTCCATTCTAAATTATGGAATTTTGGTCTCAGGCGATGGCGCAGCACTTGTAAAAATTATTTTTGATGGTGGTATTTATCCAAGGTGGCTAGGAACCACTACGATACTAAGCTTTATATATAAGAGCTGTTATCTGTATACCTTTCTAAGTCCAGAGCGATTTCTCTATTTGGTGTCGGCTTTATTTTTCCTTGCAATTACCTATTTTCTCTCGCGACATAAAAATATTGAACAGCAAATCTATGCGTTAATTTTCTCTCCACTTTGTCTCCTTTTCCTACTTGGGCATTTAGAGATTTATCCATTTTTAACCTGCGCATTAATTCTTGCCTTGGTATTAGTTGAAGGCGATCCAAAATCAGTTTCAATAACTAGGACATCTTTAGTATCAGCTCTTCTTGCTTGGTTATATCTTGGGTTTTTACCGCTCTCGTTTAGCGTCGTTTTGTCTGGAATGATGTGTCAATCATCTACATCTCGTCGAATTTTAATACCGATTTGCACCGCTTTGTTATTTATTATTTTGGTCCAATATTCTTGGAGCGGAGGTATAGCTACGTACTTCTCTGACCTAGCTTCTCAGGTGCCAATGGGAACCGAGGCCATTGGAAAGAGGTATGCCGGGTTAGTTACGTCAGAAAGTGGTGCATTGTTTAGTCTAAATGCTGCCTTCAGTAAGAGACACCTTTCTGATTATTTTTTTATGACCTTGGTAGGAGGAGGTCCGCTACTGGCGATACTTCTGCTATGGGCAATTCCAAAGTTTTTTGTACGCTCCGATATTAATCCTCATGTGAAAGTTTTTTATCTTACAGGGATTGGCGTTGGTATAGTGTATTCATTCCTGATGATTCCTCGGCTTGGACCTCGTTCTGATATTGACCTATTCTTCTGGGTATACCTATTGGCCTGGTCGTTGGTGGGTAAAATTGTACAACTCTCTTATCCGGACACTAAAAGTCAGATTAACTGGTACTCTATCCTGGTAGGCTTACATTTCCCGTTGGCAATCGTTATGTGGTTAAAGGCTTTAAATCCACCTTAACTGGATTATTTTTGTAAATTTCTGGATACTGCCAGCTTCTTAAGGAAGGTATGTCTAATCAGTCTATAATCGCAGCTGAAACTGCACTACGTCGAACATTTGCTATTATCAGTCATCCTGATGCTGGTAAAACTACCCTTACTGAAAAGTTACTCCTATATGCTGGTATGATTCATACCGCAGGAATGGTTAGGGGTCGCAAAAATGCTCGTGCAGTTAAGTCCGACTGGATGAGTATGGAGCAGGAGCGCGGAATCTCTATTACTGCCTCGGCCATGCAGTTCCGGTATAAGGGGGTGGTAATCAATGTTCTTGATACTCCTGGTCACCAAGATTTCTCCGAAGACACTTACCGTACACTTACGGCTGCCGATAGTGCGGTCATGGTGATAGATGCGGCTAAGGGTGTTGAAGCACAGACACGTAAACTGTTTGCGGTATGTAGACTTCGTGGCATCCCCATTCTTACCTTTATTAATAAGATGGATTTACCTGGAAGGGACCCTTTTGAATTGATGTCCGAATTGGAAGAGGTTCTCGGTATTCAATCTTCTCCTCTTTTCTGGCCAATTGGGTCGGGCCGAGATTTCATGGGAGTTGTCGATGTTCAAACCCAGGAAGTAATGACATTTCGGGAAGCAAAAGGTGGGGCCTTAGAGGCTGAATCCGAGATTCTTTCGTTCGAACAATTGAAAGCTAAAGAGTTACTATCTCAAGAACGCCAGGAAAAGCTTGAGTTTGATATGAGCCTACTTAAGGAAGCTGGCACTCCGTTTACCATGGAGCGATTTTTAAAGGGTGAAATTACCCCTGTCTTTTTTGGCTCAGCACTTACAAATTTCGGTATCGAACCATTTTTTGACAGATTTTCTAAATTGGCTCCCCCTCCAGGGCCGCGCTTGGCAGATAAGGTAGATGGATCAGGGGAAATAATTATTGATCCAGTTAAAGATTCCTTCAGTGCGTATGTATTTAAGATTCAAGCCAATATGGATCCGCGCCATAGAGATAGTATGGCCTTCCTCCGGATTAACTCGGGAATGTTTGAGCGTGACCTTGTTGTTAAACACCACCGTTTAGCTAAAGAGATTCGACTTTCCCGTTCACACAGTATGTTTGGTGGAGAAAGAAGCACCGTTGATGCAGCTTTTCCTGGTGACATAGTTGGTGTTGTTAATCCCGGTGTCTTCTCGATTGGTGATTGTGTATCACTTAATGGCGGATTTAATTTTAAGCCGATGCCGAAGTTTTCACCTGAAGTAATCGCTAGAATCAGACCCTCTGATGTTATGCGAAAAAAAGCTTTTGATAAGGGAATGGAGCAACTTAGCTCTGAAGGTGCTGTGTTACTTCTTAAGCCGCGTGGCCTTATTTCTAACGATTGTCTTGTCGCTGCTGTTGGTAGACTACAATTCGAAGTTCTTCAACATAGACTTAATGAAGAATACAACGTTGAAACAAAGATGGAAGTGCTTCCTTACCAGCACGGAGCTTGGTTAATTGGAGATGCTGACAGATTTAAGCCTCCGTCATCATCCATGTTAGCAACGGATCTGACCGGCCGAGTTATTCTGCTTTATGCACAGGAATGGGAGCGCAGGTACGCACTAGAGAATAATCCAGGCTACGAGTTACTAGATTTTATTCAGTAGCACTAAGCTGCTTCTGGCATATCTTCGTGAGGTTGACCTCTATCTCTACGCTTTTTGAAATGAAGTCGGATGTCAGAACCGATAAAGCCAAATTCTTTACGCATGATGTTTTTAAGATATCTCTCGTATGAATATGTAATCCCCTTAGGGTGATCTAAAAATAGGATAAATTCTGGTGGAGCAACACTTGTCTGAAGAGCAAACAAGAGCTTTACGGAGTCACCTCTGTAGGCAGGTGCAGGTTTCGTATCAAATGCACGATTAAGTACTTTATTAACCTCTGCAGTCTGAATACGAACTTTAGAAGCCGCGTAAACTTCTTTGGCCATGTCCAAGACATTCGGACACCGACGACCAGTTAGCCCAGATATAAAAACAATAGGAGCATATGGGCAGAATTTCAATGAGGCACGAACAGCTCTTTCGTAATCTTTGACTGTGCGGTGATCCTTTTCAACAAGGTCCCATTTATTAACAGCGATAATTAATCCCCTACCACGTTCATGAACTAAGCCAGCTATTTTAACATCCTGATCGGCAATACCTTCGGATGCATCGATTAGAAGTACTGCGATATCACATGTGGCTAAAGCGCGAAGTGTTCTTAGGTTACTGAACCTTTCAACCCCACCTTCCTCAACTTTAGACTTACGCCTAAGTCCTGCGGTATCAACAAGTAGATACGATTGCCCTTCCCGCTTAAATGGGATCTCAATGCTATCTCTTGTTGTGCCTGGGATACTTGAAACTACCAATCGATCTTGACCGATGATTTTATTAATCATCGTCGACTTTCCGACATTAGGCTTACCAACGATAGCGATGCGGATCGGTTGTTCTTCCGGTGTAACTTCAGTGATTTCAGTTACCAAGTTTGACTCAGATAACTTAGTTCGAATTAGAGCAACAAGTTCTTTTACCTTTACACCATGTGCTGCACTTACAGTGAAGAGTTCCTTTACTCCTAATGCATAGAATTCTGCACTCGAAGTTTCTACGTTTGGACTTTCACACTTATTAACGACCCAAATAACGGGCTTATTCGATTCTCTTAAAAGTTGAACCACCTCTCTATCTTGAGGATGCACTCCGTGAAGTCCATCAAAAAGGCAAACAATAAGATCAGCTTCTGAGATAGCCATCTCTGCTTGGTGACGTACCGCAGAATGAAGTTCATCATGCTCTTCACCAAGTAACCCGCCTGTATCTACAAGTGTAAATGGGAAGCCGAATTTAGAAACAAGGCAATAATTTCTGTCCCTGGTTACGCCAGGAAAATCATCAACTACAGCACCACCTTTTCTGGCAATCGCATTATATAGACATGATTTGCCAACGTTGGAACGTCCAACTATAGCAACTACCGGTACCTTACTCATGCATCCTCCTTCGGAGCGTTAGATTCAGCTGAATCAGCTATCATGGCTGCCTCAGATGGAGTCTGTGAAATATCTGTTGTGTTTGCAGTCGTTGCTGTCTCAAGTGGTCTAACTTTCGCAAGAGCTTGCGCCGCAGCTTCTTGTTGCGAGGCTTTCTTAGTTGCTCCTCTTCCGCGACCAACTATCTCGCCATCAACTTCGACTATGGATACGAATGTTGGGGCATGTTCAGGCCCTTCCATACACTCAAGCATGTAAACTGGAGGCTGACTTCCAACTGCATGCAGGGCTTCTTGTAGTTCTGTTTTTGGATCTCTTGGAGTAACAGATTGTATCTGCTCGCCGAAAAG
>CAZYRE010000053.1:0-16911 GCA_964650155.1 uncultured Bdellovibrionales bacterium
GCATATCTATTCCTCTATCTAGCGTGAACCGAAAAGTTACCGCGGATGCTTGGACCACTTCAATTGCCCCAATAGTTAATTTTATCGTTTTACCAGTGTTTGCATTTGCTAATTCAGGATTGTCTCTACAAGGAATAGATATAAGCAAACTCGGGCAGGGCATTCCTCTAGGTGTTGCATTAGGATTGACGTTAGGAAAGCCTTTAGGCTTGTTCGGTGCCGCTTACTTAGCAATTAAATTTGGATTTTGCCGTGTTTCAGCTGAGTTAAGTTTTCCCAGATTATTTGGGGTTTCAATATTGGGTGGGATAGGATTTACGATGAGCCTTTTTGTAAGCCATCTGGCTTTTGGTGTGGATGGTACTGGCTTAGCAGATCAAGCAAGAACGGGTATATTTCTCGGTTCGTTACTTTCGGCAGTTGGTGGCTACTTTTACCTGCGGTTGATCTTCAGCCACACTCTAAAGAATTGCAATTACACGCTACTCAGTCTAAAACAACCTAATAGACTTTTATTAGGAGAGTAATATGGGACGAGGAGATAAGCGTTCACGTCGTGGTAAGATATCAGCCGGAAGCTATGGTAACTCACGAAATAGAAAGAAAGACAAAGCCAGAGTACTGCGCGCTAAAAACAGTGCTGGCGCTAGAAGAAAGGCTGTAAAGAATCCTAAGAAAAAGTAGGATTAAGGTTATAACTTGATGACTTAACTCTCAAATTTAGTGAGTTAGTTGCCAAGTGCCAAGACACATCAGCTGAGTTCGGCCTAATAACCTATTGTTGGATTTAACAATAGGTTTTGCGGACTCACTGATGTTCGAACGGTTAAAAGAAGCTGCCAGAGCGGTTGCTTTGGCTGGTGTAGCGATTAGTTGCGCTAACGATAAATCTGCTGAAGCTGGACTTCTTGAAAAAGAGGCTCCTACTACCCTTAACACTACTCCTAATATTCATCGGTATTATCAGATAAGAAACGATGAAAAGGGGATGCCTCATTTAGAGTTGCTCACCCTTAAATCCGCACCTGCTTCTCTTGTAGTTCAAGATCCCTCAGCACAAAGAAATTCTACCACAAAATTTGCTGAACCAACGGCACATAAAATTCGTTCAGGGGATACATACGGTAAGCTAGCTGAAAAATATTATGGTGACTCTAGTCTATGGAAGGAGATTCACCAATGTACTACAGCAAAAATTGGTGCCACAAAAGCTGATCCTAAAAAGCTCCAAGTCGGAGATACAGTATTCATTCCTGATAAAAATGAAATTCTAGCGAAAAGAAATACGGCGGCTATTGAAGCTAAAGTAGTAGCGTTAAAAAGTTTGCCTACAGACATTCGGACCAAAGATGATGACTCTTTTGTTGCTATTGCATATAGAGCGTATGGAAACGGTTCACACTGGCCAGTGATTGCAGCATTGAACCCTGGTGTTTCATTTTGTCCAGAAGAGGGAATTAAGCTGAGAATCCGATGCGATTACGGAACTACGATTTATGCACCGGTAAACAGTGTTGATAGAATATTACATCGTGAGATCCCGCCACTTTTGCCGAAATATCCCGATAAAATGTCACCACAGCAGTTATCTTTTTTTACACAATGCGCTCCTTATGCTTTAGAAGTAGAGAGGAGTTATGGCGTTCCGGCCGAGGTAGCAATGGCTCAGGCGATACATGAATCTGCTTGGGGTACACGCGCACCTGGAAATAATTATTTCGGTATAAAGGCAGGCAGTAATTGGAGTGGTAACATTGTAAACTTTCTAACTCATGAAGAGAACGGAGTTGGTCAACTTAAATTAACAAAAGACGGATTTCGTGCTTATGATTCTTGTTTAGAGTCGTTCTTAGGATATGGTGCTTTTCTTTGCAGTAATTCTAGGTATGAGGATGCATTTTACTGCTTAGCAGATCCGAGTGATTTTGTTGAAGAGTTAAGAGATGCTGGTTATGCTACGGCATCTAACTACGTAGCCATGGTTGAGGATTACTTAGATCTGTGTACTAGAGATCCAGACAAGGTTGAAAGAATGGCACCTGCTCCTGAAGGATTTAAGTATTACACGATAAAGTCTGGTGATACGTTTCAAACCATCTCTAAGTCACAACTAGGAGCCATGAAACATTGGCCAATAATTGGGCGAGCAAATCCGGGGGTTGATTCTTCTGAGCTAAAGATTGGCCAGAAGATTTTAGTTCCACTTAAACCACCTCCTGATAAGTAAATTTGATTTTCACTTTTTGTATAGCATTTACAGACAGTTAGTGTGATGACTGCGGCATGGAAAGAACCTTTCACTAAGTCACTGTAATCAATAAATAATTCATAACATTTCTAGATAGTTGCGTGTTTTAACTTGTTTTACCTGTGAGGTTTTGTGGCGGACGATCCAATAGTCCAAAAAAACCAAAATCATGAACCTCCCTCTGTGGATCTTGGTCGCACAGATCTACATATTCGAGTCGATCATCCTTCCAAACAACCGCATCAAGTTCCAGTGGCTCAACAAGTAGTCAATGATCCTCCTTTGGGTGAAAAAATAGAAGTCTCAATCATGGTTCCTATAAAACGGGACGAAGAGGTAAAGCTGGAAGCACTTCAGAAATCCCTGGAAGTTGATAGGGAGCTACTAGAGCAACGGCGAAAAAAAGAGGCTGAAGAGGAAGAGAAAGAGAGGGATGCGGTAAGACGGCAAGCCTTGGCTGAACCGATAGACCAAGCAACCAGGAAAGAGAAGTCGTTATGGAGCATGGATCCAGAAAGAGCGGCACTCTGGTCCATTGATAGAAAGGAATTGCTAAAGCAAATTGCAGTTGCTGAGCAGCAGTCACTTGAATTGAAAGGAGACGCATTTTTAGAAAATCGTCGAGGAACAACAGCTCTGTACCTTGTTTTAATTGAAAAGGATATTGAATCAAAGCGCAGTGTTTCACAGGGAATGATAGAGGGTTTAGGAAATGCTGTCACTGATACTATCAATGCAGCGGAAGATCTTAAAGCACCAGTTTCATTTCGAGAGCTGCATGGAGTTGCTGAAGTTGCAAAGCAAATTCTTGCAGCAAGAGAAACTAACACAGAAACAAGATTGCGATCTGCTGAGTTGGCAATAGGCTTGTTAGATGATGTTAGGCATTTTAACCTAAAAACACTTTCAGCTAATGAAAGTACTGCTCTGTTACTACTTTCTGCAGAACTGCGTACTCTTACGGCATCAAATGCCGAATCATTAAAGAGTTATGATCGTACAGCAGATGATATTAGATTAAAATCAGTCACAGCAGCTCAGGCCTTAAGTGAAATTCCATTAGAATCAAGAACTGAACTTATAGATGCCCAACAACTACGCGCTATTCTAAACGCTCGTGATGTTGAAGGAACAAGATTTAAGGAATACCTAATTCCAGAAATTCGTGAAATTAGGAAGGAACGATCGGAGAGAGATGAAGATTATTCGAGCTTAATTCCAGAGGCTGAAAGAAGATTAATAGATAGATTAGCAAAAAAACTAAGTGAATCAGCTGACCCTGAGATTTCCGCGCTTGCTCTAAGTGTTCAAGCACAACGTGCCATAGAATCTGGGAAGAGAGAGCTGGCTCTAAATCTAATAGAGCAAAGTTTGCAGCAATCTCCAGATTCTGAAACTGTCCTTCGCTTAACGATGGTTAGTTTAGAACTGCAAGCATTAGAGCGCGCTCGTGAAATCGCAGCTAGGTTAGAACCAGAAACACTCGCGGCCCAAAGAGCACAAGAGTTAATTGTAGAAGCAACAAAGAAGCTTGATCCTGAAGTTAAATCCTTCATTCAAAGAGCTGAAGAGTTACAGATAGAAATCAATGATTCTAGAAATGCTCTTTTTAATGGCATTACACTTAGGTCTTCTGGGCTCAACTTTCCTCTAGCCGCAGAGGAAGGCTCCCGAGTTACAGTACAAACTGCTCAGGATGTTTCAGATATAGCAGCCAAACTTTTCGGCGTTCCTAAAGAGGCGCTTCACTCGATGCACTTGAGACTCTTAGCCCAAAGTAATCCACAATTTGCTGATCAATTTATGGCCGGTCAAGGAGAGATCCCCGCAGGATCTGTTATAAATATCAACCTTACACCTGAAGGTGCAAAATTATCGAGAGCTGAAGCTGAGGCCGAAGTCCTTGCTCTTAGGATGTCTCTTGATGAGCATGTATTAAAAACGTTGAGCATAGGAGAACCACTTTCTGCAGAAGCACATAAAAAAGCTGAAGAGATGCTCGTTTCAGCAACAGCAAAACTGAATATCCTTGAGCGTACCGAAACGATTATTACTACGCTCGATAGAATTACGGAGTTAGAAGTTAAGGCCCTTCAATTCAATGATGGGATTAATAACGAGTCATTTTCCCTTTTAAAGAAGGAGATTAAAGATCTCCTGAATTCACCAGATCCAGCACTACGCGCTGCAGCTGGTGAACTATTAGGTGAAGCAATACTTTCTGAAGCAAAGTGTTCGGTTCATGAAGCAGAAAAATTTATTAAGACAGATGATTTAGCAGGCTTTGAAAAGAGCATTAACGGAAGTATCAAGGTTCTAAAAGAGGCTCTAAGAGAGGGCTCCCTTTCTGGTCTTCAGCACTTAGAGGTGATGCAAAAACTTGCTGGAATTTCTGTTTATAAAGCAAGATCTCTGAGTAGGTACAGAGTGTTTGAAGAGCTTGAATACGAACGTTCTTTACCTGATTACATTCGGAATCAAGCTACGGTTACTAGACTTGAGCGCGAAGCTTCTAGAGTTCAAGGAGAGATAAAAGATTCCCTTGATGGGGTAAAAGTTGAACTTACACAAGCTTACGGAAAAGCTGAGCTCACTAAAGATTTTCAGAACCTTCTTCGGAATATTGAAGTAGAAAAGTATGCCTTGATAGGTGACACTTACCGTGTTGAAGGAGAAGGGGATAAAGCGTTACAAAATTATCGTCAACAAGTTGCGGCCTTCATGGGAATAGCTAGCGATTCCATAATGCCAAAGGATGAAAGGAATATTTCTAAATCAGGTGAAGAGCTTGGTGGTTTGGCCAGTTTTTTTAGGTCTGATACACAAGTAAAATTTCTAACTAATGAACAAATCATAGACGTTGCTCGTACCTACAACGATCTTACCGCTGCAGAGCAATCCCAAGCAGTAGTGCTTTTATCAAGATTCACAGATTATGCAGGAAGTAGAGGTGATACTGATACAGTTAACGCATCAAGGCAGATATTTGAAGTAATTGCTCAGCAAGCACGTACAAATTTAATTGCCGCGACTACTCCAGAAGAGAGGTCTAGAGAGCAATCAATATTAGTGCAAACAGAGATAGCAAAAGGAAACTATCTTGTTGCCATAGGCGCACTTGATCAGGCTGCCGCTACAATGGCTGTCGCACATTCTCTTGCCTTAGGTATAGAATCTTCAGAAGTTCGCAGTCGTGCCGTTAAAGAAGCGACATATTCAGAGATTGGAGCACTTCAAGGATTAGCCATTTCTGGTGATTACGAAGGACAGAGAGAGGCTGCCCTAAGAATTAGGTCTTTAAGGATAGAAGCTGAATCAGGCAGTGATAAATTATTTACAGATAGAGAGATAGCCTATCTTACTGTGGTTGAAGCAAATACCTTTCTTAAAATTAAAGAGGCAACTTTCGCTCGGGAAAGTTTTACAGACCTTGAAAAGAATGCAGAAAGATACAAAGAGATAGATTACGTAACCACGGCTCTTGAAAAAGTTCGTACTGCTGGACCGGAGTCTTTTGGTGCGGCGCTGCAAGTAGCACTTTCTGAAGCCAACAGTGAAACACTTGGTGAAGCACTAGGATACGGATTAGGTGGAACCCTAGCTGGTGCTGGAGCTGGTGCAGCAATCGGAGTTTGGTTCTTTGGTGTAGGTGCCCTACCTGGCGCCGCAGTCGGTGCGTTGCTTGGTGGTGCTACAGGCACAGGGTATTTAAAAATTCGTAACGTAAGTAGAGGTTGGGATAGGGTAGAAGATGCTTATTCAACAGGCATGACAGATATCTCAGTAAAGCAATCAGTCTTTGATACAATGTTTTTAGCCGCAGACGTAGCGAGCATTTGTGCTCCAATAAAAGGTGCCGGCACAGCTCTAAAAGGTGGAGTCAAGATAGGAGCAGAAGCTATATCCGAAATTTCAGAGGCTGAAGCCAAAACTCTACTACGTCAACAACTTGCCAAGGATTTCGTTTCAGAAACAACTGCCTTTGGGGGTAAGGCAATAACTGCTCTTACAGTGGCAGGCGTAGCTTTGCCAGTTACTGATGCGGCAATAACTATCTCTCAACTAGAACTAACACCGGAAGAGAAAAAGATATTATTCGATGCCCTTAAAAAAGAGGGAGCGGCTGCGCTTTCTGTTGCAGTAGTTTATGGAGCCGCAAATTATTCAATCGGTAAATTAGTAGATGATCCAATCAAAATAATTGAGAAACTGAGGAAGGGCATTAATGAGACCCCAGAATTTTCAAAAATTGAATTAGAGGATTTTGGAAAACCACAGTTAGAAATAAAACCTGAGATACAAAAAATTAAGACGACAGATGATGATTCAGCTTGGCTAAAAGAGATGCAAGAGGCATTTGATAATGCCAGAGAACCAAATAGAGAGATTCAAAACCGTCCCCCAGAGGATTTAGGTGGTGGTAGTAAAGGTAGCGAAAGTCCAAAACTAGAACCTGAAGAAACACCTAAATGGAAACCTCCTTCGGATTCATTTGAACCCCCTAAAGAAGAATTTGAGCTTGCCCTAGAGAAAGAAGAAAAGAATGTTGCTGTATTAGATGAGCCTGAAACCCCAGCTCAGACTAAGAGAGGGAACAAAGCTGATCAAATTGATGATGAACATGTTCCCACTGCTGAAGAATTAGAGAGATGGTTTAAGGAAGAAACGTATGAACCCCCAGTAAAAACTTCTGAACCGGAGGTTAAAAATAAACCTGAAGTGACTCCTGTTCGTACGCCTCTAGAAGAGAAGCCTGAGCCTGTAAGGGAAGTACCTCTGCAACCACGGCCAGAACCACAACCTAAGCTAGAACCACAACCCCAACTCAAACCGCAACTTGAAGCGGAACCGAAGGCTACTCCACATCCTCATCCAGAACCACAACCTCGTCCTGATCCTGAACCACAGAAAGTTCCTAGACCGGATCCAGGACCGAGTTTAAAAACTGATACCGAAACAGAAACAAAACGTAAGCGCAGGCAGGGTGGATTTGGATTTGAGATGGACTGGGTTGAGTATCCGTCTAAATCCGGTGAATTAAGTATGCCCCGTTTTAACGTTATGAAGTTTAAACCTGAAGGGATTGAGCTTCCGGGTAAAGAAAGAAGGAAGAGAAATGTACTTAAGTGGGACTATGATCCAGTAGAGAAAAAAGTCAAGAAAACGGAGACAGAACAGTCAGAATCTCTGTATTCATTAAAAAAACGCCCACATGACAAAATATTTCCCGTTTCTGAGGGTGATCAAGTTGAAAAGATCGTCTCAGAGGTGGATTATGAGGCTCATAGTTCAAGCGTCGAGAAACTAGAATTTGTAATTGATGATGATGGGTGATCTAAGTTTTAAAATGCGGTGGTATGGCTGTGTCTCAAGATAAACCAAAAATTGCTTTAGTCACATCTACTTTGTTTCGTCGAGTGAATCCTGATGAGAAGGTCAGAGGCGATCTCTCCGTTCAGTCAGCCTCAGAGGCAAGATCATTAGGTATCACGGTCTTTGCCGTTGATGGTGGCTCTGATGCTCATTATAAACGCGCATTGAAAGAGCAAGCGGTTCAGTCTTTTCCTCAAGTAGGAAAATCGTTAGGGGCAGCTCGACGAGAGGCCATTCGTCATGCCTTAGATGCCGGGTTCAAAGTGCTTGTTTACACTGAGCTCGAAAAGGTACGTTTAATTTCTGAGATTCCCAAATTCGGCCAATACATTCATGAGGGGATGACTAGTCTTGTCATGCCAGCTCGGCAAGATCTTAACTCGTATCCAGAATTACAAAGACACGCTGAGATTTTGGGAAATGCTTTTTGGCATAAGTTAACAGGATTGAAGTTAGATATGTGGTTTGGACCACGTGTATTTGGACCGGAAGTGGCTGAATACTTCCTTTCATATCAAGGCGAGTACGGCGACAATTGGGATTCCATAATTATTCCTGTAGTTAGAGCTATGGCCGCAGGGGAGAGAATAGCCTCAGTTCCTAGTGCCTATACTCATCCAGAATCCCAGAGAAATATAGAAGAGGGAACATTTGAATATTTAAAAAAGAGATTAACTCAATTATCTACTCTAACATCAGCAATTGAGATTGAGTGGCGTAGATTAAAAGACGCCTATTCTTCAACTCGGGTTGTTAACGGATAATTTTTTTATCCCTGACGCCCAGTCAGGAATGAAACTATCAGGGAGCTTGAAATCAATAGAAGCACCAGTTATCGGTCTTCGAAATCTCACCGCATAACTAAGTAAATTGAGAGTTGGATTTTCTAATCCAGCGTAAAATTTATCACCAATAATAGGAAATCCCAGGTGAGCAGCATGAATTCTAATTTGATGAGTTCTACCGGTAACAGGTTTTGCTTTGAGTAGTGTTGCTTCTATGACCTTGCCATCTGGCAAAGTGTAATCCAGGCAAGAAATAAACTTAAATTGTGTCTCAGCATGTTTGCCTTGATCTGCTTCAACAACTTTTCTAAGCACGGCATGACGCATATCTCTACCAATCGGTGCTGTTACAGTAGTTGCGTCCCAAGTCGGTTTTCCGGCCACTAATAGTAAGTAATGCTTCTGAACAAGTCGCTTTTCATAAATGCGCTGTAGTTCATCGTGGAAGGAATGCTTAATACTTATCGGCATTAGACCTGAAACTCCCGTGTCTAAACGGGAAGGCATGTGAACAGCGCAGCCAAAATGTTCATCTAATTGCCCTTTAAGAAATATTTTTCTCTGCTCTCTAGCCTGGAAGCAAGGAATCCCAGGAGATTTGAAGATAAAAACTAATTCACCATCGTTATACAGAACGTATTCGGATCGAAAGGAAGGAAAAACCTCTTCAGGTTTAGAAAAGTCGTATCGAGGTTCGTAATATTCAATTCTACATGGAGCTGTGAGGGAGCGATTCTGTGCCACCTCGAGGCCATTAATAAAAGTCCCTCCCCAATTAATTCGGGCAGGCCACTCATGTTTTGGAATATGAGTAAGGGTACCCTGCAGTGCAGAGATTAGATCTCTAGGGCATTCAGCCGGGGTCATGTACCGCCAATCCCAATACTTACTGGAAAGTGATTCAACGACCCGTTGAACATCTATATTGTGAGTTTGTTTGTACCCTTCGTTCATATATTTGCTTTAGTAAGGTATGTAACTTACTCATTTCTTATAGTTACACAAGAAAACGCATCGAATTGTTATAGCAGGCAATCTAATCCTTGTAATTGTACACACTATTTTCTTAATCCTTTTTGCTTTCTTAATGCCATTAAAAATATAGTGAGTTCCATGGCCAGAGAAGGCAGAAACAATCTTAATAAAGAAAAGAGTCCATATCTTAAGCAGCATGCCTCTAACCCTGTTTGGTGGCATCCTTGGAGCGAAGAAGCCTTTCGATTAGCCGCGGCGGAACAGAAATTAATTTTTCTTAGCATTGGCTACTCTACTTGCCATTGGTGTCACGTGATGGAGAAGGAATCTTTCGAGAATGAATCCATTGCGAAAATACTGAATGATAATTTCATCTCTATCAAAGTCGATCGAGAGGAACGCCCCGATGTCGATGCCATGTACATGCGAGCTGTTCAGGTAATGACAGGGCAGGGTGGTTGGCCCATGTCAGTTTTTCTTACCCCAAATAAAGAACCTATTTTTGGAGGCACCTATTATCCAGCGAGTACCTTTGGGGAGCTTCTCAGAAGACTTACTGAAGCTTGGAGCGGCGATCGCGCGCGTATCGAGGATTTTGGCAAGGAGATGATTAGAGTTTTGGGAACCGAGGAGAAGCAATCCCACCTGAAAGCGGCCACCTTAAATAAAGACATTCCTTCATATCTTATTGAAGATGCGAAGAAATCTTTTGATCCGGAGTGGGGAGGATTTGGTGAGGCCCCTAAATTTCCAACACCAGCTTATTTAAGAACATTACTTAAAGCCTCTGCAGTCACCAAAAATGATGCTGGATTGAAAATGGTGACTACTACCTTGGAGAAAATGTCTCTTGGAGGCATCTACGATCATCTTGGTGGTGGATTCGCTAGGTACTCAACAGATGAGCAGTGGTGCATCCCACACTTTGAAAAAATGCTTTATGACAATGCTGCTTTAGTCACAGTATATCTAGAAGCGTTCAAAGCGACTGAAAATCTAAACTTCAAAACAGTTGCAGTTCATACTCTTAACTATCTACTTCGGGATATGCAATCTAATGCTGGTGGTTTTTACACCGCTGAGGATGCGGATAGTGATGGTAAGGAAGGCACTTTTTATGCTTGGAAAGAAACTGACTTTAAAAAGATTCTAAACAGCTCAGAATATCTTAAATTATGCAGCCTTTATCAGATCTCACCTAGAGGAAACTTCGAAGATTCCCAGATCATACTTAATGCCAAATCGAATGAAATTTGGAAATTAAGAGGAGAACTCGCGTTAAGCGAGTTAGAAACAAAATTATTAACCGAACGAAAAAACCGAAATCGTCCTCTTCGAGATGATAAGATCCTCACCGAGTCAAATGGCTTAATGATAGAAGCCTTGGCGATAGCTTACGAAGTGACTGAGGACCCGAATTATCTGAATGCTGCGATTAAAACAGCTGAGTTTATAAAGCAAAAATTATGGAACGGTACGAATCTTTTAAGAAGATATTGCGAAGGTGAAAGTAAATTCGATGCAGTGCTTGATGATTACGCTTTTTTAGTGGCGGGCTTATTAGTGTTGTCCCAAGTCTTAAGAGAGGATCGCTGGGTGCAATTTGCTATGGAAATTCAAGCTGCCCAAGATACTTTGTTGTGGGATGAGAGAGGTGGCGGGTATTATTACTCAACAGATCCTGAAATAATTGCCAGAAAAGAGTACCATGATGGAGCGATGGCAAATGGCAATGGAGTCTCCGCTCTCAATCTTCTTAAGTTTTCAGAGTTAGAAGCTCAAAGTGAATATTATGAAAGGGCTAAGTCAATTCTATTAGCTATACAATCTGAAGCAATACGAATGCCCCGAGCATTTGGTTCAATTATATTAGCCCAAATAGCAGCAGGCAGTCGCCTATCTTAACTCATGCTGGACACAGATCTTGTGTTTTTGAGCGTCAGGAACAAGAATTTTGAAAGCCTCACAACTATGAGATTCTGAGAAATGTCGACAGTTGTGACAGGCACCAAACATCTGAAAATTTTGAGTGGTATGTAATCTTACTAAGAGCTGGCGTAACTCTCTCTCAAGTATCTTTGATTCCCCAGTTTCTGTGTTACGAATTATCGTTGCAAAAATAGGTGCATTAGAAAGTTTTGATACGATATCCAAACCTAGATCTGTCAGGGAGAGATGAATGACCCTTTGATCCTCAGTATCTATCTTTTTATTAATTAGGCCGTGGCGGAGAAGTACAGCAAGAGTTTGGGAGACACTACCCTTTGTAATACCTAAGTAAGAGGTGAGAGCAGAGGGCGTATCGCTCCATTGATTGCACCTATGGAGATAGAATATCGCGGTTAAATGGACTGGTTGTAGATTAAGCTCCCCACTGACTTTTCTGAGCTCAGCTCTAATGATGTTTCCAATTTGCTCAATAAGCCCAAAGACAGCCATTACTCATCCTCTACTTGAGTATTTCGATCATATATCATCCAAGTGAGTAAATGTGGAAGTGATTTATTACCTATCTCTCTGTATTTGTTGTAATTCTGTTTAGATAAGGGGTTGCGAGGAAGAGAAAAATGGTGGTGAGGGTGGGGGTCGAACCCACGAAGGCTTGCGCCGGCAGATTTACAGTCTGCTCCCTTTGGCCACTCGGGCACCTCACCACAAAAAACACACAAAAATGGAGCGGGAGACGGGATTTGAACCCGCGACCCTCAGTTTGGAAAACTGATGCTCTAGCCAGCTGAGCTACTCCCGCTCAAGGAGAAAAGTATCGAATTAACAATACTTCTGGAGCCCAAGATGGGGATTGAACCCATGGCCTCTTCCTTACCAAGGAAGTGCTCTGCCACTGAGCTACTTGGGCACCTTTTGGGCAGAGTGGAGATGTACGATAATTCAGCTTCTTCTGCAAGTTGTTCAGGCTTCTAAGGGGTTAAATATGCTCAGTGTCTTGACCCTGTTAGAGTGGCTCTGTTACACAAGGGGTCTATTTTTTTGCTGGCATAGCTCAGTTGGTAGAGCAGCGGTTTTGTAAACCGCAGGTCGGGGGTTCAAGTCCCTCTGCCAGCTCCAATATTTTTAACCCTGGACGCCTGTAGCTCAATTGGTAGAGTTTCGGATTCCAAATCCGACGGTTGGGGGTTCGATTCCCTCCGGGCGTGCCATTCTATTATAGACATGGCTCAAGCAGGAACCTCTTCAACTATTCTCTCCAAGTTTGAAATTAGTGCAGACAAACTAGATTCTTGGTTTAGTAAATTTTATCCTGCGCTAATTCTTGTTTTCTGTTTTCTAAATATAAAGTTTTTATCTTACCTTGTTCCCGATCCAGATCTATTTGCCAGATTGGCGGTAGGTAAGTTGATTGTGCAGTCTGGAACAGTTCCACTGCAGGATCCATTTTCTTTCTCACCTACAAAATCTATCTGGATGGATCACGAATGGTTGAGTGGGGTTGTCTTTTATCAAATTTACCGAGGGAGCGGTGAGATCGGGCTGCTCTTTTTTAAATACTTGGTGGCGGTGGCAACTGTTGCATTTCTATTCCGCACACAAATACTTTTAGGGAGTCAAAAGGGGAGGGTAAGTTGGGTTTGGGCTCTTTTTACTCTCATACCGTGCTCTTACCTATGGCTTAGCACTGTTCGATGCCAAGTATTTACTTACCTTTTTATCTCGATAATTTTTTATCTATTAGTCTCTGCTGAAAAGAACAAACGACATACGCAACTTTGGTTTTTATCACCGTTATTTCTAGCATGGACACAGCTTCATGGGGGCTTTGTTTTGGGACTGCTCACGCTCTGTTTGTGGATCCTTTGGTCTATCTACCGCAGGTCATTTACATGGATGTTAGGATTAGTATTAATCTTTTCTATAGCAGCTACTTTTATCTCTCCCTATGGAGGAGTGGCATTTTGGCAGAACATAATTCAAGCTTTATCTATGCCTCGCCCAAATATAGATGAGTGGGGAGCTATTCCAGTGTTATCTTTTGAAGGGGCAGCAGCAATTGCTGTACTCTTAGCATTCTTAATCTATCGACGATTCGATCTTAGAGGATTCAGTTTTGTACTTATCGGATTTGCTCTGGGGTTTGTTCATTATAGACTTATCGCACTTTTTTATTTTTTCGCCTTAATATTTGGTGGGGAATCTAAATTTAAGGACTCACCGAAAATGCTTCAAAGAACAACCGCTGTTGTCGGCATCCTTGCCATTGTATTTTCTTTGACGATCACGATTTCAACAGTGATAAAGAACAACTTGAGGTTCGATTACTCAGGATATCCCGTTGCAGCATTTAATTGGCTTAAAGCCAACAAGAAGAGTGGGAGATTACTAGTTGATTTTACTTTAGGCAGCTACGCTCTTTGGCAGCTTCACCCTAACTTTCTTGTATCTGTTGATGGACGGTACGAGGAAGTTTATGAGGAGGAAACTGTTCAGAATGCAATGGTGGCCCTAGATCTTAATAGCCCTACTCAGCTTTACGCTTTCAAATCATTAGATCCAGATTTTGTCCTTATTAGGACCGAAATGAATTCTAGTTGGAAAACTTCTGAGGCAATAAACGGCTGGAATATCCCTTACTCAGATCCTACATATTCATTGTGGATAAAGGGAAAACGTGAAGATTAGAACTATTATTGTAGTTGGCAGCTGCATTTTTATAACTCTACTCATAGGTTTTGCCGCACAGAGTCCGGCCCCTCAACAGAGTGATTTCCTTGCCTTCTGGGCAGCTTCAAAATTATTTATAAATGGATCCAATCCTTATGATCCAGTGACTCTGCTTTCAACTCAGCAAGGAGTTGGCTTCGTTGATACTGAAGCTATGATGTTTTGGAATCCACCTATTCTATTATCTATTATTTGGTTTCTTGGCCTGCTTGAATTTAAGGTGGCAGTAAATATTTGGACGATTATTAATGTTGTTCTGGGATTAGTGTCTGTATTTTCAACACTTGTAATTTTTAAATTGAAACCTAATTGGTGGTTTTTGTGTTGGTTAGTTTTTATTGTCTGCGCTCCATTTTACGAAATCATCTATTTGGGGCAGTCCAGTTTGATTGTTGGCTCCGCATTTTGTGTTGGTTGGGCATTGCTTGTTCGAGGACAGAAGTTTCTTTCCGGTGCAGTTTTAGCAGTAGCTTTAGTGAAACCACAATTATTATGTTTGATTCTTCCCGCTCTATTACTTGATGCGGTGTTCAGCCGACATTGGCATTTGTTAATTGGACTCATTGTTGGATTTCTGACCCTATTAGCGATTCCTCTATTAATCAATCCACAAGTGTTTACTTGGTGGTGGGAGATTCAAAGTGGAGCCATGAATCTAAAGTCAGCTACTGTGACCACAATGCTTCGTATTTATCTCAGTACGCCTGATAATGTTGTAAATTGGCCGTTCTTTTTGGTCCCCGCGATCGGAATTATTTCCTTTATTATTTTAGTATTAAGGCAGAAGAAGTTTGATCTACTTCGGGAATTTTCCACCGCTTTGCTTTGGTCAATTATTCTTGCGCCTTATGCATGGGATTTTGATTTTATTTTACTATATCCGGTGCAAGTGTACTGTATATTTAGAATAGTAACTTCTGATGCTTGTAACGCATTCCAACGTCGGATTGTGGTTTTATCAGTAATCGCAGTTAATTTAGCAATGCTTATCGTAGGAACTTTGTGGCCAGTTCGTCACTATCTTTTTTGGTATCCTTTAGCCGTCGGACTGCTTTATCTGTTTGTTGTTAGAATGGCAAAGCAGGATCTAATTACAGAAGAGAGGGTTTAGTTTTTGGTAGATCAAAACGGGCAGACTAAAATATTCTGGATGGGAGTTTGTCACTGGCTGATGGTTGCAGCTTGTGTGGCAGGGTTAATACTTTTTATCTCCCTGATTTTAGCAAACATATCATTCGTTACCCCTCTACAATTAGCGACTACTGGATTTGAAGAAGAATCAATCTTTGCTATCTGGAAGTATATAAATAATCTCGAAGTATATTCCGACCAATACAAAATACCATTTGCTGCTTCGTACTTTAATTGGTTTTTTTATTTTACATATGGAGAACTAACAGGGACGATACAATCAGTTTTTTCTCTCACTGATGAGTGGATCCCAACGATAACCAGAGTTCTCACAATAACTTTTAGCCTCATAGGGGCTTGGACTACTGGGCGTATATTTCAAGAATTTCTTCCCCAAGGTTTTATCTTATCTAAGTGGATAGCATTGCTGCTTGGAGCCTTTTTATTTTGTGGTCCACTTGTCGGATTTTATGGTCTTAGTACTCGACCTGATGTCCTGGCGTATCTTTTAGAAATATTAGCTCTTCGTTATTTTCTGCATCGACAGAGGTTGCTCTTATTAAGCCACAAAATTGTATTCGCACTTCTTTGTTATCTGGCTTGGTCAACAAAGCAGTCCAACATAACCGTGCTAGTTGGTGTTCTGCTGTATCTTTTGTGGGACAAGAGATGGAGAGAGGCGATTATCATACTCGGGTTGTCGGGCATCTCTTGGCTGGTTACCTTTTATATAGGCGGCGATCAGTTTCTTCAGTTAGTTCTTCTGGCGCAATTCAAAATGGGCTTTGCTCCAAATGTTTTACTATAGAATCTTGGACTTTTTGCGTTAAGAGCTTTACCGGTAGTAGTTTTATTAATTAGTTTTCTTTGGAGTGTTCCTCGCAGAGTCCTTCAAGATTCTGAAACTAAATTAATCAGAATATTTTTAACAATTTTATTGGCCGGAATTTGTTTGCAACTTCCGGCTACAGCAAAGATTGGTAGTAGAGAAAATCAGTACTATACACTTGCCTTTATTGGCATGTTTATCGGTGTGTTCTTATTTATTAAGCAAGTTTTAATACATCCTGATCTAAGGCCACGATTGTTCTTTCCCTGGATAATTGCCTGGACCACTCAAACAGTGATCATCTTAGCGATTCTTTTACAACCTAAAGGGATCATCCCAGATTCTATTGATTTCCGTGTATCATTACTGGATAGCCATATAAGAAATACAATGGTTCAAGATTGTCTCAGAACGGTACCAAAACCTGCTTACGTACCAAATCTGTATGGAGCATTGCCTTGGATTAATCCAAGTTCTCAAAATTTTGTTGTCGCGTTTGGATATCCATTTGATAAAAGTAGAGGGATAGATTTTGAGAGTGGAGGTATCGAGGGCCTATTTCAGCAAGGATACTTTGAGTCTATCGTGATTCCCGATGACAGTAAGATGGAACTCAATCCTACCCGATGGAAATTAAGGGAAGAAAATAGTGAGTGCGCTAAGCTACAAGTATACTTAAAAAAGTGAAAAGCTTTTGACGAGATCAGAGTCTCTTTCCCGCAGTCTTTCTATCTCTGCGGGTAAGACTTCCTCATTTAATTTGAATATTTGTGAAGGCTGCTCAGAATTTCTAATCCAGCTTTCAGCAATTTTACCTTTTGCATTTAGTCGATAAACGCACATCACCGCATCTGGATCAATTCCACCTACGGCCAAAATTTCTGCTTGTCTAT
>CAZYRE010000054.1:0-3908 GCA_964650155.1 uncultured Bdellovibrionales bacterium
GGAAAATCATTAAAAAGAGAGTATCAAAATTTATTAGTTGCTCCGTTCAACATGAAAGAGAAGTTTCTAAATTTAATTGCAAGGGAAGCTGAACATGCAAAGGCAGGGAAAGCTGCTCATATCATAGCCAAGATGAACAGCCTTGAAGACCACGGAATTTGTCGAGCTTTATACGAGGCTTCGCAAGCAGGTGTCAAAATAGAACTTTTTATTCGTGGCCTGTGTGTTTTAAGACCTGGTATCCCAGGGGTCAGTGAAAACATATCGGTTTATTCAATTTTAGGTAGATTTCTTGAGCACTCCAGAATTTTCTATTTCAGGAATGCACAGTTCAGTGAATCAGATGGGGATCTTTTTATAGGATCTGCTGATTGGATGTATAGAAATCTTCTTAACCGTGTTGAAGTTATCGTTCCAATTGAAGATGGCGCAATCAAAAAGAGACTTTGGGAGATACTCTCAACTATGCGCAGTGATTTCGTTCAGACTTGGAAATTACACAATGATGGCTCTTATGTTCGTCGCAAAATTGATCCAACCGGAACTGAAGCTTCAAATCCCGGAACTCAAATTTCTTTTATGCAACGCGCTCTGCAGAATCGCGGGTTTGCATGATGGTCGGACCTTCATGAAAACCGCTCGCTGGGCCGACAGACGCAACTGGTTTTAGGCCAGCTGGTAGTCCAGTGCAGCCTCCTCCCGATCCCGCTTGGAAATCGGAATCTCACGGAGGAAAGCTTGGTACTTCACTCTCAAGCCGACGTGCTTGAAGGTGAGAGCTTGTGCCTCTTGCCTGAAGAATCTGCAGATCGGAGCGAACCGTTGCAGGAGCTTGAGAAGGCTGAGGATTGTGGAGTAGTCCGCGGTACCTTTGATTTCACAGAGGTACCGGAAAGCCGCCCAGGCCATGGGCTTGCTCTCCTTTACGAGATCTTCAGCCAACTCCTCATCTCGAGAAGAGATGTAAAGAGTAAATGCACCACGAGCACGCTCGTAGTAAGCCTCATCAGGCTCTTTGCCCACTGGTATCGGAGCATAAAGCTCCACGCGGTCCAATTTCATCTACAAACCCCCTCCCGAGGGGCTGTTTTGGGAACTTCTGATCACTTTAGCGGAACGACCGCCAGAGTGATGCGAAGTCCTCAACACATCCCTAAAACCTATAATTTAGACCATCATGCTGAAGCGAATTTGATTCCCTTCAGCATGAAAAATTTGAAATTTACTTATATTTGGAAATTAAAAGAACGGGGCTGGGAATATACAAAATACATAAAGATTAGTCACCCTAATCTTACCTAATAATATCGGATCTATAGGGAATTAGTAAACTTTGCTCAGGCTTAATTAATTCATTGCTGTGCAGCGTAAAACTTGCGACGATCCCCACCAAATTGGGGAGAATCATGAAAGCATCAGATCTGTTTGTTAGGGCGTTAGAAAATGAAGGTGTAGAGTATATCTTTGGAATACCTGGGGAAGAGAACCTAGATCTTCTAGAATCACTCAGGACTTCTAAAATTAAATTGATTCTCACCCGACACGAACAAGGCGCCTCCTTTATGGCAGCAGCCTATGGGCGACTTACAGGGAATCCTGGAGTGGCACTTTCAACACTTGGACCTGGTGCTACAAATTTAGTTACCGGTGCCGCGTATGCGAAACTAGGCGGCATGCCGTTTGTAATGATTACTGGTCAGAAGCCGATTAAGAAAAGTAAGCAGGGTAGATTTCAGATAGTTGATGTTGTTGAGATGATGAAGCCTCTGACTAAGTACGCTCGGCAAATTGTAAACGGAGCAAACATTCCATCTCATGTAAGAGAAGCTTTTAGATTAGCTACCGAGGAACGTCCCGGCGCTGTGCATCTTGAATTGCCTGAAGATATTGCCGCTGAGGATGTGGAAGGGGAATTGTTTGGTGTGCATGAGGTTCGTCGTCCAGCCGCAGATGATAAATCCCTACGCAAAGCAAGTGAGATGATTCAAACAGCAAGAAACCCGCTCCTGTTGATTGGTGCCGGAGCGAATAGAAAACGAACACAAGCGGCTCTTTTAAAGTTTATAGAATCAACAGGGATTCCTTTCTTTAACACCCAGATGGGCAAGGGAGTGATTGATGAACGGCATCCATTATTTTTAGGAACAGCAGCGTTATCAGATCATGATTATCTTCACTGCGCCGTTTCTAGAGCAGATCTAATTATAAATGTTGGGCACGATGTTGTAGAGAAGCCACCATTTTTTATGCGAACTGATGGCGCAGCGGTTATCCATATTAATTTCTTCTCTGCAGAGATAGACGCCGTTTACTTTCCTCAACTGGAAGTAATTGGAGATATTGCAAATACAGTAGAGAGGTTAAGTGCGGAACTAAAGCCGCAAAGGAATTGGGACTTTAGTTACTTTATGAAAATAAAAGGGGAGATTGATAAGCATATCAGTGCTGATATTGAAGATTCCCGATTCCCAATGATTCCTCAAAGACTAGTTGCAGATGTAAGAGCAGTAATGCCCTCTGATGGAATCATCTCTCTTGATAACGGCATGTATAAGATTTGGTTTGCCCGAAATTACAGAGCACATCGTCAAAATACTTTGTTACTTGATAATGCCTTGGCGACGATGGGCGCAGGATTTCCTGTGGCGATGGCAGCAAAGATTGTTCATCCAGATAAAAAAGTGGTGGCCATCTGCGGGGATGGTGGCTTTATGATGACGGTGCAGGAGCTTGAAACAGCGGTCAGAATGGGCCTAAATCTTGTTGTAGTTATTTTGAATGATTCCGGATACGGAATGATCAAATGGAAACAAGGGGGAATGGGCTTTGAAAATTACGGCCTTGATTTCAAGAATCCAAACTTCTCTGCACTTGCAAATAGTTTTGGTGCAAAAGGTGTGCGAATTGAATCAGCAGATCAGTTTAAGAAAGAACTAACAAGATGTATGGCAGAGAAAGGGGTTCACGTTATCGATCTGCCGATTGATTATTCTGAAAACGATCGAATTTTAAATAAAGATCTAAAAGCAAAGACCTGTTTACTGTAAGGAAATGATCATGGCTGCAACTTTAAAAGTTAATTCCCCATTTGATGGCAAGTTGGTCGGAGAAGTCCCCCTCAGCGATGCCGTTGCAATAGATATGGCCCTAGAGAAAGCTTATCAATTGTTTCTTAATCGTGGTGGGTGGCTTAAACCATTTGAGAGGATTGAGATTTTAAAAAAGTTAGCTGCATTAATGACGGCAGAAAAAGACTTACTTGCAAATACAATTGCAAGTGAGGGAGGAAAGCCGCTCATAGATGCAAAGGTGGAAGTTGATAGAGCTATTCAAGGGGTAGAGATAGCAGCTAACGGGATTCATCACCTTATAGGGGAGGAGATCCCTATGGGGCTTACTAGAAGCTCTACTAATAGGCTTGCCTTTACCATGCGGGAGCCAATCGGAGTTGTTGCCGCAGTTAGTGCCTTTAATCATCCACTCAATTTAATTGTGCATCAGGTCGTTCCAGCTGTGGCAGTAGGGTGCCCAGTTTTAGTAAAGCCTGCGTCAGCAACACCACTTTCATGTATCCGCTTAGTCCAACTCTTAAAGGAAGCTGGACTTCCTCCTGGATGGTGTGAAGCGATAATCTGTAAAGGAGCACTTGGTGAAAAGTTAGTTGTGGATCCAAGAGTTAATTTCTTAACTTTTATAGGTTCCGGTTCTGTAGGTTGGTCCCTTAGATCAAAATTATCTCCTGGTACGCGGTGTGCTCTTGAGCACGGTGGGGCTGCGCCAGTTATTGTTGAAAAGGACGCTGATCTAAAAGAAGTTGTGCCGCTTTTAACTAAGGGCGGGTTTTATCATGCTGGACAGGTTTGCGTTTCAGTACAGAGAGTGTTTGCTGATAAAGGAATAGCTGCGGG
>CAZYRE010000054.1:4008-16690 GCA_964650155.1 uncultured Bdellovibrionales bacterium
GTTTCTAAACAAGAGGTCTTCGGGCCAGTCGTTTGTGTTTATCCTTATGAAACTAGTGAAAAGGCAGTAGAAATCGCAAATAGTTTGCCACTTGCCTTTCAAGCCGCAGTATTTACAAAAAATATTGATTCAGCTTTGAACATAGTACGGAATTTAAATGCTACTGCGGTTATGGTTAACGATCATACTGCTTTTAGAGTAGACTGGATGCCATTTGGTGGTAGAGATTCCTCCGGACTCGGCATGGGTGGAATTCCATATTCTATGCATGAAATGACTAGAGAGAAGATGATGGTAATTAAGAGTACGGCGATCTAATTTAATCGGTGACTATATTTTCCATCAGAACGACTTCAAAGTTTGATCCATTAAGATCCTTTAACTCTGATAATTCATCATCGTTCCACCGTTCATCGTGAGCACCGCTCATAAACCAGTCACTACCGTTATCGGCTAAAATCATCCCGTATTTTTTGAGAGCGCGGAGGATCACCTGATTATTTGTTGAGAACCCAGAGATATCAAAATCAGCTTTCAATCTTACGCGCATTCCCATTGGAGGATATTGAGATCCAGTTAAAGAACTGGCGTAGTGCCTAGCAGGGGTTATATAGGCGCGGCGAGTATGTTGAACAGTGAATCTGATGGCGTGATTTATTTCACCTCTTAAAACTTCATCGTAGCGGACTAATCCCGGGAAGATTGGCAGCCCAGCCGCATCAGCAGATGTCCAACCTGCGGGACGAAGATCATTCTTACTCAGATCAAAGACGGCTCCTGATCCGGCAGTCCAAGAATTTGATCCCGCTTTAAAGGCATAAAAAAGTTCATATAGAATCCAGTTGTCACGATCCACAACTAATATGTGACGATCACCATCGGAATCTTCTCCGCCTTCAATAGGCGCATTATTTGGAATCGGATATGGAACATGATCACTTTCATCATCGTAATCAAAAGTTACGGAATCGCCTGGCTCTGATCCTGATACTACAACATATGGAATCCCGATGGGGGAACCTTCCCAGAATGTACCAAAGTCAGGATGTAAATTATCATTTGCCCCAATAGTGTTAATGATTGTTGTTGAGCTTGGGTCAACTGGCTCAGCAGAGATATCTTTGTTCCACCAGTTGTCCGCTGGAAATGGACGCTCATAAACAGCTGCGCCAATTCCGAGATCGGCTTTGGATCCATCTGAAGGCGGAGGATTTTTTTTATTCTTTTTCTTCTTCTTTTTCTTTTTGTGTTTTTTGCCTTTATGTTTGGCAGCTTCGGAAAATGCAGGAGGAGTTTGGTTTATTAGAAAATTAGAATTTTTAGATGAGGGTACGAATAATTCTGAGTGAATGACCGTCAAAAACGGCAATATAGTTAAAGTTATGATTCCCACGAGAGTGGTATAGAGCAAAGATCCTGCCTTGCGTAAGAGCTTAATAGAAACAGTAACTTGGGGAAAATAAGCATAGCTAAAAGGCAGGACATGTTCATCAACTCTCCAGAATTTGCGGTCTTAAAACGGCACTATTAAAAAGGTACGATCGCAAAGCTTTCTCCGGCTGCCACCACGGTAGCTCCGTCAGGAACGATACCTGAGAACACAGGGTTATTATCAACTAAACAGTGCTTACCAATGATAGTTCCAGGGCGAACAGTGCACTGGTCGAGCGCGCAGGAGTTTCCTAAAATAACTAGGCTAGGGGAGACCTCTTCAGTCTCCGTGTTTTGAGATTGTCCAATTCTGATCCGACCACTTAGTGAAGTCTCAGCTCCAACTAATGTAGCAGATTCAATCTCAACGTCTGGGCCAACCCATACTCGTGATCCGAGTACAACGTTATCGCCCAAGACCCCGCCAAAAACTTTACAATTCATACCGATAATTACCCCGCGGCCAAGGATTGCTTCACGGGTAATCATGGCGCCTGCTAAAATGCGGCAGCCTTCACCAATTTCGCCAGCTCTAATTTTGGCAAGTAATTCTTCTTCGGAGAAATCAAGGATTGCTTCGTCAGATACAAAGACATCACCTTCAAATAGTTCTCCTTTGTCTTCTTTAGAGGAGAGCACTTCAATTGATGGTAGGCCATCAGCAGCTAACTTGGAGGAGAGTTGAATCTCAGTTACGTGAGCAGTCTCTTCAACTAAGTATACATAAGTAAGAGTAGGGAAAGTTACATCACGTCGAGCAGTAGCCGCAGCAAGGAGCTCGCTTCCAATGGGAGAGCGAAACGCTTCAAGAGCTTTTACTTGGGCTTCAGTTATATTTGTTTCTTTATTTATCACGTCAGGCTCTGCATCAAATGATGCTGAATGACTACGACCGAAGAGAGATGAAACGAACTTACTCATAAACCAACCTGGATAAAAAACAGTATTAACCTGTAGGAGCCATTGCTGCCTACATAAATATTATGGTGGGGGACGTCCGGAGTGTGACGTAGAAAATGGGCCTATCCTACACTGATCCACCCTTTTCATGATTTTGCTTCTAAAAATCTTTTCAACCAATAATATCAATAAGTTATAAGCCTAAAAATAGGTACCAGGTACCGTTAGCGGAGGCCGAGGCAGTGGTTTAGGCATTGGCGGATGGCTTTAAAGTAGAGCTCCGGGTTGGACTTCGGCTTAAGGAGAAGACGGTCGGAAACCTCGAGGTAGATAACCCCGGCTTTTTGAACACTACCGAGTGATCCGGAGTAAGTGATGATCTGATGTGCTCCATCCTGACTGATCTCACTCTGTTTGATAGGGGTTGAGCACCTAAATGCGGTGGCAACAGGATTTGAATCAAGGTTCATTGCGGAGATTCGAATTGGAGACGTTCTGGCATCAGAGATATCCCCAATCTTTAAGACCGGAGCAAGAGTAAGTGAGGCAGGTTCCAGCATAAAGACGCAACCTCGTTCGAATCCAGCGCTAGGAATAATCTCTTTAACTAGCTTCTGAACACTGTCTCGTGAAATTTCTGTAGGTGAAAAGGTCGAATAGATCTCTTTTAGTTGAAGTTTTAAAAGAGGCGGACATTGTTCAATAAATTTATTGTCTTCTAAGAGTTTTCTAGCAAAATTTGAAGAACTAATTAATGCTGGCAGGTTATCAGCTACCGGTAGAGTGAAGGCTACAGGAGCACGTCTCGCATATGCTCTTAGGTTTTGGTTAATATGTTCCCTAATAGATTGCATCCCTTCAGGACCAAGTTCTTTCTTAATCGCAGCCTCAGCTTTCTCCCAATCACCTAGAGCGGTAGGATAATTTTCTGGATCATTGGCCCGGGCAAGTGCTTCACCAATACCGCATAAACGGCTCAAATTCTCAGCAATTGCACGCTCATCAGAGGACATCTCTACGGGCACATTTTTCAGATCTTCGCCCATGGTTTGACGCACAACAGGCGCAAGCGACCAATCTTTTGTTACATGAACAGCAAGAGTAGTAGGAGAGAATCCAAGAATCTTCTGAATCTCTAAATCTAATCTAGAGCTAGTCGGCGAAAGGGATTGCAATGCTCGTGCATAAACGTGAGGATAATTCCAGGCAACCAAAGTTAATCCTAGCTGCCTTAGCAATGCGCAGGAAAATCCTAACTCAGGATCAATCGAACTCTTTTCTGCCAAAACTTCTGCAGAGCTTGCGCTAATAATGCCTTCTCTTAAACGAGCAGCTTGGATGTCGCTCATAGAATCGAGTTTATGATTACTCGAACTTTCTATGTCAGACATTAAAATCTGTTTTAAAGTTTCATACTCAGCTTTTCTAAAAAGCTCTCCAGGTGAATTAGCTTTTTGCCCGCCACCTCTTGCTAGCTCAGCTAATTTGCGAACACATAGAAGGTAAAGGGAGCTATCAGTTTTTAGATCGGGAATAAGATTTATTACTCGGCCTTCGTACCGATTGTTCCTAATCGAATTCCTAATTTCTTCTAGATTTGTTTTATTGATTGGAAACCAAGCTTCGGCAACGTGTTTAGCAACACTGTCCGCAGAATTTGTTCCCTGCGAGATTGGCATAGTTAGTAAGTATAAATCTAAAACAATGTTCGGGAGCCAAAGATAAGTTACTAAAAGTACTTAAAAATAGATCCTAAACTATCAATCCACTGTATTAGACATGAAACCCCACCCAATAGATTCAAAAATCGCGCCATCTAAAACACCATTCTTATTGAACTTTGGCACCTCCTTCGGCACCATCCCCCTATGATTACAATAGAACTCCTCCCTGTGACCGATTTTGCTCAAAATTGTCGCATAATTGCAGATAAATCTTCAGGAAATGCAGTAGTTGTTGATCCTGGTGGAGATGTACCCAATATCATCTCATTGTTAAATAAACGGGGGTGGAAGTGCTCAGAGATTTGGCTAACCCACTCCCATCTCGATCATTGTGGAGGCGTAAGGGAATTAAAGGCGCAAACTGGTGCGCACCTATACGGTCATAAGGTGGAGGCTGAAATGCGGGCCCACGTAGAAGATATCTGCAGATATTACGGGGTTCCTGTTGGAAATATGACCAATTGCCCTGAACCAGATACCTATCTTAAAGGCGGCGAAGTTCTAACTTTTGGAGGTGAAGAATTTAAGGTTTTATTTACACCTGGGCATTCTCCTGGACACCTCTCTTTCTACAATGCTGCGGGAAAATTTGTTATTGCAGGGGATACGCTATTTGCAGGAAGTATAGGTCGAACCGATTTACCAGGCGGTGACCACGACACTTTGCTAACTTCAATTCGGGAACAATTATTAACTCTTCCTGATGAGACTAGGGTGCTTTCTGGTCACGGTGATGATACTACGGTTGGTCAAGAAAGAAGAACCAATCCATTTTTGGATGGAGAATAGACGATGAATGAATTACGTGAGCGACGGAAAGTCGTCCTTGGAATTACTGGCTCGGTAGCTGCATACAAAGGGGCAGAGTTAGCACGACTTTTAATACAACGCGGATATGAGGTCCGTTGTGTCATGACCGAGTCTGCCTGCGAGTTTATAACTCCAACTCTGATGGAGACAATAACAGGCTCACCAGTTTTGACAGATATTTTTGAAGCTGGAGATAATAGTCAGATAGGTCACATACAGATGGCCGACTGGGCAGATACATTTGTTATCGCACCAGCTACAGCAAACATTATTGCTCGTTTAGCTCATGGATTTGCCGAATGTCCAGTAAGTACTGTGGCCTTGGCAACAAAGGCGCGAGTTCTAGTCTGTCCTGCCATGAACGTGAACATGTGGAATAACTCAGTTACGTTAGAAAATGTTGAAAAACTTCGGGCTCGCGGTATTGAATTTGTGGATCCGGAAGAAGGCGCACTAGCTTGTGGCTGGGAAGGATCGGGAAGGTTAGCTGATCCATGGGAGATATTTCACCATATTCGCCGCTCACTTTCAGATCATGATTTTAACGGGAAGAAAATTCTTATTGTTACTGGCCCCACACGAGAGGCGATCGATCCAGTTAGATTCATCTCTAATAGATCCTCTGGTAAGATGGGAGTTTCCCTTGCCAGGGAAGCATTCAGACGTGGTGCAGAAGTTACCATGATTCACGGCCCTATAAGTTCTAGGGTTCCTGCGGCCGTACAATGTATCTCTGTTACTTCAGCAAAGGAGATGCATGAAGCAGTAATGAAGCATGCATATAGTAAGGAAAATGCCCCTGACATCGTAATCATGTCAGCAGCAGTGAGTGACTTTAGGCCAAAAGAAACAGCCGAAGTCAAACTTCGTAAGCAAGAATTGGGGAAATCCTTATCTCTTGTTGAGAATCCAGATATATTGGCAGACCTTGGAAAGAAAAGAGATGGTGACAAGCCAGTCCTTGTTGGTTTTGCGGTAGAGACTGGAGAAATCGAGGATCTCCTTAGCGATGCGCGTGACAAATTACAGAGAAAAGGTGCTGATATAATTGTTGGAAACTTTGCACATGAAGCACTCGAGTTAGATACCAACCGTGTCTGGATTATAAGTCGTGCCGGTGAAGAGAGTGAAGTTGCCACTACCTATAAGAGCAGAGTCGCTAACCGGATACTTAATTCAATACTAAAGTTTTAAGGTAAGTGATGGATGAAGTTGTAGCTTTTCTAGAGTCAGCGCGACGCAGGTACCCGTTCGGAGTTCCTGCCTCGCTAATAGATTCTGTGAAGGCAGCAAAAACTTCTGCAAAGATATTTATAGTAGGGGATTCTCTAACCACTTCAGGCCGCGAACTATTAGTTTCAGCAATTGAAAAGGGATTGAAGTGGAAGGAGTTTGAAATTTTTATAGCAAGTAAATCCATAGAAGGTGAAGTTAAATCAGCTGTAACTAAAGGGGATAAAATTGTCATTATTGCTTTTGGAGATGTCCTGACTAATTTCGACTTGGTTCCTGGTACCGTAAGTTCAGTATACGGATGTCCGACACTTAGAACTATTCACCCCGATGCGGTTTCTAAGGATCCCTCATTAAAGAGAGAGTATTGGACTCAATTGCAAAAACTTATCCCGGAGCTTAACTAAAAATGTTTAATGTAAAGTTTTTGATTCCGATTCTCTCCGTTTTATTTACCTGCATCTCTGCAGTGCAAGCTCAGCCTGGAAGTCATGTAGCTATTGTAGATATGGACATGGGGATATTTCCTGGTACTGGGGAGTATCTACGATCTGTAGTGAATGAGGCTCCTGAACGAGGAGCAAAAGCCATTGTTATCAACTTAGATACTCCAGGTGGCATGCTTCAAACTTCCCAGGACATGGTGAAACTCATGTTCGAGTCTAAGATCCCAGTTATCGTTTATGTTTCTCCCTCGGGCTCAACTGCCACTTCGGCAGGGGTGTTTATCACGATGGCTGCTCATGTGGCGGCAATGGCTCCTGGAACTACTATCGGTGCGGCACATCCTGTGGCAGGAGATGGGAAAAATATCGAGACAGATATGCGGGCCAAGGCTGAAAACATGACGGTTGCCATGGTGAAGTCTATCTCTGAACAGCGCGGTCGTAACATCGCTTGGGCCGAGAAGGCTGTGAAAGAGAGCGCTTCTATCACCGAAGTAGAGGCAGTCAAAATTGGAGTCGTTGATGCTGTAGGAAAAGACATCAGTGAACTTCTAAAAGCTATCAAAGGAAAGAAAGTCAAAGTAGGGGATACGATAGTAACGCTAGAAGACCTCTCTTTACTGCCACAAATTAAATATGAAATTTCATTTAAGCAGAAAGTAATAAACACCCTTGCCGATCCTAATATCGTGCAGATTCTCTGGTTAGCTGCAACAACTGGTCTCTCTATTGAGCTTTACAATCCAGGCGCAATTTTACCAGGTGTAGTTGGTGTCATCTGTTTAATATTAGCACTAGCAGCTTATCAGGTAATACCAATCAATCTCGGCGGAGTTTTGTTGATGACCGTTGGAGTATTACTGATTGGTGCTGAAATGTTTGTACCTAGTGGTATCCTTGCGGTAGGAGGAGTTATCGCTATAGTTTTAGGATCTATTTATTTAATAGATGTTAGTCAGATACCAGGAGTCAGTATTAATCTTGCTGTTGTAGTTGTGCCGGCGGTTATAGTCGGAGCCGCATTAGTTAGCGTTGCTTATGCAGTGTTGAGATCTCAACGAAGAAAAGTAACAACTGGGCGTGAAGGGATGGTCGGACTGATTGGCCAAGCCGTAGAAAATATTTCAAACAGCGGAAGAGTATTTGTAAACGGTGAATACTGGGGCGCTGAATGTTCCTCCGGAATTATCGAGAAAGGTGCTTCGGTCAAAGTAATAGCTATGAAACCCGGGATGCTTCTTCAAGTGGAGAGAGTTGAAGATCAACCAAATCAAGATATCAAAGTAAACTAGGAGAATATTATGCAATTTTTACCGATATTAGTTATAGCTCTCGTCGTCCTAAAGATGAGCGTTCACATTCTTCAAGAGTATGAACGTGGTGTTATCTTCCGATTAGGTCGCTTGCGTGATGCAAAAGGACCAGGGCTTATCTTTATCATTCCGTTTGTTGATAAAATTGTAAAAATTGATCAACGAACCATCACCATGGATGTGCCAACACAAGATGTTATCTCTCGTGATAATATCTCGATTAAAGTTAATGCCGTTCTTTATTTTAGAGTAATGGATCCATCCAGAGCAGTTGTTCAGGTAGAGAATTACCTGTACGCAACTAGTCAGTTAGCTCAGACAACGCTGCGAAGTGTCTGCGGCGAAGCTTCTCTTGATGATCTTCTTCAGAAGCGGGAAGCCCTTAACCTACGTATTCAAGAGATCTTAGATCACCAAACAGATCCTTGGGGTATTAAGGTGTCTCTTGTTGAGATCAAGCACATCGACCTTCCTCAAGAGATGCAGAGGGCGATGGCAAAGCAAGCTGAGGCGGAACGTGATAGGAGAGCCAAAGTTATTCAAGCAGAGGGTGAGGCACAGGCTGCTGGCAAATTAAAGGAAGCTGCTGATATTATGGCTACAGAGCCAATCACAGTCCAATTGCGCTACTTAGAAACTCTCCGTGCGATTGCAACTGAGCACAACTCTACGATTGTGTTTCCGTTGCCTCTAGAAATTTTAAATGTCTTTAAAGGTCTTATTAAGGGATCGTGATTACTCCTTTCTGGTATGACCTGCCAGCGGATCGGATTGCGCAACGTCCGGTCCGTCCGTATCACCTGGCCAAATTATTGGTGGTAGATCGTGGCACTGGTCATTTAACAAATAGCTCGTTCCTTAATCTGCCTGAGTTCTTTAGGGCAGGTGATCTCATAGTTTTTAATAACACAAAGGTAATCCCAGCTAGGTTATTCGGCGAGTTGGCCGGAAGCGGAGGAGCTATTGAAATTCTCCTTCTTGAAGAACTAAGTAGTAAAAAATGGCGAGTGTTAGGAAGACCACTTAGAAAGTTTCTGCCCGGGAAAGTTATTAAATTCGGTGAAAATTTAAGTTGTCAGGTTATTAGTAAGAGTGACACCGAAGCAGTCGTAGAGTTTGTCTCTAAAGCAAATCACAATGAAGTAGAGCTTCGCCAACAAATTCATGATCACGGTATTATGCCGATCCCACCTTATATAAGGGATGGAGTTTCTGATGATATCGATAAATTAGATTATCAGACCCCTTTTGGTGAGGTTGAAGGCTCCGTTGCTGCGCCTACAGCCAGTCTTCATTTTACTGATGAAGTTATGGCGCAGATAAAAAGATTAGGAATCGAAGTGGCCACACTTACTCTTCATCTCAATACGGCTAGTTTTCAGCCTCTTGTAGAGAAAGATTCTCAACTAGTGAAATCTCCTCCAGCCGAAAGGATCGCTGTGCCCACAGGACTTAGGGAGCAGATATTAGAAACAAAACAACGTGGGGGAAGGGTCATCGGTGTTGGAACTTCTGTCGTAAGATCTCTTGAGAGCATCTTTCATGATACCATTAGTGCAGATAGCACTACCGAATTGTTTATCAAACCCGGCCATAAGTTCCGGGCAGTTGATATTGTTGTTACCAATTTTCATCAACCTGGCACTAGCCACCTCCTACTAGTAGAAGCACTTATGGGGAGAGATTTGTTAGCTAAATCTTACCAACATGCTCTTGATAATTCTTACCGCTTCTTAAGTTATGGCGATGGCATGGTGATTTTTTAAGCTTTCTGTGGCAGGGTGCAGGTTCTTTAATCGTGGTTTCTATGGACAAACAGAATACTTGGACAAAATTAGGTGAGTGTGGTCAGGCTAGGCTTGGTCGGTATCAGACCCGCCGGGGAGCATTTGACACCCCTAATTTTATGCCTGTTGGTACCAAAGGGACCGTTAAAGGCGTTGATTGTGAGCGCATTGCTGAATGTGGCGCTCAGATAATGCTGGTTAATACGTACCATCTTTGGCTTCGACCAACTCCAAAAGTAGTACGGAACCTCGGTGATATTCATAAATTTACTGGATGGAACGGTCCAATACTAAGTGACAGTGGTGGGTTTCAAGTTTTTAGCCTTTCAGGGATCAGAAAAATTACAGAAGAGGGGGTAGAATTTCGTTCTCATATTGATGGTGCCAAGATGTTTCTAAGTCCTGAGATTTCGATTGGCATTCAGGAAGAGTTAGGTGTTGATATAGCCATGGTGTTAGATGAGTGCCCGCCATCTACATACACTAAGGATGAAGCCAGTAAGTCTCTTGATATGACAATTAGATGGGCTAAGAGATCTCTTAACGCACGGAAAGATACTAGCACCGCAATTTTTGGAATTACTCAAGGGATCTGTTTTCCAGATTTAAGAGCTCGGGCAGCAGAAGAATTAGGTGCCATAAATTTTGACGGTATGGCCATCGGTGGATTAAGTGTCGGTGAAGAGAAATCAAAGATGTATGATGTGCTCAGTTACCACCCAGCCCAACTCCCTGCGAATAAGATTAGGTACCTTATGGGAGTTGGAACCCCGATGGATATTATTGAAGCCGTTCGTTCCGGAGTTGATTTGTTTGACTGTGTCATGCCCACCCGTTCGGGTAGATTTGGCCGTGCTTTCATAAGAGGGGCTGAGCCGTACATCAATATCCGGAATGCCAGATTTGCTGAAAGTACTGATCCTCTAGATTCAAAATGTGGCTGTATTACCTGCCGGAACTACTCTACGGGATATATACATCATTTATTTCGAGCTGACGAAATGTTAGGGCCTGTTCTTCTTAGTATTCATAATCTAAAACATTATCTCGACTTGATGGGTGAGATTCGATCGTGTATCAAAGGCGGTACGTTCGAAACCCTCTATAACTCTATTAAAAGTGATTGGTCCAATGTTTCACTCGGCTCAACGGAAGATACCTCAGATTAGTATTTTTATATTTATTCTTTTCTTGGGGCTCTGTTTTGTAGCGCCCGAGTTTGCTTTGGCGCAAGGCGCTCCTGCTGGCATGCCTCCAACTCCAAGCTTTGCTCAATTGCTTGGAAAGATGATCCCGATGTTGGCGATGGTCCTCTTTATTTTCTACTTCATGGTTTTAAAACCACAGCAAGTAAAGATGAAAGCTCATGAGGATATGCTTAAGACTTTAAAGAAAGGGGATAGAGTAATTACTGCTGGCGGCATAATTGGACGAGTCGCCGATATCGCTGATGATGGTGTCTCGCTTGAAATTGCGCCAAGCGTTAAGGTTAAGTTTGTTGCCTCAAAGATTTCAAAAAAAATGGATATAGAGGAGGCCTCTAAAAAGGCTGCATAAGAATATGAATCCAGATGTTAAAAAACGCCTTATTATATTTCTTGTTACTATAGTTGGGGCCATCGCGTTCTTAGCTCCCAATGTATCGAAAGAGACATTCAAGGATGGGTGGATCTCTAGACCTCTTAATTTAGGGTTGGACCTTGTTGGTGGTGTTCACCTTGTTTATGAAGTCCAAACAAAAGAAGCCGTAAAAAGCCGACTTCAAGCGATAGCTAATTCAATCAAATCTGAGCTACGAAAAGAGAAGGTCGCAATTCTTCGCTCCAGAATCTCTGATGATTTTAAGCTTGAATTAACCCTGGTCAGCGCTCGTCAACTTGAGACCTTAAAGACCAAAATTACTGAAGACTATAGAGAGCTTCTTTTCCTAAATGTTGCAGATGAAACAGAGCGCCCACGAATTACCTATGCACTTTCTGAACAGAGCGCAAAAAAAATTGAGGAAGAGTCCGTTACTCAAGCAATAGAAACTCTTCGAAACAGGGTGGATCAATTCGGTGTATCTGAACCAACCATTCAGCGTGCAGGTATAAACCGTATAATCTTACAGATGCCCGGAGTTAAAGATATCGATTCTGTAAAACGAGTAGTTGGATCCGTTGCCAAACTTGAGTTTCGACTTCTTCCTTCAGGGGCGGGGGCTGTTCCTACTATTACTCTAAGGGATAAGGCTGGTGCGACTGTTACAGTTGAAGATGAAGTTCTAATGAACGGGGATGCCGTCAAAGATGCCCGCGTTCAGATGTTAAATGGTCAAGTCGAGGTCTCACTGGGCTTGAACTCTGAAGGCGCCAAGTTGTTCCGTCAGATTACCTCTTCAAATGTTGGAAGAAATCTCTCAATTATCCTTGATGGGACTGTTTATTCTTCTCCTAGGATTAATGAGGCCATCGGCGGCGGTCAGGCAAGCATCACAGGCGGCTTCACTTTTGATGAGGCACATGAGTTAGCTGTCGTTCTTCGTGCTGGCGCTCTACCAGCTCCGCTTAAGGCCTTAGAGGAACGTACGGTTGGACCAAGCCTTGGTGCTGAGTCGATTCAGAAAGGAGTTATCTCTATTCTGATGGGTGCTGCATTCCTTCTTGTGTTTATGTCTCTCTATTACAAGAAGGCAGGTGTTATAGCGATCGTCACATTGATCTTGAACCTCTTTTTTATGTTGGCTCTTCTTTCCGCATTTGGCGCAACGTTAACGTTGCCAGGGTTGGCAGGGTTGGCTCTAACTATCGGTATGGCGGTCGATGCTAACGTTCTAGTTTTTGAGCGTATCCGAGAGGAGTTAAAAAATGGCTCGACTCGGGATGCAGCTGTAGCTGCGGGGTACGATAAAGCTATGTCAGCGATTGTGGATTCAAATATCACAACACTACTAACGGGAATTCTTCTTTATTATTTTGGAACCGGCCCAATTCGTGGATTCGCAGTAACTTTGAGTATCGGTATTTTAACTACAATTTATTGTGCTGCATACGTTGGCC
>CAZYRE010000055.1:0-2177 GCA_964650155.1 uncultured Bdellovibrionales bacterium
TCTCCGGAGAAGTAATTTTAGAGGTGATTTTGGACTATGGAAAAATTACTGAGGGTTTGTTAGGGTCCTGATTATAAATTTTAATTCTCAGGGGAGGTCCGAGAGGGACCTGAGATGCCGTGAGGGCATAACCCTTTGAACCTGAACCAGGTAATACTGGCGGAGGGAGAGATTATGAAACGACAGATAGCGCTATTAGCAGCCTTTTTTCTATTTATTCCATTAACATTCGCTGAAAATGAGGTTCCTAATAAGGAACCGATTGAGATTACAGTTCGTGGCTCAGTGCTGCCCGATCTATTAAAAGACTCCCCTACTTCTCTATCGGTTCTGACACCAAACGAAACTGAGCAGCGCGGTGCTGATCAATTTGTTGATGTGATGGACGCGGTTCCTTCCCTCACCTGGGCTGGTGGCACATCTAGGCCGAGGTTTTTTCAGATTCGCGGAATCGGCGAAGTTGAGCAGTATGAAGGAGCACCAAATCCATCGGTGGGATTAATAGTGGATGGAATTGATTTTAGTGGGCTTGGGATTGGGACATCATTGTTTGACCTCTCCCAAGTTGAAGTTCTGCGTGGACCACAGGAAACAAGATACGGATCAAGTGCACTAGCTGGTGCAGTTGTAATTACCTCTCAAGAACCAACCGCTTACCAAAGTGGACAGGCGGAATTCTCTGGAGGGAGTGATGGATTAATTGCAGCAGGACTGGCTTTAGGCGGTAGAGTTGATGGTACTGGAGATAGACTTAAGGTCAGAGTATCTACTTATAATCATAGTAGCGATGGATTTAGAGACGATCAGTTTTTAAATCGGGATGATACAAATAAACGGGATGAATCAACCTCTAGAATTAAGCTTTTATGGCAGGAAACAAATGAATTATCACTTGGGTTAACCGGTATCTATATTGATAACGATAATGGCTACGATGCTTTTGCAATCGATAATTCCCTCCGTACCCAATCTGATGAACCAGGTGAAGATTCAATGCACGCAGGGGCTGGTGCATTTAGAATTTTATGGAAGCCAGAGAGATCTTTTGAAATTGAATCTGTAACTGCATACCTTGATGCTCAAAGTATCTATAGTTACGACGGAGATTGGGGGAATGAACAGTTCTGGGCACCAAATAATCCATACTCATATTTTACTAGCACTAATCGCACTCGAAGAAGTTTACAGCAAAGTATCTGGGTTAGATCTTCTGCAAAGAATTACAAACAAGGTGAGACTTCCAGATGGAGTGCCGGGTTGTTCGGTGAACAACTAAAAGAAGGAAGCTTAACTAAGAACTTTGCTGGAGTTGATGAATACGACAGACTGGAAAGCGATTATAAATCTAATAACGGCGCACTTTTTGGGGAATATGAAGTACCACTAGGTGAAGGCTTAGCCCTTAGAATTGGTGGCCGGGAAGAATACCGCACGGTTGACTACGTTGATTCCAGATCTAATTCAGGATCCCCTAATGACTGGATGTGGGGCGGACACGTAACTCTTGATAAAGTTTGGTCAGAGACACTTCGTAATTACCTAACTTTCTCTAGGGGCTTTAAAGGTGGTGGTGTAAACTCTGCCCTTAGCATTCCTGAATCTCAAAGATTCTTTGATCCGGAATATCTATATAATTCTGAAGTCGGAGTTATTACCAATACACCTGATAACTCTATTACTACTCGCTCTGCTATCTTTGCTGGATTAAGACGGGATGTACAAACAAAGCTCTCCTTTCAAAGCGATCCATCTGACCCTCTAACTTTTGCTTACCTTACTGATAATGTTGCCCGAGGTATTAACTATGGATTTGAAACAGAGGTAACTTACGAGCCTTCTGATTACTGGCAGTTTACATTGTCTGGTACGTTACTTGATACCAAGTACACCGATGCTGGTGGTGATGAGATTTTAGAAGACCGTGAGCAATCAACAAGTCCAAACTGGCAATATTATTTTGCTACCACATATAAGCCAGTCGATCATTGGTTTGTAAGAGCAGAATTAACAGGCAAAGACAGCTACTACTATCAAGATAGCCATAATGAAACTTCCAGCCCGTATTATCTTCTGAATGTCAGTGCTGGATATGCTGAGCCTTCTTGGAGCTTAACTTTTTGGGCTCGTAATTTAACTGATGAGCGATACGCAGTTAGAGGCTTCTTCTTTGGTAACGA
>CAZYRE010000055.1:2277-5060 GCA_964650155.1 uncultured Bdellovibrionales bacterium
AGCGCCGAAGAAAATCCTGGAATCGGAATACCAGATTGAGATGCCAAGCTGACTATTTTTCTAAGCGCTGAAATTCGTGGCTTGAGTTCGGAAGTAATAAACGAATCTGATAAGAATGAAGCAGCATTGTCATGATTAGCTAAAATCTTTTCCAAAACCTCTAGAAGCTTAGCTCTTATAATACAACCCCCACGCCAAATAGTGGCAAGTGAGGCAAGATTAATCTGCCAATTCCAAGTTAAAGAGGCCTTTGATATCAGGGAAAAGCCTTGAGCATATGCCAATATCTTTGCGGCATATAATGCATCATGAACATCTTGAATTGTGATATCACCGCTTGTGGCAGTTTTTGTATATAAAGAAGAAAGCTTTGCTCTTAGAGCTAACTCTCCGCTCATAATTCTAGCATCAACGGAGGCTGTAATTGTGGGAACTGAGGAAGCAAGCTCTAGAGCTGACTCAATCGTCCATCTCCCTGTGCCTTTCTGCTCAGCCTTATCTAAGATCTTTTCAACTAGATAACCACCACCATCATCCTTGGTACCAAGAATTTTCCCGGTAATCTCGATTAAATATGAAGAGAGTACGCCACTATTCCACTTCGTAAAGATCTCTCCCATCTCAGGAGTTTTTTTATGAAGAACGGAATTAAGAATAGAGTAAGCCTCTGCAATTAACTCCATGTCGGCGTATTCAATGCCGTTATGAACCATCTTCACAAAATGACCAGCACCTTCTGGTCCAATATAAGCATGACAAGGCTTTTCAACCTTAGCTGCTATTTTATCGAAAATTGGCGCTAATATTTCCCAGCCATCCTTTGAGCCACCAGGCATTATGCTTGGTCCCTTGAGTGCCCCTTCCTGGCCTCCAGATATTCCAACACCTAAGAAGTGCACTCCTTTCTGTGCAGTAAGGTGAGCCCTGGTTCGGGTATCCTTGTAATAAGAATTACCTAAATCGGCGATTACATCCCCTTCCTCTAATAGAGGAAGTAACTCAGCTATTAGTTCATCAACTGGTGCTCCAGCAGTAACCAATAAGATGATCGATCTTGGTCTTTGCAGTTTTGAAACTATCTCTTTGTAACTAGATAGCAGCACAATATTTGAAGAATCCTTCTGTTCTTTTAGTTTAATGGCTCTCTCTGGCTTTCTATCTGCAGTAAGAACAGAGTAATTATTTCTAGATAGATTGAGTGCGAGACTTGCACCCATTACACCCAGCCCGATTAACCCGACAGATCCGTCGCTCATGCGACCTCCTCAAGATAAATTCCTTCTGGACCAACAGTAATTGCAAGTAGCACCGGCACTGTTCCTCTATCAGGGAATAGGTGTTCAATACCGAAATTAAGCCCCTTACCATTTACGATAAGTCCTGCCTGAACAGAATCTATTAATCTTGCTTCCTCTACAGGATCTAGTGTTCGAGAAAACGCGAGGATCGCATCCCCACTCTGAAGTGGCAGGGAGGACATTTCAACATTGACCAATGAATTAGCACCAACGTGATTTGAATTTATAGATGTAGCCTCTGAATCCTCGATAAAGAATGGAACGACCTCTCCATTCCTTACGATATAGACAGAACCGGAATCAGATTTTCCTACTGCAATTGTTCCGTCATCGATAATAAGTCCCATCAAGGAAGCACCCATTCTGCCACCTGCAGCTAATTGGTGACCAAATTCATAAACGCCACGATTGGCTTCTCGGAATGCAAATTCCATTGCCCCAACCACTCTGGCTTCAGGCTCTCCTTGGCTACGGCGAGTCAATATCTCAGTAACGGTAGTAATAAAGTGCTCAAGGGCTAACTTAGAGGCGATATGACCACTAACGGTCTCACGAGCGGCGGTAGAGAAACCTGCCACCAAACATCCAGGATGCTGAGTTGGATTTAGAACGGAATAAAGATCGCTCTGCCCTAGTGAAGGCGGACCGCCAGCCAAGGCGCAATCAATCTTTGTAAGTGCAAACATCCTGGGTTCACCAAAAATAGGTTACTTACGGGGTGACCAGGCCAACAGGAATTCCCACTACCTGTGTTGCCCTTGCCCCTAAGTCATGCAGTCCTGTTGGAAACATTCCAAGGAGAACTGCTGCTAGTGCGCAACAACACATAACAGCGAAAACTGGAGCCCGTACTCTAACAAGGACAGGCTCTCCATCCTGAAAGTACATGGCCACTAGCACCCGCAGATAGTAGTAGCATGAAATAGCGGAATTAATCACGGCGATGACAACAAGTCCGGTGTAATGGGCCTGTATTGCCGCACTGAATATATAAAATTTGCCTAAAAACCCAGCTAAACCAGGGGGTAATCCGGCTAGAGAGAACATAAAAATTGTCATTAATATTCCAAGAGCGGGATTTCTAAGCCCGAGTCCCTTAAATCTCTCGATAGAATCCCCTTCTTCCCCGTCCTTAGCAGAGTCAGCAACTGACATAACAACCCCGAAAGCACCGAAGGTCATCACCATATAGGCAACTAAGTAATAGACAAGAGCGGCACCACCGATAGATCCAGGAATGAGTAAAGCTACAGCCATATACCCGGCATGAGAGATACTTGAATAAGCAAGCATTCGCTTTACGGTGCGCTGACGAAGGGCGATTAGGTTGCCGAACGTCATGGTAAGAACGGCAAGGATCCAGAGAAGATCGGACCAATACGCTAAAATATTTGGCTCACCAAAGATTACCCAGAGTCCGCGCATGGCAACCATCACGGCTGCACTCTTAATAACGCAGGCCATAAACGCAGTAACTATTGTTGG
>CAZYRE010000055.1:5160-16544 GCA_964650155.1 uncultured Bdellovibrionales bacterium
AGTCCTGATTCACTTGAGCGACTGCTCCACAAATTAAAGGAGCATAAACAATAGAGCGCGATTGACATTATCTCTAATCCAACAAAGAGAAGGATTAGCTCACGAGAAGAAACTAATACGAGTGCGCCAATTACACTCATTAACAACAATGAATAGTACTCACCTTGTGAAGTAACCTTCTCACTATCAAGGGATCTAAGTCCCAATACAAAAGCAACGATAGAGCCACCTGTGACTAGTAGCATCGCTAACCAGGTAAATTTGTCCGCGTAAACAAATCCACCAAAGGCGGTTCCACCATCTACATATTGACCAGCAAAACAAATTGTTGCGACAAATGCACCAATCAGAGAGAGCAAGGTCAAACCATTCCGAACTAACTCAGACTTAATTGTAACTTCGGACATAAGCACAAGTAACGAGCCGATCGTGATTATCAAAATCGGTGCAGTTACCTGAAAGTCAATCGCTGTAATCATATTGGCTCCGAACTAAGATTTCTTGGTAAGTTTTTTAACTGCATTAGTCTCAACAGAAAGAACTTTTTCTGGTGTTGCATTTGAATTTTTAGCTACTAAAGCTACTCGTTTTGACTCAATGCCAGAGATGTACGCCTTCACTGTAGGCTCGTACAAATTCATAATCGGCTGAGGATAAATACCCATAACAAACACAGCAATTAATAAGGGAACAAGTGTAGCAAGCTCATGAGACTTTACATCTTCTAAATCGCCATTTTTATTCTCATCCAACTCTCCAAAACACGTCTTCATGTATAGGGTGAGCATATAAACCGCACCTAATATAACACCGAGTACTGCTACAGCAGTGAGTAGAGGGAAAGTTCTAAAACTACCATTAAGAATTAGAAACTCTCCAACGAATCCGTTGGTAAGTGGTAGAGCGATTGAGCTCAGTGTGAAAACCAAAAATAGAAATGCGAAAACCGGAACTTTAGAAGCAAGACCACCGTACTCAGATATCGCACGAGTGTGTCGTCTATCGTAAAGGACACCTACGAGTAAGAAGAGTGCTCCAGTAGAAACACCGTGATTTAACATCTGATAGATAGATCCTGTAGCCGAAATTGTATTTAGAGCTACAAAACCAAGTACGCAGTAGCCAAGATGGGAGACGGAAGAATACGCGACCAATTTCTTAATATCTCCCTGAGCCCAAGCAACAAGTGCCCCGTAAACAATTCCGATCACGGCTAAAATTGCTAGGTAAGGAGTAAAGACCTCTGCTGCATATGGGAAAAGTGGAAAGGCAAATCTGTAAAATCCGTAAAGACCCATCTTAAGGAGCACACCTGCAAGGACCACAGACCCGCCTGTTGGTGCTTCCACGTGGGCATCCGGTAACCATGTGTGGAACGGAAATATTGGAACCTTGATTCCGAAAGCCACAGCACATCCAGCAAAAAGCCAGAGCTCTTCGATAGGAGTGAGTCTGGTGTTAACAAGGTCAGAGATAGCAAAAGAAACTAACCCTGTAGCTTCAGAGTTCTGCCAAACAACATAGAGTAAAGCCACCAAGAGAAGAACGCTCCCGGCTACGGTGTAGAGAACAAACTTCAAAGTAGCATAAACTCTTCTCTGTCCGCCCCATATTCCGATCAAGAAATACATCGGAAAGAGCATGAACTCCCAGAATATGTAGAACAAAAATGCATCAGTAGCGGCCAATGTTCCGATCATCGCGGTTTCAAGCACCAACATGTTGGCCAGATAACCACGCAGCCTCTCGTGTACAGAGACAGAAGCGATCATTATTAAAGGCATTAAGAAGGTAGTTAGGAAAATTAGAACTAAGCTAACTCCATCAACTCCGAGTCCATACTTAATGCCGTAGTCAGGAAGCCAAGCAACGGACTCAACTAACTGAAGTCCCGTGTTAGCTGGATCAAAATCAAAAAGCATTAAGAGGCTTAGTCCTAAGGTGAGTAAGCTCCAAAGAATCGCTACTCCTCTGTAAACTGAATCGTGCCTTCCAGCTGGGAAGAGGTACAACCACAATGCACCCATTAAGGGCGCAAACGTAATTGCCGAGAGGAGATGTGCTCCAAAAAACTCGCGAAGTAACTGAATCATCTCTCTTCTCTCCTAGAGAACAACGTAAAGTGCCATAAGTGCAACCATTCCGAACACCATAAGAACCATGTAAGTTCTTATTTGTCCGGTTTGAACAGATCTTAGGGCTTCACCACTGACATCAACTACTGCGGCAGTACCATTCACGGCCCCGTCCACAATGCCTTGATCAAACTTTATCCAAAGTGCCCGAGCTAATCCTTCCAGCGGTCGAACAATCATGAATGCAAAGATCTCATCCAAGTAATATTTGTTCGCCAAAAGATTCCCGACTGGAGAAAGTGCTTTAAAGACCTTTCCTGGAAGATCTTTAAATGAGGTGTAAAGTACCAACGCCACTATTACGCCAGCTATCGCTGTCCAGCTATGCATAAGCGCATCTGCAATTGCTTCCTTATGAAAATGAGGTCCGTGTGGAAGAACATTACCTAAATAATGAGCCAAATCTCCACCGTAATACCCAGCCACAGAGGCAAGTCCTGCCAGTATGATTAGAGGCAATGTCATTAGAATTGGAGACTCATGTGGATGAGCATGACCACGGTAACTACCTAAGAATGTAAGGGCCAAAGATCGGGTCATGTAAAATGCAGTCACAACCGCTGTAATGGAAGCCATAAGAGCCAGGAATTCCACGTATCCAGCAAGGTGTGCGTTACCACTCGACTCAAGAGCAGCTAATATTGCATGCTTTGACCAGTATCCAGAGAACGGCGCGATACCAGCGATTGCAAGAGTAGAGATCAAATATGTGATGAAAGTGATCGGCATCTTTTTAGCGAGCCCACCCATATGCCGCATATCTTGTTCATGGTGACAGCCATGAATTACAGATCCAGCACCAAGGAACAAACAAGCCTTAAAGAATGCGTGTGTTACTACGTGAAAGATCGCAACCCAATAAGCACCTGAGCCAGCGGCCATAAACATGAAACCCAACTGACTAACAGTAGAGTAAGCCAACACTTTCTTGATGTCGTTCTGAGCTATCGCAGTTGTTCCGGCAATGAAAGCAGTTAGCACAGATATGCAGGACACTATTGCCATAGCATAAGGAGCATGATCAAAAATGATATGTCCACGTGCCATCATGTAAACACCAGCGGTGACCATTGTTGCAGCATGAATAAGTGCAGAAACTGGTGTCGGACCAGCCATAGCATCTGGCAGCCAAACATAGAGTGGAATTTGAGCAGACTTACCAGCAGCGCCGATAAATAGGCAAACTCCGATAACTGTGAGCAGCTGCACTAGTGATTCTAAATTTGCACTTCCAGTAATTACCTTGGTCAACTCTACGAAATCTAAGGTTCCAATCCATTGAGAGATCAAAAATATCGCGAGTAAAAATCCAGCATCACCTATTCTATTAACTACAAATGCTTTCCTGCCAGCAGCGGCATAGGCGAGATTCTTGAACCAGAACCCGATAAGTAGGTATGAACAGAGCCCCACTCCTTCCCAACCGATAAAGAGAACTAAGAGGTTCCCGCCCAGAACTAGAACGAGCATCGAAAATAAGAAAAGATTTAAATAGGAGAAGAATCTATGTCTTCCCTCATCTTCTGCCATGTAGGCAACAGAATATAGGTGGATAAGACTGCCGACACCTGTAATCACAAGACACATGACTGCGGTTAGGGCATCGAATCTCAACATGAAATCAACGGTGAAATCACCCGCTGTCATCCAAGTAAAAAGATTATACTCAAATGTTCCGTCGTGGCTTAGACGTCTAAAGAGATCGATTACTAAGCCAAAGGCAGAGAGAGAAGCTAACGTAGCTATCCAGCCAGCTGCGGATTTAGCTCTCTTTCCAATGAGGAAAGCCGCTATAGAACCAAGTAATGGTGCAAGCAGTACTAATGCTAAACTAGGCTCAATTGAGGTCATAACCTTAGCTCACTTGAATCAGGCGTTTCTACAGAAAGAATCGATCTAAAGACTGAAATTATTATGGCTAAGCCAACAGCAGCTTCTGCTGCTGCTACGACCATTACAAAAAATACTCCTATCTGACCGTCTAGGTTTCCATGCATTTTAGAGAATGCAACAAAGGTCAGATTCACTGCGTTCAGCATAATTTCAATACACATGAACACTATGATCGTATTCCTACGGAGCATGACTCCTAAGATACCGATAGAAAATAGTACAGCCGCTAGGGCGAGGTAATTACCTACTGGCATGACTCTTCATCCTCCTAGCCAAAACTACTGCTCCTACTACTGCGACCATTATCAGCACAGAAGCAATTTCAAATGAGAAAAGATATTTTGTGTAGAGCTCCATTCCGACGGATTTAATATCACCCTGGAGTGAAGTACCCTGTCCCGGAAACGCCTTACGAATTGGGTCGAAGGTTAACCACAACACTCCAACAGCTCCAAGTCCTGCAAGCCCAGTTACAAACCATGATGATGGGCGCTCCTTTCCTTCAAGGCTAAGAAGCATAATTACGAATATGACCAAGACCATGATCGCCCCGGCATAAACAATCAATTGAGCCACCGCCAAGAAGTGGGCATCAAGAAACCCAAATAGAGCCGCCACACAGAAAAGATGCAGTACTAAACAAAAGGCTGAATAAAGGGCCCTTTGCATAAAGACAACACCCAAGGCAGATCCAAGAGCGAGTCCAGCGATTATGTACCAGAGAAGTCCTTCCATATTTTCCTACGCGAGTAATTTAAGCGCTCCTGTCACTACAAGGTTTAGAAGTGCGATCGGAAGTAGATACTTCCAACCAAGGCGCATTAATTGATCATATCTGAACCTTGGCAAAGTCCATCGAATCACGATTTGAAGCACACAGAAGAAGACTATCTTCCCCATGAAAACAGCATGCCCTATGAGTGCCCCTACCCAGGTAGCTGGATAATCAACAAAAGGTAAATCCCATCCACCAAAGAACATAAGAACAATGAGAGCAGAAAGAAGTGCGATTTCAGCAAACTCCCCTAACCAGAAAAGAAGGAATTTCATTCCTGAATATTCGGTGAAATATCCGGCAACAAGCTCAGATTCACTTTCAGGAAGATCGAATGGAGCTCTCTTTGTCTCAGCCATGCCTGCAACAAAGAAGAGAATAAAAGCTATCGGTTGAGTAAAGACTCCCCAAGCTGGAAGGATACCACCTATCATTCTCTCTTGGGCTTGCACCATCTGATAAAGATCAAGAGTTCCGTAAAGAACGATCATCGCCACCAAGGCTAATCCCAATGAAATTTCGTATGAGATCATCTGGGCTGCGCTTCTAAGTCCACCAAGAAGGGAGAACTTATTGTTGCCACACCAGCCAGCAATCGTTACTCCATAAACTGCAATGGAAGCCATGGCGAAGATAAATAAAATTCCAGCATCAAGCTCTGCTACCTGCGCGCGTATTTTGTAACCACCAATTTCAAAATCTGGCGCCACAGGAATTACTGCGTAAGCCATAAAAACTGGGAAAACAGCCATAAAAGGCGCAAGGGAATGAACAAAGTTAGAGGTTCCCTTTGGAACAAAGTCTTCTTTAAAAAGAGCTTTTACAGCATCACACACCAAGGTGTTAATGACTCCTAATACCCCTAAAATATTAACAACTCCAAACACTGGCTTAAGCGCGATTGAATTTGTCTGAAAATATGCGCCGGCTCGATTTGCTCCGATACGATCCTGAATAAGAGCAGAGCCCTTCCGCTCTACCCATACACAAAGGGCGCCGAGCCCTTGGGCCACATGAAATATGACCACAACTTTAATAATAAGAATCAGCCACTCCATACTCTTCCTATAGCCTCAACCTGTATTTAAGCCGCCCCGGCGGAAAGTTGTGTTCCAGCACCATGTCCTACCGACAACTCTGTCAGAGAGACGCCACCATTCTTAAGATCCGCAATTCTTATCTGACTTAGTCTTGAATCACTCTTCAGATACCGAAGAGTCAGCTCTCTATCATTATTACAAGATATGAGTTCCTGCCCAAGCTTCTTTGAAGCAAGGTTTAGAATCTGCCACATTGAGAGAGCATTATTCGGTGCATTTATAATTCTCTCTGCAAATTGCAGCCTCATCTTCCTGTTAACCATTAATCCAGCCTTCTCTAGACATGTCTTCTCAGGAAGGATCGTCTGGACTGAGGGCACTAAAGCCGAGGATGCATCAGCTAATATTCCGATAGAGATAGCCGCTCTGGAAATTCCTGACATTGTTTCAGGAGTTCTATCCGGAGAAAGAATAGACCTCTCCCCAACTAAGAGGACTCTCTCAACGCCGTCTGCACGAAGTTGTGCTAAAGCATCAACATACTCCTGCTCTGGATTCTCTCCGGCTAGCCCAAAGAGCTGAGCCCCACGGAAGTTAGCTGCGTAATCAGGACTGACTAAGATCTTTTCAACCTCAGAGAGTTTTCTCTCTCTGTAAGCAACGACTGACTTAAATTTTTGGATGTCACGATCCAAGAACTTCTTTAGAAGCCAGTACTCTTCTAAAGTCAGATCAGGAGAGACAAAGACGAGAGTCTCTTCGCCCTTTAGAGATTTAAATGAATCAAGCGCCTTATCCCATTCTGTAGCAAATCTTTTTACTGTCGGATTATTTAATCTCTCAACAGGTTGGAAACGCTGAAACCCATATCGACCCTCATCACAGAGCCACTCTTTGTTGACGGCTCCATTATATCTAGCTTTAACATGAACGACTTCGTTGTCTCTGACAGCTACCTTAACGTTACAGCCTGTAGAGCACCCAGTGCAGATAGAGTCTGATTGATCGGTGTACCAGATACGGGAATTAAATCTCCAATTACGATGGGTCAGTGCGCCAACAGGACAGAGATCTACAACTGTGCCTGAGAGGGCATTATCTAATTCCTTACCTTTATTAATGGCGATGACTGACTTATCACCTCGATTCAACATTCCGAGCTCTGAAGTTTTCGTAACTTCATCACAAAACCTGATACATCGAGTGCACATAATGCAACGTTCACCATCAAGGATCACGTTAGGACCCAGAGGCTCTGCTTTTACTTTGTGCTCTTTCTGCTCGACGAATCTACTTGGTCTAGCGTTATACTCGTAATGAAAATCCTGTAATTTACAATGCCCTGATTGATCACACACGGTACAATCAAGTGGGTGGTTAATGAGGATAAACTCAAGAGTAGCGGCCTGAGCATCAGCTACAGTCTGCGAAGTAAGATGAGTACTAACTTCCATTCCTGCTTGGGCAGTGGTGTTACAAGCGATCTCTAATTTAGGACGTCCCTTCACTTCGCACTGACACATCCGACAGTTTCCAGCGATAGAGAGATCCTTATGGTAACAGTAGTGAGGAATATCTATTCCTGCGGTCTTTGCAGCTTCGATAAGGTTAGTTCCCGCTGGCACTGAGACCTTACGTCCATCAATGGTTATCTCTACCATTGATGGTGCCGCACCTTTTGACTGACCATTCGTTCCTGACATGACTGTAGTCCCTAAAACTTACAAACTTTAATGCCCAGCAGCCGGTTGGTAGTCCTCTACTCTTCTACCACTTTGAATGGCTGCCTTAATCTTACTTGTAAACTCATCCGGAAATTTCTTCATGCAGCTTAACGCTGGGGTAATTAGAGCTTCACCGAATGGACAGATGGTCCTACCACCTATCTGCTTACAGAGGTTCTCCACTAATGCGAGGTCCTCTTCTCTTCCGTAACCATCTTTAATTCGCTGAAAAATCTTCTCTATCCAATGCCCGCCTTCACGACATGGAGTGCACTGCCCACACGATTCGTGGGTATAGAAATGGGCCAAGTTAAGAGCCACATCAACCATATCAACAGTTTCATCCATTACGATGAATCCACCTGAGCCAAGCATTGTCCCGGCTTTTTGTAAGGACTCATAATCCATGTTCACACCCTCAAGCTCGTCAGCTCTAAGAACCGGAACGGAGGAACCGCCAGGGATGACAGCTTTGAGCTTTTTCCCACCCAAAACTCCACCACACTCCTCTTCAATGAATTTCTTCATCGGATAGCCAAGTTCAATTTCATAGACACCAGGCTTATTGATGTGACCTGATGCACTTATTAATTTAGTTCCAGTAGATTTCTCTGTGCCTATCGCTTTATAAGCAGGCGCGCCGTTCTCCATGATCCAGGGAAGAGCAGCTAAAGTTTCTGTATTATTTACAACAGTTGGACAGCCGTAAACTCCAACAACTGCGGGGAAAGGAGGCTTCAATCTTGGCTGACCCTTCTTTCCTTCTAGAGATTCAATGAGTCCTGTTTCCTCACCACAGATATATGCACCAGCGCCGCGGTGAACGACCATGTGATGCTTAAATCCAGTACCGAAAATGTTATCCCCTAAGTATCCCTTAGCATACGCCTCTTTAACGGCATCATTAATCTGGGTGTAAGGATAACCGTACTCACCACGAATATAGATACATGACCAATTACTTTGCAGAGCCCAGGCCGCGATGATCATCCCTTCTATACAAAGGTGAGGATCTCGCTCTAACAAAACTCTATCTTTGAAAGTTCCAGGTTCGCTCTCATCTGCGTTATTTAATAAATAAACAGGCTTGCCTGTATTCCTTGGAACAAATCCCCACTTAACTCCCGTAGGAAATCCAGCTCCACCTCGACCTCTAAGGCCAGAAGCTTTTACTTCTTCAATCACCTTGACCGGATCCATGGCCAAAACTTTCCGTACAGTTTTGTACCCGCCACGACTTTCATAACCAGCCAAAGTGTACTGATCTTTATGATTTACGTTGGTCAACAATATCTGTTTATGATTACCCACAACGTTACCTTTAAAAACTAAATAACCTGGGACCGAGGATGACTAGATAAACCACCACCAAGCTTATCATTCACCATAGAGAGCCTGAGATCAGGATTCTCTTTCGCAATCTTCTTCATTAACTCATCCAATTTTTCTACAGTTAAATTCTCAAAAAAGACATCATTAACCTGGCACATTGGTGCGGTACCACAGGAGCCTAAGCACTCAACCTCTTCATGACTCCACATACCATCTTTAGAAACTTCATGAGCATGAACACCGGTCTTTTTCTCTAGAAACTCAGTGATCTGTTTTGCACCACGCAGGGCACACGAAAGCGTACGACAAACTTGGAAGTGATACTTACCAACAGGCTTTTTGTAATACATAGTGTAAAAAGAGGCGACCTCCATCACATGTACTGGAGGCATTCCGATTTTTTCAGATACCCAGGCGATCGCATCAGAATTTACAAACCCCAACTCTTCTTGGGCGATATAAAGCGCAGGCATCACGGCCGATTTTTTATCAGGATACTTTGAGACCAGCTCAACGATTCTCTTTTCTGCTTTTTCAGACAACTTAACCATATACTCACCTAAAACTTACCTATCGCACTCACCACCAATCATGTTGATCATTCCGAAGATTGGAACCACATCAGCAATAGTGTGGCCAACCAGCATCTTCTTCATAATTCCCATATGGATATAACTCGGTGCTCTGACGTGAGCTTTGTAAGGACGACCAGATCCGTCAGACACAACAAAATAACCAAGCTCTCCGTTTCCGCCTTCAACAAACTGATACACCTCACCGGCAGGAACCTGCACTCCTTTAATCACCAACTCAAAGTGATTAATCATGCCATCAATGCTCTTATAAACTTCCTCTTTTGGCTCAAGCACGATGTGTGGATCCCGAAGACTTACTGGACCATCCGGCAAATTAGAGATGGCTTGCTCACAGATCTTCATTGATTGCTCAATCTCAAGCATTCGAACATAGAATCTGTCGTAATTATCACCTTTAGTTCCCATTGGAACTTCGAATTTAAAATCTTGATAAGAGGAATATGGGTAATCCCGTCTTACATCATAATTGATGCCACTTGCCCGACCGATTGGCCCAGAGAGCGAATAACTAATTGCGTCTTCTCTTGAAACAATAGCTACATCACACATCCGATCCATAAATATTCGGTTACGTGAAAGTAATCGATCGCAGCTATCAAGTTGAGTTCTGACCCCTGCAAATGCGGCCGCCATCTGTTTAGAGAAGTTCTCTGGAAGATCGTGCTTTACTCCGCCGACTCTAGTGTATGAAATCGTAAGTCGCGCTCCAGTTACAGCTTCGACTAGATCCCACAAGTACTCACGAGCCTGCACCATATAAAGGAAGGCAGAGAAAGCGCCCAACTCCATCGCACTCGCACCAAGACAAGTAAGATGGTCACACACCCTAGAGATCTCCGACATTATGACTCGGATGTACTGACACCGCTTGGGCACCTCAACACCCAAAAGCTTTTCAACTGTCAAAGCCCAACCTACGTTGTTAATGAGTGGCGAAACGTAATTTAGACGATCGGTGTATGGGATGACCTGGTTGTAATCAACCGTCTCACACATCTTCTCAAAACCACGATGAAGATATCCAACTTCAACATCAGCATCGATGATCTTTTCACCAGAGATCTCGGCAGCAACTCTTGCAGTTCCATGAGTCGCAGGATGTGCTGGCCCAAGGTTGATGACCATAGTTTCGGTGTGGAGATCGTCATTTAACGCGCGAGGTCTTACTCTAGTTGTTACGCCACCAAGACCAAGATCTTCATTAAATAGAGAGGGTTTTTTAGCTGTGATCATACTACGCCCTAGCCTCCTCTTTTCTCTTTCGTATCTGAATTAAGGCTGGTCTAGACATGTCCGTTGCTGTGTTTCTAACCTCAGGATGCAGCATTGGAACACGGGGCTGTTTGCCTTGAACAGGATAATCTTTTCTCAACGGATGTCCGACGAACTCGGGATACATCAACATCCTTCGAACATCAGGATTTCCTCTGAAGTTGATGCCGTACATATCCCAAACTTCTGATTCTAAATAACCTGCACCAGCCCAAAGTGGTAACACTGAGTCCACAACTGGATCTTCTTCGGGTACTGCCACCTTAACCCGCAAGCGATACCAGGAATTAATATTCATTAAGTGATATACCATCTCGAAGCGATCTGCTTTCTTGTCGAGCCAATCTATGGCTGTAATGCTAGAGAGGAACTGAAACTTTAAATCCTTATCCTCTTTAAGTGTCTTAAAGACTTCTTTGATATGTTTTCGATCGATAACTAACACCAAGTCACCAAACTCGATCGTTAGACCAAGTATATGACTGCCTAATTTCGATTGGAGGAGACCACCTAATTCTTCATTGCGAGTAGCTGACACTTCTATACTCTCTTAAAAAGAGGTTAACGCCGCCCAACTGTAGAGGAATTTTAGATAAGTTGGGAGATGGCTTCTTAAA
>CAZYRE010000056.1:0-16488 GCA_964650155.1 uncultured Bdellovibrionales bacterium
TACAGAAGAGTTCTCTACCTGTGAACCTCTGTAATCTGTCTTATTCTGTACTGCATATCTTCCACTATCCCCTCTCCGGCCATAGATGAATCATAGTGAATTTCAGCCCCAGAGTTAACAATTACTGTGTCGGCAACCAGCCCTCCATAGATTTTGACATTAGCTGCAACTGTGACTTGGGCAAAGGGAGCCACAATAAAAGCTCGTATCGGCTGAGTAGTTCCGGAGATTGTTATGGACGTGGTCCCCATATAATAAAGCCTGAGCCTCAATGGTCGCTGACCTGTCGTATTATTGTAAATATTCGTATCGTAAAGCGTATTGCTTGTTACACTCCAAAAATATAACTCAACAACACCTGTGCCTAGGGTTGGAGTGAAATCAACGTTAGTAGTAGAAGACTGAAATCCTAAGATGTTAGCGTAGTAGGTTCCATTGTAAGTACATCCGCTCTTACAGGAAGTTAATGTATTCTTACATCCTGCCCTTCCTCCAAGTTGATTCCAGCATTGACCATTCTGAAGGGTTGTAGTTATCGCACAATTTGCGACAGAATTTCCCTGATTTGTAGGACAATAAGTAGCGAAAGTTGAAGAACCACCAATCAAAAACTGATCTAACAAAAGCGGAGCACACTCTTTACCGTTACATTTCTTACCAGCATTTGGACACCCTACCGTGAAATTAGAACAGACAGATCCGGAGACACTGCTATCTCTATAATTATTATGAAGTTCCCCGTATATAGTTCCGCTCATACTAATTGCAGATGTCGAATACGATCCAGCAACACAGCCAGCGGCTTTTATTCCGGAGCTGTAATCTCCAGAGGCAGAGTTATAAGAATCGCAGGTACCGGCGAATGTAAAAGCAGTTTTACCATAAACACCGTAATCAAAGAGGTTAACGATATCGCCTCTCAAAATGGCGTACAGATGCGCACCCTCATCGATATCGGTCATCGAATCAACGCGGTAAATCGGATCAAAATCTGTTGTAGGAGTGGGTGCAGTATCATTAGCTGTCGTTTCTCCGATTGCATCAAGCAGAGTGACTCTTACTTTGCCTGTGCCAAGGCTAGCTCCCGAAAGCGTTCCTGTCAGCGTTGCGGCAGTACCATCAGTAATATTAGTACTCGCAGGAAAAGCCTCGGTTCCTAGCAGAGCATTATCGTTAGTTAGAAGTGCGGTATTAGAAGTTCCATCTAACCAAAGCTGCGTGGGGATACCAAGGGTCGTATCATTAGCACCAACAGAAGAGGAACCAATCCTGTCAAATTTGGTATAAAAATTTGCTCTATCAAAAGGCGAGGCGTACTTATGTGAATTATCACGCAAGTATGTGATTGTCTTATACAAGCTATTCTCAACGGCATTGAGTCGTGATGCTCTCGCCCGTGATTCATAAATGATACCGCTACCAAGAGAGCTTCTCTTCAATGCTTCCCTGACTACAAACGCCGTAAGCCCAAGAAGGATCATTACAACTACTAATGTGTAGCCACGCTCAGATATCTTTTGTTGACTATGCGGAATCATCTCTTATTCAAAAATGTAAATTCCTTACTGAGCGAGGCTGAGCCACTTAGACCAGAAGTTGCGGAGGTAACACTTACCGCAACGATAACAGATGCATTCGAATTCTGAGTTACTGTAACCGTTCTATTAAATCGAATTCCATTATAAAGATAATTATTCTCGGTGAGGTTATCAGAGGTACTTATAGTAGGTAAGTCTTTTACCCAATATGACTCAAGGAGTGTTTCTGCCTGCTGCATAGCAAGGGCGTTCCGCCTATTACGATTGAATGTTTCATGGTTTTGTATAATTGCCTGAGCATGGGTCAATAAAACCATTGTGGTCAAACACAGCGCTACTAAAGCTTCAAAAATGCTAAGTCCTTCTTCTTTTAATAGATTGCTCATCCCTCGATTTTGACCTTTACTCTTCATAATCACTGTTCAATCCAAAGCTTAGATGTATGATCGAAACAATCTAGTTGAACTATTAGCATTTAAGGCAATTAAAACTATTTGTCACAACAACTAAACAGTTTATATTGCTGAATATTTTTGAGCCATATGAATTTATCAGAAGTAACCTTAATTATTCCATCCGCCGTCAAGCATAATAGCTTAGTTAAAAATTACACCCATATTGCAACGTATGGCACAGACAAGGGACTCTCATTCGAGGATGGTGGCCAATGCCTAAGTGCAATCAATGCAACCAAGACTGAATTCGCTATCTTGGTCAGGGACGCTCTTCTTCCAGAATTTAAAAGTGATGGAATTTTAGAATTAATAGCTCCAATACGGTCAGGGAAAACCTCGATTACTTATTCCGACTTCTCTCGCACAGATGGTCAAACTATACAATTAATAGATTACCAAGAAGGATCAGTAAGAGATGACTTTGATTTTGGTCCAGTAATTTTAATTGATGTAACAAAAGCTAAGGAAGTATTAAACAAAATTCCAAATTTTAAATCATTAAAATACTCAGCATCGTATGCACTAAGATTATGGCTCTCACAGTATGGCCTGCCACTACATGTACCTAAAGATCTCTATACAGCAAAATTACCTGAAAATAACCTAAAGTATGAATCCCAATTCTCATACGTAGATTCCAAGAATCGTGAAGCCCAAATAGAATTGGAAAAGACCTTTACTGAATACCTAAAAACTTCTGGAACATATCTCGGCAAACGTACTAAAGAATACAAATCATCCAATACGACATTTCCTACTACTGCTTCAGTAATCATCCCAGTTAAAGACCGTCACAAAACTGTCGGGGAAGCAGTAAAAAGCGCACTCTCCCAAAAAACAAACTTTCCATTTAACGTAATTGTCGTCGACAATCATTCCAGTGATGGTACCAGTGAATTACTGGCAACAATTTCAAAACAAGACCAAAGACTTGTTCACATCAAGCCAACCGAAACCAACCTACTAATTGGCGGATGCTGGAATAAAGCGCTAGATTCTTCATCCTGTGGTGAGTACGCCGTTCAGCTCGATTCTGACGATCTCTACTCCTCTGATTCAACCCTTCAACGAATCATTGATCAATTCAAGAAAGATAGTAGTGCGGCCGTGATTGGCTCATATCAATTAGTTAACTTTGATCTTAAAGAGATTCCACCAGGTCTAATTGATCATAAAGAATGGACCGATACTAATGGGCATAACAACGCGTTAAGAATTCACGGCCTCGGTGCGCCCAGAGCAATTGCTACCGAGATAGGAAGGAAAATAAGATTTGAAAATGTAAGTTACGGTGAAGATTACGCCATGATGCTGGCGATATGTCGGGAATATAAAATTAGTAGGATTTACGATTCCCTATATCTATGCCGGCGCTGGGATGGAAATTCTGATGCAAACCTTCCTATGGAGAAAAAAAATAGGAACAATATTTATAAAGATGGCATACGAACTAAAGAGATAATAATTCGTAAAAAACTAGCCTTAACGGACATCAAATGAAAACACGAATTTTAACTCCAGATGATCTTAAGGCTTTTATAAATGATGAAAGCCCAAGCTCTCTCTTGGCAGGACTACATGCTCAGCAAGCTAAAGTTTGGCCTCTACTTCAAAGAGGGCTACAAGGTCTTGCCTCAAGAAAAGAGAAACGCCTGGAATGGTACGGAGATACTGTCACCGTCCAATTCAATCCTGCGAGAATGGTAAGCATCACTGCCAATGTAGATCCAAATGTGGTTAAGGCACGCTCATGTTTTCTATGCTTAGAAAACTTACCTCCAGAGCAGACAGGCATTTTAATTGAGCGTGATTTTCTAGCCTTGGCAAATCCAATGCCGATCTTTCCTCTTCATTTTACACTGGCTCATGTTCAACATCACCGCCAAGATATTGTAGGCCACATAGAATCTTTACTCCGCGTAGCCGAACACTTATCTGGGGTCTTTACTGTATTTTTTAATGGCGCAACCGCTGGGGCATCAGCACCGGATCATTTTCATTTTCAAAGTTGTCCTCGTAACTCGCTCCCAATTTCATCTCTCATCAACAAAAACAGAGAGAAAGCATCATTAATCGGGCATATTCTCTCTGTACAAATCGAAACCTTCTCCTTCTATGGAAACAGATACGTAATATTGAATGGAGACAACCGCGAAGATTTAGTTTCTGTGCTCGAACGACTTATCTACTTACTAGATAACAACCATCCCTGCGGTAAGGACATGCTAAATATAATCGTCGACTACACTGACGGCGAATGGCAAGTAATTTTCATCCCTCGCGAAAAGCACCGTCCGGATTGTTTCTACGAAGAGGGGGAACAAAGTCTGCTTATCAGTCCTGGGGCTGTGGAGATGGGCGGGGTGATAATAACTGCCAGGGAACAAGATTTTGATAAGATTACAACTGAAGATATCAGAAACATTTACGACGAGGTGGTTCTTAACCCCACCTCGTACGCCCAGGTTTTAAACTCCCTTTTTAAGAACTAAAAAGGAATATCATCATCCTGGAATGAAATTTCAGAATCTGCGCCTGAGGATGTTTCTGCCATCTGTGCTACCGGAGCCGACTTCATAGGCGCACTTTCGTTATGACTTGAGGATTCCTTAGGAACAGCAGCTCCCTTACCACCGCCCAAGAACTGAATAGTGTTGGCCAAGATCTCAGTCGTGTAACGATCCTTACCTTCTTTATCTTGCCACTTACGAGTTTGCAATTTGCCCTCGATAAATACTTGGCGACCTTTTTGTAAATATTGAGCGCTATTCTCAGCGGTCTTGCCGAATGCTACCACCGAGTGCCACTCAGTGTGCTCTGACCAATTTCCACTTGCATCCTTACGTCGCTCACTAGTTGCAATGCGCAATGAACAAACAGGAGTCTGGTTTCCTGTATAACGAAGCTCTGGATCCGCTCCAAGATTTCCAATGAGAATTACTTTATTAACTGCCATATAGTCCCTTTTGAACAATTTAGTCCTTCCACTATACTTTATCGAAGATTCGAAAAGAAAGTTGCTTGTGAGGCCACTTTCCCCATCGTCGAGGAGTTTTGTCGACAATTTATCTTAACAATTCATATACTTAACTTCATAAAGGTTTAATTACTCTACTCTGTGGGCATGCCTTCCAATGGTCACGTATTAATACGTCACAAAATCCAATCCTAAGCCCAAGTAAGTAGACTAAGTTTAAAAATGTATTAATATTCCATTTTAAAAACGGGACCGACTTAGCGTCTTCGTCTATGCAGTTAAGGAGATTCGAAGTGGACACTAGCAACGTAGAGATTGTGGAAAAGACTATAAGAGTTGAGCCGGCCCTGCTCGATACGGCGTCATTAATCGAGTATAACACAGATTGGAGCACAATAATCTTAGAGTACTATGACTCCATATCCAGAATTTCAGATGCTACTTCTGTAGTAGAGAATAAAATCCATGTCCGAGAAAGCACTGAGCCTACTCAAAAGATTGCAAGCAGTGAAACTAAATTAACTCCTAGAGGCTTGATCGAAGATTACATTGCTTTATCAAAAAAGCTCAATAAAACACCGACGACTCAAGAAATTAAGGAGGCATCAAAACGGGGAGAAATTGCTGGAATAGAAATTCTAAAAACAACTTTCGGTAGCCTTAAAGGACTTGAAGCAGCAAGAATAAAGTTAGAGATGATAATAGCTTTACAGATTGCTGACGAACTTCATCGGCCTGCTACGACTGAGTACGAGAGCTCACCAAAAGAACTTCTAAATCAGCTACGTATTAACTTTAGCATTAAAGAAATCGAAGCGAATTTCGGTTCGGTCAAAAATTTTTTTGTTTCTGCTGGAATTTTAAGAGAAGCTAGCCAAGTCGAGGATCCAACTCCTACGCAAACAATCACGGCTGATAATGCCTCAATGGAGGAAGTTTCAAAATACTTTCAACTTACAGATGAGTTTATACGGATCAAAATATGTGATATGGATCAACTAAAAAAGTATTTCGTTGAATTCTCGGGCGGGGAACGAGAATATAAAGATAAAATTATTAGTCTTTGCACTGTTGATTACGAAGACAAAATTCTTCCTTTGATTAAAAAACATAGTCATCTTTATAAGCCTGGAGCATTTTCAGATGTACTTTATCAGATCTGCGTAGCGGTCAACCCTCACTTAGAAATTCATCAAGTCGATCTTCCCCATGTAACTCCTGCGAGAATTTCGGCTTCTTCAAAAAATCTTGATATAAAAGCAGTAAAGGCCAGAGTACTTGGACAAGATGGCCCCATTGATACTGTGTGCAAGAAACTAAAAAGTGCTTTCACTGGCTTAAAAGATCCGGCAAAACCGTTGGGTGCCTTCTTATTTGTGGGCAAAACAGGCGGTGGAAAAACAGAGTTAGCAAAAGCAATTAGTGAAGTAGCTTTTAATTCAAAAATAGTACGAGTTGATTGCTCTGAATATGCATCGCCACACGAGATTGCCAAACTATTTGGAGCCCCACCCGGATACATCGGTCATAACACAGGAGGACATCTTACAAATGCTTTAATTGAGAATCCAGAGTGCGTCGTATTATTTGATGAGCTTGAAAAAGCTCATCAAAATCTACGAAACACAATGCTTCAAATTCTTGACGAAGGGCACCTCCGTGAAGGGACAGGAAAACTCGCCTTATTTAATAAATCATTGATAATCGCAACATCAAATGCTGGAGTAGAAGACTTAATAGCAGCGCAACATCCGACAGGATTCGGGGCTGCCAATGTCAAACCACTACAAGGTAATCAGGTTTATCAAGTTATAGAGCCTGGCTTACGGCACCATTTCGCACCGGAATTTTTAAACAGATTTACTGCAATCGTTCCTTTCAACGACTTAGATAAATCTACAATTGTGGGCATATCAAAGTTGGCACTCGCAAAAGTAGCTAGTTATTCCGCGATAAAAATCGAATTCACCCCTGAAGTTGCTCATGAAATCGCGGACCTTGCATTCAATCCAAACTTCCAAGCACGGGAAGTCCAGCGCACTGTGGACAGAGAGATAACGAGTACGCTTGCGGATATAATTTCAGAAAACGTACTCAGGCCATACCACTGTATTCGGGTTGGTCTTTCCCCCTCTAAAAAGTTTACATTCACGGTCAAAAGAGACGCTTTTAGCCACTTCGATGTAAAATAGTCGATGTTATTTTATTAATCGCGCGATCTCTTCTGCCAACTTGGATTGGTTCCAGTGGAACCTGCTTTCTATTGCATTAACAAAAGGTTGCTGTCCCTTGAGCATCACATCATAAACCTCAAATAACCCACGCACTCCAAATCTTTCTTCAATCGCTGAAAACATCATCGATGCGTATGCGTAATCATACGCTGTGCCTTGAAACTGAAATGGGTTTGGGGTTCGCATCTTCATCAGAGCAAGTTTTTTAAACCTATTCTTAACTTCAGTCTCATTTAGTAACGGGGAAAAGGCAGAAACATACTGCTCAAACCATGTGGCGAATCCTTCTGAACGACTTCTATCGAGCATGCCGCCTCCACCAAGCAAAGCCTGCTCTATGCCGTGTCCAATCTCATGAATCATAACCTGGGCAAGAATCCCTTCTGCTTCTGTAGATTTTAATGATCCGCCACCATCACAACCGGAAGCTACTGCTCGGGCTCGAACATATATATGAGCATTTTTACCGTCTCCTATCATCCAGCCAGGATGACAACCGCTTAGGAGTGCAACTGGCACTTGTCCGTCAGGGGATTTCTCATCGAAAAAAATCACGTGCCAATTTAAGGTCAGAGAGGTTGCTGCAACGGGGAACCCTCCTCTACTTAAAGCTCGCCTAACAGCATTTGCTGCCTCGATTACTGCCCTTTCTGGAGTTCTAACAAAGAGGCGCTCAACACTTCTTTCCCAACGAAGCTCAATGGGGCCAAGAGGACTTACCATCTCTACTCTGCGCTCGATGCCATCTAACTCCATAGCCGAAGGAAGAGTGAGGTTACCGCCAGATGTTGCTACCGCGGCTTTATCATCAGCTAATACAAGTGTCTGAACAAAGAGAGTTGATAAAGCTAAGCAAAACTTAAATTTCACAAAGTTTGAGCTACACGGTTTTATCAATATTGAGACTCTTCTTATCAGAAGAGATCATAACTTTCCCCTGCTTTTCAGGTGCTAATAAAACACGATCTAATACTTCACTAACGTGCTTAACAGGGATAAATTCGATCTGATTGCGTTGTTCCTTAGGAATCTCCTCGAGATCTTTTACACAATCATAAGGAATCAATATCTTTTTAATTCCGTATCGAAGAGCTGCCAGAGATTTCTCTTTCACTCCACCAACGGCTAGAACGTTTCCACGCAGTGTTATCTCACCAGTCATGGCAAATTCTCTGGAGACCTTTCTATCTGAAAGTGCAGAGATAATCGCAGTAGCGATGGTTATGCCTGCAGATGGACCGTCCTTCGGCGTAGCTCCTGCAGGACAATGAACATGCACGTCATACTTCTCGTGAAAGTCCGGATCGAGCCCTAAAGAAACGGCATTAGCACGTGCGTAAAAGATCGCAGCTTGCGCGCTCTCTTTCATCACATCACCAAGCTGCCCGGTAAGTATGAGTCCACCTTTACCTTTTGCCACTGAAGCTTCAACCAACATGGTTTCACCACCATAAATGGTCCAAGCAAGCCCCATGGCAACACCAGCAGTATCTATCTTCTCATCTGCATCAGGATCATATTTTGTGGGCCCTAAAAATTCTCTGATAACATCTATGGTAATGTTTTTAGTAACAGGCTTCTTTTCAGCCCTTTGACGAGCAACTTTTCTAAATAAGGATCCTATCTCACGCTCAAGATTTCTAACTCCAGATTCAAGGGTATACCGCTCAATCAGGAATAAAAGAGCTTCTGATTCGATATCTATGCCGTCCTCAGACAATCCTGTTTCACTTAATTGTCTTGGGATCAGATACCGTTCAGCGATGGCCCGCTTTTCCTCAGTTGTATAGCCAGCAATTCGGATTACCTCCAACCTATCTAGTAGTGCAGATGGGATAGTGTCTGTAGTATTCGCTGTGGCAAAAAACATTACCTGAGAAAGATCGTAAGGAACGTTAAGATAGTGATCTACAAACTCACGATTCTGATTTGGATCTAAAACCTCTAGCAATGCAGCAGCAGGATCCCCTCTAAAATCATTGCCAACTTTATCAAGTTCATCCAAAACGAATACTGGATTAATTGAGGCAGCTTGTTTCATCCCTTGTATGATTCTACCAGGCAAAGCTCCAACATAAGTTCTTCTATGGCCGCGAATCTCAGCCTCATCACGAACTCCACCAAGTGACATCCTATGAAAGTTTCGATTTAGGGCTCTAGCAACAGATTTACCAAGAGAAGTTTTTCCTACCCCCGGTGGCCCAACGAGACAAAGAATTGGACCCTTAGAGTCAGGATTAAGCTTTCTAACGCTTAGGTATTCTAAAATTCTGTCTTTCGCTTTCCCTAACCCGAAATGATCTTCGTCAAGAATATCCTTAGCCAATCTCAAATCTAGACGATCTCGTGTCTTGTTATGCCAAGGGAGATCAATTACCCAATCAAGGTAAGTTCTAAGTAGCGCTGCATCACTTGATTCAGGACTCATATGCTCAAGGCGACGCAACTGTTTCATCGCTTCATCATTCGCCACTTTTGGTAACTTGGCCTTCTCAAGGGCTGCTCTTACCTCGGTAAGATCCTTACTCGAATCCTCATCATCTCCTAGTTCATGACGAATCTGTTTTAACTGCTCCCGTAAGAAGAATTCTCGCTGACCTTTCATCAGCTCATCTTCAGCTTTGTCACGGATCTCTTCAGAAAGTTTTAGTTTCTTTGTTGTTTCCGCAACCCAACTCTCAACGAGCTTAAATCGCTCCATCGCGTCAAATTCTTCTAGAGCACTTTGGGCAAAATGAAGTTCTGGCTTTAAGTGAGCTAGGATTACATCTGCTAGCGCACCTGGATCCTCTATCTCTTCAGAAAGCATTAAGAGATCTTCAGCCAAGGCTTCGTGTTCAACCAAAACCTGAAGCTGCTCGATGAGCTTCTTTATTCTGGCTTTGACAGACTTGGTCTGCTCAACCTCTTCCGGGAGCACTGGGCGAACATCAGCGTACATTACGCCTGCTTTTGTTTTAATCCTAGTGGCAACACCTCGAACAATTCCTTGAATTAGAATTTTATATTTTTGCTCTGAGAGCTCTAGAACGCGAGCAACATTTGCTACCACCCCAACACGGAAAAGATCATCAGAGGTTGGATTTTCAATCTGCTCATTTTTCTGAGAAAGAACGAAAATAAAATTGCCGTTAGCTTGAGCCAACTCAATCGCCTTAACACTACTTGGACGTCCTACATAGAAAGACATCATGACGGAAGGAAAAGCCACTAGATCTCTAGCAGGCAGAATCGGCAAAGATGCCGGGAAAACTACCTCCTGAAACTCTTCTGAAACTTCTTGTTCAATCTCGGGATTTTTCTTTTTACCTTTCTTGCTCTTGGCTGCCATGTATTCCGTGGTGACAGTAAATTCGTACCTAAGACTATAATATAGTGACACTCATATGATGCACATGATCTCTTCTAGGATAAAATTCTTAAAAGCGCTATTTTATAATTTGGTTTCAAGCACTTATCGTATTGTATCCTACCTGGTCGACGCTCCAGTGTTCAGTTCAACCAATCCTGTATCTGTAAGTTGAACAATCGCGTATTGCCGCTCTATTGCGCCATCAGACCGAACGCGCATTTTTCCAGTTAATCCCTCATAATTCTCAATTGCTCTAAAGGCATCGGCAAATGGTATGCCCTCATTAACTTCTCTTGAAAGTGCAGCAAGGGCCATAGTCGCAGCATCAAAGCCTTGCGCAGCTAAGAAATCAGGATCGGTGCCGTAAGTTGTTTTAAAGATAGAAACGAATCTTCTTACTAACTCACGATCGCTCTTGACAAAAAATGGGCTTACGAAGACACATCCTTCAAGTAAGGTTCTTGCGCTACCAAGTTTTCCTAAATTATCCCAAGCTGCAGACCCAAGGATTTTAACTTTCTTTTTAAAGAAAGGACTGAGGTTACTGACTAAGACATTCGCCTTATCAATTTCATCTGGGAAGAAAATGGCACTTGGATTAGCGCTCTCGATCTCTTTGGCGATATTTACAAAACTCTCTCTGAACTCTTCTCCGTAGGCTGTTTCGTAGACGATGGACATTCCAAGCTCTGCTGCAATACTTCTTGAATCTCTTATAAATTCATATCCGTTAGAATCTTGTGGATATATTATGGCGATACTACCAACACCGAGTTGGGACTCAGCTACGGAGAAAAGGGAGCGCACCTGACTCTCTGATGTTGCACCTAATCTAAAAGCTGTCTGCCCATATCCAGGGGAATCTTTCCGAGAAAATGTAATCTCTGGGATGCCCCGCTCGCGTAAGATTGGAACAACTGCGGCAGCGGGATCAGAAAGTAGTGGCCCGAGCACTACTGCGGGTCTAACAGTGGCTAGTAAATCATCTGAAGCTGTTATCGCTGTTGTGGGATCGCCGGCTGTATCTTGAGCCAAAACTTTCACAGGGAATGGCGTGTCAGTAAAAGCCATCTCAATCCCTCTTTGCGCACTCTCACCTAGTTTCGAAAACCTACCAGAGGTTGGCAGGAGAGTTCCAACGACTACTTCACGGAGAGGATCTGCTGGCAGAACTCCAGGTCGCTCCATCCCGATCATGGCAGGTGAAGAATCTCTCGGGCCCACGGCTAGCCAAAATGGCTTATCCTTTGGTGCAATCTCAGCCGATCCACCAAGCCTGGCTCGTCTTGCTCGTTCCTGTCCGATGACTGAGGCCACAAATGAATCAGCCGCCCAAGTTCCAGAGAGGCTTACAAGCTCTTCATCCCCTTTCGTTCTTAACAGCAAAGATGCGCCAGTTTTGGCCTCATTACTCATGCCGCCACGACCATCTACCATCGAATTAAGTCTAGAAAACCATGCCAAACTCTGATCCATGTCACCAGTTCGGCCATACGCATACGCAAAAACAAGCGCTATTGGGGCCTTTACTGAATTAATGTCGACCCCATTTTCTCTGAAAAACTGGCTAAGAGTAATGAGTGAATCTCTAGCTTGATCTAAGGCCAACTGCGTTCCAGATATTCTTAAGGCCAAAGCCTCTTTTACTATGAACGGTTGTGTTGGACCCCAAGCGCGGCGATATAGGCCAAGGGCTTCTAACCTCTCTCCTTTACGAACAGCCTCATCCCCTTTGACGATAAACGGATCGATTAGAGTTGCTCCGGAGAGATCAAAGCCTGGCTCCCATCGTTCCCATGGATACAATGCGGACGGCAGAGTTCCGAACTCCTGTGTTGGAGTATAACTAATTCCGCCACCTGCTAGGCCACCTGCACGAGGAGGTGGATTTGAAAACTCAGAAGAGCAGCCCAGCAGAAGCGCCAAAAACAAGAATATAATAATTTTATGAAATTTATTTGTGATTAATTGGATCACGAAAACATCCCCTTCATCTTTTCAAAGAAGCTCGCAGTTTCACTGCTTGGCGCAGCTTTCCTGAGCTCTTGAAGACGATGAAGGAGTTGCCTTTCTTCCTCGGAAACTTTCTTCGGGACTTCAATTACCACTCGGACATGCTGGTCACCGCGAGCATTTGTCCCTAGTACTTTAACTCCCTTATTCTTCAAACGGAACACCTTTCCGGACTGAGTCCCGTTAGGAATCTTCATATTCACCATCCCCTCAAGGGTTGGAACTGATATTTCAGCTCCCATAACAGCGTCTGAATATCCTATGGGTACCTCGCAAAGGATATCTGCACCTTCTCTCTCAAAGATAGGATGTGTTTTAACAATAATCTGAACGTATAGATCGCCGTTTGGGCCACCCTGAGAGCCGGGCTCCCCTTCCCCTCGAAGCTTTAATCTCTGTCCGTGCTCAATGCCGGCAGGAATCTTTACTGAGATCTTACTTCTGGCAGGCTTATGTCCGGCCCCACTACATTTTTTACATGGATTGGTAATTCTTTCTCCTCGTCCCTCACAAACATGACACGGTCTAGAGATAGAGAAAAATCCCTGCTGAATTCTTATCTGACCCGCTCCACCACACTGATTACATCGTTCAGCTCTTGAGCCAGGCTCAGCTCCAGAACCATGGCAAGTTTCACAGGCCACGTTTCTAGATAGAGAGATCTCTTTCTCGCCACCAAAGGCTGCCTCTTCAAATGATATCTCTAGATTATAACGGAGGTCTCTTCCGCCATGTCCGCGTGTTCGGCCACCACCGCCACCGCCAAAAAAGGAGCTAAATACATCAGAACCAAAGAGATCGCCGAAGATATCTTCAAAGCCGCTAAAATCGCCACTTGAGAATCCCTGGAATCCGGCTCCTCCGCCGCCACCTTGTTGGAATGCAGCGTGACCAAACTGATCGTACTTAGCACGGGAGGAGTCATCGGAGAGGATCGAGTAAGCCTCTGTAGCTTCCTTAAACTTCTCCTCAGCCTCCTTATTACCGGGGTTCTTATCAGGATGATATTTTACAGCAAGCTTACGATAAGCCTTTTTAATCTCATCCTTAGATGACGCCTTTTGAACGCCCAATACTTCGTAACAATCTCGCTTGGCCATGTAGTTCTTTACTCACGAACCTCTTCGAAGTCCGCATCAACTACATCATCTCCATCTTTCTTGCTCTTAGTTTCGGTACCTGAGCTAGAAGAAGGGCCGCCATTTGGCTGAGCTTCTGCAGTAGCCCCTGTGGCTCCGGCTGATGCACTAGCTTTCTTATACATCTCTTCAGAAAGCTTATGAGTAGCCTTTGTAAGCTCTTCAGCAGCAGCCTTAATCTCTTCAACGTTGTCTTTCTCAAGAGACTTCTTAGCAGCTTCTAAAGCAGTATTTACACTCTTGGTCTCATCTGCACCGAGCTTATCGCCGAATTCCTTCATCGACTTCTCAGTTGAGTAGATCAAACTATCAAGTGCGTTTCTGGCTTCGATAAGTTCACGACGCTTCTTATCCTCATCTGCATGAGCTTCAGCGTCCTTAACCATCTTCTTGATCTCTTCCTCAGAGAGTCCAGAGCTAGCAGTGATCTTAATAGACTGCTCTTTGCCTGTACCGAGATCCTTGGCGGATACATGAACGATACCGTTTGAATCAATATCAAAGGTAACTTCAATTTGTGGTACGCCACGAGGTGCTGGTGGAATTCCAGTCAATTCGAATCGTCCTAAGGTCTTATTATCAGCGGCCATCTCTCTTTCGCCCTGAAGGACGTGAATAGATACGGCTGGCTGACTATCTGCGGCAGTAGAGAAAACCTGACTCTTCCGTGTAGGAATAGTTGTGTTCTTCTCAATTAACTTGGTAGCAACGCCACCAAGGGTCTCAAGTCCTAGGCTAAGCGGCGTTACGTCAAGAAGCAGAACATCCTTAACCTCGCCCTTAAGTACGCCACCCTGAACAGCAGCACCGATTGCTACCGCTTCATCTGGATTTACGCTCTTAGAAGCTTCCTTTCCAAAGATCTTCTTAACGGAAGCTTGCACGGCTGGCATACGGGTCATGCCACCAACAAGAATAATTTCATCAATCTCATTTGGGCTCTTGCCTGCATCCTTAAGAGCAGTGCGACATGGGCCTTCCATACGATCAATAAGATCAGCGCAGAGCTGCTCTAACTTCGCACGGGACATCTTAAGATTTAAATGCTTCGGTCCACTTGCATCAGCAGTGATATAAGGAAGATTAATGTCGGTCTCAGACATTGTAGAGAGTTCATGTTTTGCTTTCTCTGCTGCTTCCTTCAATCTTTGAAGAGCCAAAGTGTCTTTCTTAAGATCAATTCCTTGATCCTTTTTAAACTCAGCAGCTAAAAACTCCACGATTCTGTGGTCAAAGTCTTCACCGCCCAAAAAGGTATCACCATTAGTGGATTTTACTTCAAATACTCCGTCACCTAATTCAAGGATCGAGATATCGAATGTTCCGCCACCAAGGTCGAAAACTGCGATTGTGCGATCGCCTTGCTTATCAAGACCGAAAGCAAGAGCAGCCGCAGTTGGCTCATTAATAATTCTCTTTACATCAAGCCCGGCAATACGACCGGCATCTTTAGTAGCCTGACGTTGCGCATCGTTAAAATATGCTGGAACTGTGATAACTGCCTCTGTAACTTCCTCACCAAGGTAATCCTCAGCAGTCTGTTTCATCTTTGTAAGAATCTGTGCAGAGATCTCTTGTGGGCTCTTATCTTCCCCACGAAGTTTTACCCAAGCATCTCCATTTGGAGCTTTGGCGATCTCATAAGGCAAGACGCCTTTTGCTTTCTTCACTTCTTCAGAGTCAAACTTACGACCAATAAGTCGCTTTACGGCGAAAATTGTATTCTTCGGATTTGTGACGGCCTGGCGCTTAGCCACTTGACCGACAACTCTTTCTCCAGATTCAGTTGCGGCAACAACTGAAGGGGTTGTTCGTGCGCCTTCACTGTTAGCGATAACCACTGGTGCCCCACCTTCCATGATGGCAACGCAGGAATTTGTTGTCCCTAAGTCGATTCCAATAATTTTTCCCATGACTACATCCTTACTAATTCAAAATTTTATAAATTCTAAACTTTTAAAATCTCACCAACTTCGCTACCGGGCGAGCAATCCTAGGTAGTTAGGTAAACACTCTTTGGGTCTCATTCAAGCCCTGTGACAATAAATTACTGTCCTTTCTTATAATAATTACTCTTTTGATTCCGATGAGTTACCAGAATCACTTGAGGCTACAACTACTTGACCCACCCTAATAAGTCTATCTTTTAGAAAATATGCCTTCTTAAGCTCAGAACATACCGTCCCGCTAGGATAATCTCCCGCAGGGGCCTGGGAGATCGCTTGGTGCATTTGGGGATCAAACGGTTTACCCAGAGAGCTCTCCCCCCTTACGCCATGCTTAGAGAGAAGATCGTTCAATTGCTTGTAAATCATCTCTACTCCGTCTTTTAGAGGAGATTTCTCGCCATTGGCACTAGCCAATGCTCTTTCAAAATTATCAACCACTTCAAGAAGATCTAGAGCCAAAGCTTCACTGCCGTACTTAATAAGCTCAGAGCGCTCTTTAATTGAGCGTTTCTTAAAATTATCAAAATCAGCCAACGCCCTTAAGTATTTCTCATGATTTTCTTTAGCTTGAGCCTCAAAATCTACTCCGGTTTCTGCAGCAGATTCTGCAGGGGTTACCCCCTCTACGAACGATTGCTGTTCATTGGAATCAGGCTTCTTTTCGTCATTGCTCATCATTAAAACGTCCTAAAGTGATTCAAAAAACTAGAAATTTGTTTTACGCTCATGTTTCATAACCATGACAGCGCCTAAAAGCAACCGTGTACAAAAAGCCCCTAAAGTTGAGGTAGAGCTCCGTGGACTCGTCCTTAGAACCTACCCTTATGGGGA
>CAZYRE010000057.1:0-1060 GCA_964650155.1 uncultured Bdellovibrionales bacterium
ACTAAGTCAGCCGTAAGCAAACTTGTTTCCTGAGTGACCTCAGGATTCTCAGTTAGGATCATTGTTTCAGAACGTTTGTCGTAAACTGCTTTGTTGGAACGGGCTTTAACCGTTGCACCTTTAGTGATGATAACCTCTTCTTGGGCCTCCATTTCATCTATGCCCTGAGTATCGTTGTATCTACCTTGAAGCTTTTTTGAAGTCATCCGGAAGTCGCCCTTTTCTAGGACCACATTTCCTTCATAGACAAAGAATTTATCATTCGATCTAAGAGTCATAGTGTCTGAAGTGATGACTGTGGGCATGGAGGTAGATGAAAGGTTATCCCATGGAGCAGTAACTGCTGGTGGAGGCTTATCGGCGGCAAAAGAAAATTGTGCCGCTGTAGCTACAGATAGAATTAGTAATTTAGAGATCCAATTAAACTTCATATTAAGAAGATGTTGTCTTTCCTTCTTCAGGGGTAGCCTTAACTTGAGATCGTACGTTCTTTTCATAACTCAGATCTCCAGCTGACAGCTTAACCCGTAGAGATTCCCCTTCAAGGATCATTTTTCCGTCCTCAATTTTGGCATATCCTGGGGCGTATAACGAATCCTCGGCCTTATTATAGTCAGCTTTCTCTGTATCGACAAAACGAGTCTTATTTACATTCATCTTTACGGTATCGCTTAGCTCAGCTCTAAGCAGCGCATTTCCAGAAAAATGCAATAATGCTTTGTTTGCTCTCACCTCAACAACATCACCATTTTTCTGGTACAGCACTAAAAAAGCATTAATTAGCCTGGCCGAATCTGAGCTAGTAAAGTACTCCCCAGTTTTGGCTGTAACTTCCCATAATTTCTTTCCGCCTTTGGTCTCTGTTCTGTGAAAGTCGTTCAGTAAAAATCCGGCTGAGGCAACTTCTTCTGATGACCCAGAAGGCATGCTTGGTTTTTGAGTGAGACCAGGGTTTCTCCGCACCATGAGAACTCCTAACCCCATAAAGAGGATTAGCGTGAGTATCGCAATAACGCGACTTTGAGTGCGACTGATGTGTACCATCGGCCGGGGATAATAC
>CAZYRE010000057.1:1160-2601 GCA_964650155.1 uncultured Bdellovibrionales bacterium
CCGGTGCGTTTTCTAACTTCACTAAGAATTTCTAAGCCTCTTTCCATGCCAGGGCCACGAGCCGACGCAGCACTCGTACGATTTGCTTTATCAAAACTACTTTTAAACACTAGGTTTATAGGAAGCTTAGAAGTGCGCTCCTTTAAGAATTGCGCGATCGAGAGACAATGCTCCAGGGATTCTATCTGACATGGACCAGCGATTAGTAGAAGCTTCTCCCCAGCTCCAACTTTAATGCCTTGTCCAACGTTTACAATATGGGTCATGACGCCGTAGTAGGGGAAAGGAGTTCTTGTTGCTCCATGTTGTTCTTGTTTCCTGATGTTTTATTCTCTCCAACCTTTTTATCTTTTTTTGGTGTGCCAGATCCATTGCCGCCCTTGGCTTTATCAGGATTAAGTCGAGCATCGCGATGTGAGAGCGCTGCGGTCACAAAACTTTTAAAGAGTGGATGAGGTTTTTGAGGGGTAGATTTAAATTCCGGATGAAATTGAACACCGATAAAGAACGGATGATCTTTTAATTCGATGATCTCTACTAAGTTGCCGTCAGGTGAGAGGCCACTGCATATGAGACCAGAACGCTCAAGCTGAGCACGGTAGGTATTATTCACTTCAAATCTGTGACGATGTCTCTCGCTTACATTGCCTTTGCCGTAAATTTTATTAGCAAGGGTTCCAGATTTAATTGCACATGGATAACTTCCAAGGCGCATTGTGGCGCCCTTGGTCTGAACGCTCTTTTGATGTTCCATGATGTGGATTACTTGGTGCTTAGCCTTCTCATCGAACTCTTCGCTTGTCGCACCTTGAATATTAGCGATGTCCCGTGCGTACTCAATTACAGCCATCTGTAGGCCTAAGCAGATTCCTAGGAAAGGCACATTATTCTCACGAGCATATTTTACAGCAGCAATTTTCCCTTCGCTGCCACGAGAACCAAAGCCACCTGGAATAAGGATGGCATCGATGGTTTCTCCAGCCGTTGCATTTTTTATCGTCTCTTCAGCCGATGTCTTTTCAACTTCTTCGCTATCTACATAGACAATTTTAATCGCACAGTCATTTGCAAAGCCGCCATGCTTTATGGCTTCAGTTAAACTCTTGTAGCTTTCTGTAAGCTCTACATATTTACCAACCATGGCGATGGTTACGGTGCCGTGTCCAGGATTTTTGATTGTGTTAACAATTCTTTCCCAAGAGGAGAGATTCGGCGCGCCGGTCCAGATGTTTAATGCCTCTGTTACGCGCTCATCTAAGCCTTGCTTCCTAAGTACTAGTGGAAGTTCGTATATAGATCCAACATCGTAAGCATTGATGACGCAATTTTTTTGTACGTTACAAAATAAGCTAATCTTCTCTTTTAACTTTTCATCAAGTGGACTTTCTGAGCGACAGATAATGATGCTCGGTGAGATTCCGTATCCTTGAAGTTCCTTTAC
>CAZYRE010000057.1:2701-12653 GCA_964650155.1 uncultured Bdellovibrionales bacterium
AAAACTTCTCCGTGTTGAAACGGACTCATCGTTCCAGGATCGACATTTATGTATGGATCTAACTTGACCGCAGTTACATTAAGACCACGCGCTTGGAGAAGTGCTCCTATTGAGGCAGCTGAAAGTCCTTTGCCTAAAGAGGAAACTACACCACCGGTTACAAAGATGAACTTAGTTTGACGAGTACTCATTATCTCACTCATTTTGAAATCAACCCTTCTAGTCTACTAGAAGGACGCCTAGTTTGCAGCCGCTAAAGCATCCAGCTAAGTGCCGGTACTTCTTGCATATTGAATGGCACGCTCAAGATCTTCCGGAGTATCTACCTCAATAGAAGGCTCCACCTCTGAACGCGGAACTATGTTTACTTTGATTCCAATCCCATGTGCAAGTGCACGGAGTTGCTCCAAAGCTTCTCTTTGCTCTGTAAAAGCTTTGGGAAGTTTTGATATTTGCTGGAGGGTCTCTCGACGAAAAATATAAAGCCCCATGTGTTTATAGCCAAGAGGGGAGTCATTTGTTACAGAACTTTCTCCAGGAAAATTTCTCCAGTAAGGAATCGGTGCGCGAGAAAAATAAAGTGCTCTACCTGACTCACCAAGAGCAATCTTTACGGCGGCGGCTCGTTCAAATTCTGTACGATCCACAATTGGAGTTCCGATAGTTGCCATTCCAAAAGAGGCATCAGCAGTAGCAAGTGAGGAGATAGTCCCATCGATAACATCGGGATTAATAAAGGGCATGTCGCCTTGGATATTGGCTACAAGATCGAATTTATCTCCCTTGGCTTCCATAAGAACACAAGCTTCTGCCACTCGATCTGTTCCAGTTTCATGGTGTGATCCAGTCATCACAAAATTCATACCTAACTTTTGGCAAACAGAAGCTATTTCCTCATTGTTTGTGGCAATTACTAGTTTTTTAAGGGATTTGCATTTAGAGGCCTGTCGCCAAACGCGCTCTACTAAGGATTGACCATTTATGTCTTTAAGAGGCTTATTTGGAAAACGCGTGCTCTCGAGTCGTACTGGAATAATTCCTAAACAAGAAGAGTGATCTTTCATATCTCCTCCTAAGAGTACTTAGACTTGTATGTTCGTTGTCGTCTTGAGCTGCCATCTAGTTTCTGAAAAAGAAATCCACGGAATAACATAAACCACACTGTAACCACTACGGCTAATGCTATGCCGATAGAACCTAATAAGAGAGTAAGAAAACTAGCGGATTGACTAAATATAAATCGAGCTGGAAATAGAGGATCTCCTCCAGCTGAAAATGGATTAACTCCTGCTAGAGAGGTCAAGACAGAAATAGGTCGAGCAAGAAGTATCGGCAGTAATAGTATAACAAGAGGAGCAAACCATTCGATCCAGTTGTCTTTAACAAACGAGAATGAGTATTTGAGTGCTACGATGCTTTCAAATCGTTTAATGTAAACTATCTCAGGAATGGCATTTAATAAGATGAATATAGCTAACTCAATACAGGCAAAAATCCAGTGAGTTTCTTCGGTCATGCTAAATGGTTCAATTAGCATGTGAGCAATCCACAATATAAAACCGACACTCATCAAGCTAGAAAACAGAGACCAATCGAAATCACCTAATGAACGAAAGGTTATCTTTTGACGCTGCACTGCGGCAGACATCCAGTTGTAGAAGAAACTAAGTAATGCAATATAGGCGAGACCGGCGATAAATCCCCCAGCCATTCCCAATCCACCCACAAGGGTAAGAAGAAAGGCAAAAGCTGCATAGGCAAAAAGCGAAGCTGGTAATATTGGCCAAGCTTTTATAAGTGCAGAAGTGGCTTCGTAAATTGAGCTTTTATAAATAGAGCCAATGCCACGAATGTCGTCCAGAATATTTGTCATACATTACTTTACATGAACCGACGTCTGCCGCGCATCCTGCCTCTTGGCCTTGAGCGGCCTCTATTCCTGTTCCCTCTAGGGGCATCGTGGTCGTCATTGTCGCCATCACGTTCGAGGTCTGAAAGTGCTTCTAATATTATGTGATCAATCTCCCGTTCTCCAATCAGTCTCACTAGTCCTATTAAGTCTGGGAGGAACTCTTTATTTCTATATTTTTGTACCTTCAAATTCTCTGGATCTGAATGTACTAAGTCGAGCCACGCAAAAAGGATTAACTGGATTCTCTCTCTTTCCTTACGAGGAACTGATAAAGAATGAAAGCAGCCTTGAAGGTGTAGGGTTAGGTCGTTCTTTGAGGCAAATCGTTCGGGTAAGTCCGTTCGTTCGATAGAGGGTAGTCCGATGAATGCGGTAATTGCAGCTAAGACTGAAGTAGGTGTTAGGCTGTAGCCGTTCTTAATAATCGCATCAGCGCGGGAGAATACTTCGCCAGCATGATTATTGGTTTCAAAGAATTCACCATTGTTTTCTGTAAGTTCTGGCAGGAAGCATTCTAGGAGACCAGTTTGAAGCATGAGCTTCATTATTGCAGCGGAGTGACCTGAGGTGAGATCCTTTTTGATCTCTTCGTAGACACGTACGTCAGAGGCTTCTTTTATTAATTCTCTATTTCGAACTAATGAGTGGTAAGTGTTTTCTTCAATATTGAATCCAGTTCGACCGGCATGTCGCAATACTCGAATTAATCTGACAGGATCTTCTGCAAAACGTCGGTCAGGTTCGCCAATCACTCGAATCAGACGATCTTTAAGATCTTGCATTCCACCAACGTAATCTATGACCGAGAATGTTGCTAAATCGTAGAATAATCCATTTATAGATAAGTCACGGCGGAAAGCGTCTGTAGCGTCTGTGCCGTAAATATTTTCATTGAGAGCTGAGTTTTCACCATTAGTTTCCGCATCGCTTACTTCTGTTTGCTCAACATCACTTTCCTGAGCACGAAAAGTTGCTACCTCAATAATTTTGCCGCCATGGAAGTAAACATGGACGAGTTTGAATCGTCTTCCGATTATACGGCTATTTCTGAAAATTGTTTTTATCTGTCTTGGTCGAGCATCTGTTCCAATATCGTAGTCTTTTGGAGTGATTCCAAGAAGTAAATCCCTCACGCCTCCGCCTACAAGATAGGCTCTAAAGCCGTGACGCATCAATCTATACAGGATCTTAAGAGCATCCGAGTCGATCTGTTTACGAGAGATATTGTGGCGGTCCCGAGAATAAATGGTCGGGATAATTTCGTTGGTCACGATGGCTCAAAAATCGAACTAAAAAACTTTCAGCCTCATTTCTTGAAGCTGCTCCTCTAAGTTATGTGGTGAGCCGGGTAATAAAGCAAGGTGACTTCATGATTTCTCTTACGCAAAACCATTAAACATCAGTATATAGGCCTTATTTGGTAATATTACCTATTGAATGATGAGCCCAAAGTAGCCGAACTCAGTTATGTAAGAAGTGATGGTGAGCCCCGTGTTCCGTGGTCAGTGTAAGGATGCTGGACCATTAGATGTTTTTTAGTTGTAAATGGGTGGTCAAGGAGGCGTAGTACGATGGCTCGTCCGGTTTATCCACATGAATTGTGTGATCCAGATTTTGCTTGGTTAATATCCAATTTTAAGGAGGACCATCCTGAATACGTTTCAGTAGAGTCCACATTCCTGCCGTTGGTTTTAATTTCAGTTGGTACTGTAAATGAGGCTGCAGAGGCTGTTGGTAAACTTGCTTTACCTCCACCATTTGAGAGCAGTGCAAGAGACCCTGAGGATATCTAGTTTTTAGCCACAACACCCTTCCAGCAATTAGGTAAATCCCTGATAGCGGGGTGTGTGGCAATAAATTTAACTGAAGTTTTCTTGGGAAGAAGTAAGGGAAGGGAACCTGTAATCTCTTTTACTATCTCTGTCGGCAATAGATCCAAGATCTGATTAACGATAATCAATTTATTGTTTGGATTTGTAGCGATTAGGCTTGCTAGTGATATCAGTATTCTCTCTCTTAGGCTCATTGAAGAATGAATCTGACCAATTTTAAGATGTCCGAGTCCTAGTTTAATTGCTGGCTCGAGCCGATTTTTAATCTTCAAAACATCAGCAAAGAAATCAGCCGCTTCTTTAATTGTTAATTCTTCAATCTGATAGAGCGTCATATCTTTAAAGGTAACCTGATTAGCCAACAAAGATCGTTCCGCTGGTTCCAGAGAAAATTCCTTTTCTGATAACGCTAAGGATTTTGCCGTGACCGTAGATGAGAAAAGAATGGCGATAGGTGAGTTTAGTTTTAGTAAGGTAGCGGTAGTTTTTTTTGAAGGTTTTATCTCTTTCCAAGAGATTTCTACCGTAGGCATTGATTGGTCTATTTGCTGTACGTAGTAATTAGTAGATTTTTTTGAATCTGATTGCGGCGATGTTGGCACACTCGGTAGAATATTTCCCCCCTCAATACCTGAACCGGGCCCTAAATGAACAGTGGCATCAGCCAACTCTGCAAATTCAGGTCGCATAGTAGAGATTATAACCGTTCCGCCTTTTTGGATGTGGGATTTAATCCTTGCCGAGAGGTAAGTGAATGCCGATTGTTCCCAGGTAATTATAGGTTCATCCAGGACAATTAAAGAGGATTCTGAAGCCATTGCAAATAGCTTAGCCAGTTTAGTTGTAAGGTACTGTGAAGGAGATAGCTCTTGCAGTGATGAAGTTAACTTTTGTTGAGTAATTCCTGAATCTATTATGAGGGAGATTCTTTCCTGAATTATTTTAGCATCAGGACAGAATCTATCGATGATGGATCGTAGCTCCAACAAAGGCAGTCTACTTAGCATCCTGCCCGTGTACTGAAAGTTAGGATCGATAGCCGTATGATCAATGATGCACTTAGCTAAGACAGAGAGTTTTTCTACCGGGCGCGATATATTTGCTGGTTCAAAGTCGCTAGGTTTAAGATTTGAGTACTCTTCAAAACATCTACTGCAGAACCAATTACGATATATCCAAATATTGTCAGTGATCGAGCCGTGAGAGGAGGAAAGTTCAATTCTGCAAGAGAGAGCTGATGAAGTGAAAAAGAGATGGATTGATTCCCTAAGACGCTCAGAGCTAATGTCTTTTGAGCTTATGATATCAATCGTGGTTTCAAAATAAAATTGATTAGAGTCATTTCTTGAGGTTAATGGACCATGCATTTCAAAGCCGTTTTTGAGCCAAGAAGCTTTTGCTTCCTCGTAGGTATCGTTAGTTGCGTTGGTTAGAGCAATAATCTTGACGGTAGAGTTTTTTTGAAGTGAAGTTTTTTTTAAGATTAATTCGATCTGTTCTGTGGTGTCAGTGCGCTTCAAGGGGCTTTGGCAGGTAGGACAAGTCCGAAACTTAGATTCTTTTAGGAGAGCGCCCAATAACTTGAACAATCCAAAACTTTCACCGATTGTCTGAGAAGAGGGAGTTGGATCCTCTCCGCTTAACGAGAGAGTTCGTGGTAAATTGTTTATTGCTTGCTTAGGAAAATTATCTACTAATAGACGATTTGGAGTTCGTAGCTGCGCAATTCGCTGGCTAGCCTCTTGAGCGATAACGCCCATTAAGAGAGAACTTTTCCCTGAACCAATTGGGCCAGTAACAAGAACAAAGGTGCCTGGAGTAATGCTTAGAGACGCATTCTTTAAATTACCCGAAGAGGCGTCTTTAATTTCTATAACTGGTTTGCGTCGACTGATCATGAGAGGGAGTTTTTAATCGCTTCGATCCTCTCCTCCACAATATCCTGATATTTTTTTAAGGAAACAGCATTTTCTGCCTCAAAGCGCATAACCAAGACAGGTTGAGTGTTGGATGCCCGAATAAGGCCCCAGCCATTCTCAAACGTTATCCTGGCGCCATCGATAGTATTAACTTTAAATTCTGCGAATGCTTTTTGAGCTTCGCTTACGATTTTGAACTTGATGCTTTCAGGACAATCAACCCTAAGTTCAGGGGTGCTGCACCTTGTTGGTAGATCGCTTACTAGTTCAGAAGCTTTTTGCTTTGATTGACTCAGTATCTCAACAAGTCGGCATGAAGCATAGATCGCGTCATCAAAGCCAAAGTAGCGGTGTTTGAAGAATATATGTCCGCTCATCTCTCCGCCAAGTTCACCGGATGTTTCACGCAGTTTTCCTTTGATCAAGGAGTGGCCGGTTTTCCACATTATGGCCTTCCCGCCCTTGGAATTTAGATCCATGTAGAGATGTTCGGAACACTTTACATCACCTATTATAGTAGCACCTGGTATCTCTTTGAGGATAGCTCTACCAAAGATCAGTAAGAGCATATCCCCAAATATTACTTCACCCTTTTCATCTACGGCACCAATTCGGTCGGCATCACCATCCCAACCGATTCCACAATCAGCTTTATGTTCTTTAACCGCAGCGATTAGATGTTTTAAGTTTTTCAACTCAGTTGGATCTGGATGGTGATTAGGAAAACGGCCATCAGGATCGCAGAATAATTCAATCACCTCTACACCAAGGGCTTTTAAGACTTTAGGTCCTACCATTCCGCCAACCCCGTTGCCGCCATCAACAACGACTTTTAGTTTGCGGTTGCCCATATGAGGCTTAGAATTGTTAATTAAGTACTTGCAGTACTCTTCCTGAATCGGATTTTCGGACATTAGATCTTTCTGGACGGGACCTGGCGTCACGTTTTGTAGTCGCCTCATCCTGCTTTCTAAATCTTTAATCTCTGGTCCTGATAATGTGTGTGTCCCCAGACAGATTTTAAATCCGTTCATATCACTAGGATTGTGACTGCCTGTAACTTGGATGCCGCCACCATTATTCCTAGAGAAGATGCTAAAATATAACTGTGGGGTTGGTCCCATCCCAGTGAAGGAGGATCTAATTCCCATTGTAGAGAGTCCGCGCATTAAGGACTCTGCGTATCCGGGAGAGGATAAGCGACAATCATGTCCAATTGCGACATTGTCCTTCTTTGATTCCTTGCAGAGCTCTCCGTAGGCCCGGCCTAATAAGAAGGCAAAATCATTTGATAGATCTACGTCTACTGTCCCGCGAATGTCGTATTCACGGAAGATATGTGAATTTAGTTTCATTTGTCTTTCTTAATTATACTTTCTTTTCGATCGAGTGCTTTTTATAGATATCAAGGGTGAAGTATTTATTTAATTTCTCTTGCATCTTCTGATTCTCGAGCATTCGTCTAACATCCTCTTTCACTGTTTCAGTCGTATCGCCCGACAATCTTTCTTCTACATGGAAGAAATAAATTTGAGAATCATTCTCTACTTTTTCGGAAGTTTCGCCAGCTTTAAGAAGTAGAATGGTATCTTGAACAGCCGGACTTAGGTCTGAAATAGCCATGACGCCTAGAAGACCACCATCTTTTTTGTCGGGGCTATCTGAGAATTTTTTGACAATATCTTCAAAATCATCCCCATCTTGGATGTCGGCTTCGATCTCTTCCCCAATCTTGGCAATCTCCTCAGATGATTTTCCTTCTTTCGATACAACAAGCTGACGAAGTTTAACCTTTTCTCCGGACCTATTTAGATCACCATGCTCTTTTAGATAAGCTTCAATCTCTTCATCGCTAATAGATGTTCCTTCACGGAACAATACTCCGGCAATTTTAGATCTTAAGATCTCTCCGCGCACGCGAGTTTTATACTCATCAAATTGAATCTTTTCGCCACGGAGTGCTTTCTTGAATTCATCTACCGATAAGCCATTCTGACGGGCGATATCATTTATGTACCCATCTATATCACTCGCATTTACAGAAAGTTGTCTATCTTTCGCCTCTTCCTCAATTAGCTGCTCTAGGATCATTTGATCCAGAAGTTGTCTTAATTCTGGTTTGGCTGAACAATCTGAAAGTTTTGGCTTTGAAGCCATCTTGGCCTTCTTTTGGATATCTACCAGGGTAATCGCTTTGCCGTTAACGCTGGCCACGACTGCGTTTAGAGGTTCCTCAGCAAGTGCGCCAATGCAGGTAATTAGTAGAGAGCAGATAAGTAGCCAAACAACTAGTAGAGGCGTTCGTAACATAATGGTGTTTCCTGATTAACTCCTGAAAACGTACTTTATATCTATAAGCCTACGCAAGCTTAGGAAGAATAAAGGGGTCTGACCCCTTATTACCATTCAGGAAATTTATCGATAATCGAGGCAAGAATTCTCTTAACTGGTTCTACTAGGTCGGCTGGATTCTCGATTGCTGGTAAATCCAAGTTAAGGGACAACGAGAGCGGAGAACGTTGTTTAATCTTCCCTTCAGAGAATTTAATCAATGATTCAAGTCTGGGGCGATCAATGCGAGCTTTCGGACTAAAATTAAGGGTTAGCAGGTTCGGTACAAATTCAATCCGAACTACTCCGCCAAGCCTAATTAGGGAACGGAGACGCATTAGCTGTAGTAAGTTTTGGGCAGGCAATGGGGTCGCGCCAAACCTATCTTCGATTTCCAGAGAAAGTTCCCAAGATTGTTGATCGGTTAAAATATCCGCAAGGCGTTGATAAAGAATTAACCTCTCAGAGAGATCTGGAATATAATTTGGAGGGATATAAGCATCAACTGGAATACGCATGTCTGGGTCGATCACCTCACTAATTGGAATCTCTTCCCCGCGCATATTGAGAATAGCTTCTTTTAGGATGCGGTTATAAAGATCGAGTCCAACGGTCTGGACGTTGCCAGATTGATCTTTGCCCAAGAGATTACCGGCCCCACGGATTTCTAGATCCCGTGCGGCCAAATTAAATCCGAGCCCCAAGTCATCAAGTGATTGCAGTACCCCGAGTCGCTTGCGCGCATCTTCAGATAGTTTCTTTGGTTCGGGGACCATTAAGTAGGCATAAGCTTGCTTGTTACTTCGACCTACTCGGCCGCGAATTTGATACAACTGGGCTAGACCCAATTGATCGGCACGTAAGATAATGATGGTATTCGCATTTGGAATATCAAGTCCTGACTCAATAATCGTAGTTGAAACTAATACATTAAAATCACCCTTGATAAACTTCATCATGATGCTCTCTAGGGTGCGTTCATGCATCTGACCGTGTGCAAATGTTACTTTGGCTTCAGGTACTAATTTTTGAAGTTGGCTGGCTACGACATCAATTGTTTGAACTTTGTTGTGTAATACAAAGCATTGTCCACCACGCTGAATTTCTCGAATTATGGCATCTCGCACTAGGGTATCAGTTTCCGTGCCAACATAAGTACGGATAGTTCTTCTATCGTGCGGAGGGGTAGAGATAATGCTGATCTCGCGAATTCCAAGAAGGGCCATGTGAAGAGTTCGAGGAATCGGAGTAGCTGTTAGGGTTAGCGCATCTACATCTTTCTTTATCTGCTTTAATTGTTCCTTATGCTTAACACCGAAGCGGTGCTCTTCATCTATAATAAGTAAGCCAAGATCCTTAAACTGGATTGATGGTTGAAGTAATTTGTGTGTGCCAATAACTATGTCGACTTCTCCGGAAGCTAGGCCTTGTAAGGTGAGAGCGTTTTCTTTCGCTGAATAAAATCGACTTAGTGCTCTTACTTTGACTGGATACTCTAAGAATCTATTTCTAAATACATTGTAATGTTGCTCAGCTAAGATTGTAGTTGGCACTAAAACCGCCACCTGCTTACTGTGTTGAATACATTTGTACGCGGCTCTTAAGGCAACTTCAGTTTTCCCGTAACCGGCATCACCGCATACCAGCCGATCCATTGGTTGCTCACTGGCCATATCTTGAAGGGTTTCTTGAATCGCTTTTTCTTGGTCAGGTGTTTCTGTAAATCCAAAGCCATCAGCAAACCGGTCATCTTCTGCTCCAGCAGGCTCAAAGCGCCAGCCCCGTACTACTTTTCTGGCCGCGTAAAGTTTGATGAGTTCGCCCGCCAAAGAAACAACGGCTTGGCGTACCTTTGCTTTCTTTGCTTCCCATTTAGTTGATCCAAGCTTATCAAGGGCAGGTTTATGTCCATCCTTTGATACAAACTTTTGAACTTTACCTATGCTTTCAACAGGAAG
>CAZYRE010000057.1:12753-16479 GCA_964650155.1 uncultured Bdellovibrionales bacterium
ACACCGTAGTGTAGTAGAATTTTGAGTAACCTCTCTGCTCTGTTCTCGGTTCCGACAACAAATGCGATGCGCAGTCCTTCGTGCCGCCAATGAGCCAGACTCTCCACTAGTGGAGCAAAAGCATCACCAGATCCAACTTTTGATTTTAATTTTGTGGCGATATCAATATTTGAAAGGGCATGGACAGTTTGATGAGAGGAATCAAGGGAGGTTACCGGACGGACCTGGTCAACGTGAGTAGTTTTGTACCGCTTAAGAATTGAAATAACCTCGGCTGATTCAAGAAAGAGGTCACTTCTCTGAGGGATCAAGCGGTGTTCCTCTATTATGCGACCTTCCCGTTCAGAAATAATACTTGAAACGTTATCGAGTTCTTTTAAAAAACCACCTTCCTCCGTCAGGATAAGGTGAGTGTTCGGGGAGAGATAATCAAAAATATTTTTTAAACCGTTGTAAGCAAATGCAGCAAACTGCTCAATGCCTGGGAATGAAGTTTGTGTTTTAAAGGATTCTATCCAAACTTCTACCTCTCTTGGTGGAACCTCAAGTTGAAGAGCGCGTTTTCTGACTGTAGAAATTACATTTTTTATCCTTTCTTCTTTGTCATCGCCAACTATTACACCACAAAATTCTTTTATCGGAAGAATCTGAACGCTTTCTAGCTTTCCATCGGAGCGTTGATTTTCTGGATCAAAAAATCTAAGGCCTGCAATTTCTGATGCCCCAAACTCTACACGAATTGGTTGTGGGTTTGAGGGGGTAAAAATATCAATTACATTACCTCTAACAGCAATTTCGCCGACCTCTTCAACTAGAGAAACTACCCTGTATCCACCAGCAAGGAGTTTAAATCTTAATTCATCGCGAGAGGTTTTATCGCCGATGTTTACGGTAAATGAGATCTCACGAAGGATCTCTATCCCGATAACTTTTTGCATTACTGCTGGAGCAGAAGTAATGACTAAAGCAGGAATGCCGCGAGAGAGTTTTTCTAAGCATCTGATCCTAGCAGCGAGAATATCTGTCTGAGGAGAAACTGCATCGAATGGAAGGGTATCAAGAGCTGGGAAATGTAGGATGTTAGCTGTTGACCCCAAAAAGAAGGAGAGATCTCTATTTAACTTTTCAGCAGTAACTCCATCTGGGCAGAGAATTAGGGTGTTGGGTTTATCTGTGGCAAGTTTAGCTATCAACCAGGAGCGTGCCGACCCAGAGAGTCCTGTATAGGCGGAAAATTCGTTAATACTGCCCTGGCCGTTCATAAGTTACTAAAAGAAGCCAAACTTTGGCTAAATTCCCTACATTTATCAACAAATTAGACACCCAATTACTCAACTTTTCTAGTGTTACAGACGATTTATAGATGCAGTGCCAATAATAGAGGGGTTTGGCCCCTAGTGTGTCTTTATAGAAATAGGGGAGCTGTCCCCATAATACTATGGATATCTCAGAACTTCTAACATTCGCATATAACCAAGAGGCCTCTGACCTTCACATCAGTGCCGGTGAGCAACCTATGGTGAGGGTTGATGGTAACATCAAACGAGTAAAACTTCCCGTCCTCTCTCCTGAAGAAACACAGGTGATGATCTATGACATCATGGGAGATGCGCAGCGAAAATCTTTTGAAGAGCATAACGAAGTAGACTTCTCCATCGATCTTGGAGAAAAGGCTCGTTTCCGCGTGAACGTTTTTAGGCATCGACGTGGTTTAGGAGCAGTGTTCCGATTGATTCCTTCTAGAATTATGACACTTGAAGATCTCGGGATGCCACCTATCTTGGCCAAGATTACTCAGCAAACTAAGGGCCTAGTTGTTGTAACCGGACCTACAGGCTCTGGTAAATCTACAACGCTCGCTGGAATGATTAATTACATTAATGAGCGAGAAGAATGTCATATTTTAACGATTGAAGATCCGATTGAGTTCGTGCATCAATCGAAGCGCTCTCTCATCAATCAGCGTGAGCTCGGCCCTAATACGCATAGTTTTTCGAATGCTTTGCGCGCCGCACTCCGTGAAGACCCAGATATCATTCTTGTCGGCGAAATGAGAGATCTTGAAACTATTCAGTTAGCGTTGACCGCTGCAGAAACCGGCCACCTTGTTTTTGGTACTCTTCATACTTCAAGTGCTCCCAAAACCGTTGACCGTATTATTGACGTTTTTCCTGCAAATCAGCAGGAACAGATCCGAGTGATGCTGGCCGAGTCTCTTCAGGCTGTTGTGGCCCAAACCTTGTGTCGTCGTCCTGCTGGCGGCCGTGCAGCCGCAGTCGAAATACTGGTTGGAACACCAGCTGTAAGAAGTCTTATTCGAGAAGGAAAGATCCACCAGCTGCCGAGTGTAATGCAAACTGGACAATCTTTCGGTATGCAGACTCTTGATATGCATCTGCAGGATTTAGTCGGACGAAATGTAATTTCTCCGGAAGTAGCTAGGGAAGTTGCTAATGACAAGACTCTTTTTGATGCACTTGGGGTTGATGGCAGTGATTATAAGCCAGGCTCTGCTCTAAGGATGTAATGGCACGGGGGATATATGGAGGTTTCTAACGAAGTTCGCTCTCTCCTTCAAATAATGCTTGAGACTGATGCTTCTGATATTTACCTCACTGTAGGCAGCGAACCAATGTATCGAATCAATGGATTAGTTAATCCAGTTGGTGATCATAAATTAGAAAATCTTGATACCGAACGGATAGCTGCAGCCATGATGAGCGAGGATCAGTTATCTGAGTTTAAGAAAAATCACGAACAGAACTTAGCTATTTATGATAGCGCACTCGGTCGATTTCGAATTAACATTATGCAGCAACGCGGATCTGTTGCCTTAGTAATTCGTCAGATTAAATCAAAAATTCCTGCGATTGAAGAATTGAATCTTCCCACAATTTTAAAAGAGGTTGCGCTGCTTAAGCGTGGCTTAGTTCTAATGGTTGGAGCAACTGGTTGTGGTAAGTCCACTTCGCTCGCTTCGATGATTGATTTTAGAAACTCCTGTGAAGCTGGTCACATCGTCACTGTTGAAGATCCTATTGAATTTGTACATGAACATAAGAAATCAATTGTTACCCAACGAGAGATTGGGCTTGATACAAACGATTATAATTCCGCACTTAAAAATGCTTTAAGGCAGGCTCCTGACGTAGTCGTTATTGGTGAGATTCGTGATTTAGAAACGATGGATGCAGCGATAACTTTTGCCGAGACTGGTCACCTTTGTTTAGCTACAATTCATAGTAATAATGCTAACCAGGCTATGGAAAGAATTATGAACTTCTTTCCGGCACAGAGACATAAGCAGATCTATCTTCAATTAAGTTTAAATCTAGCGGCAGTTATTAGTCAGCGCTTAGTTAGAAGATGTGATGTTGAGGGACGCGTACCAGCCGTAGAAATTATGCTTGGGAGTCCTCGTATCAAAGACCTTATATACAAAGGCGAGATTGCAGAGCTTAAAAATGTTATGGAAACTAGCCAGACATTAGGCATGCAGACCTTCGATCAATCATTACTCGGACTTTATCAAGCAAAATTTATCTCAATTGAAGAAGCTCTTAAGAATGCAGATAGTGCAAATAATCTTCGTCTTAAGATTAAACTTGCCGAAGATGGCGCTGAGCTTGAAGAATCCACTCGGCGAGGCGGCACAAATATTCTGACCCTAGATGATACCGAGCCTTCTGGCTCTGGTAGCTCCGGTTGGGAAATTCGAAGAAGTTA
>CAZYRE010000058.1:0-16463 GCA_964650155.1 uncultured Bdellovibrionales bacterium
TAAAAAATGGTGTGGAATTCCATTTAATAAATATTCGTATGAAGCACTACGGGCTTTAATTCGGATATGTGTTACAACGGGTTACTCCGTCTATTTGCCATAGGTTGATTTCATTGAAGATTTTGGCAAATACATGGACTTAGGGTTAATGGGTGTTCGTTATGGTGGGCAAATTACTTTCCACTATTTTATCAGCTCTCCTTATCTTCGCACTTACCGGATGCGGTGGTGGTAGCGAGGGTACTGGCTCCGTGGAGATCCGAGGAGCAGTTACTGATTCATCTGGAAATCCAATCCCTCAAGCATCTGTCCTAGCTCTAACAACTGGGGACTCTGCAACATCTGATGTTAGTGGCGCCTTTGTTATAGATGCTTACAAAGATGGGGAAACATTTACAGTCAATACACCTGCTGGAACATTCACAGAATCAACTCAAGAATTAACTCCACAAGCCCTGTATCTTTTTAAGATTACGGAGGATGGCAGACTTGAGATTGAAAGTGGCGAAGAAGCTCTAGCTGAAGTTGATCCGATCAATGAATCAAATAACCATGATGGAGCAAACAATACAGATAAGATTGTCACAGGTGGCGAATCCAAACCTAATAAAAACAATCAAAATCGAGATGACGAAGAAACTGCTCCTACCATTCTAGCCCTCAATGCAGATGTGACTCTTAATGCTGGAAGCGGTGTAACAGTAGGAAATGTTATATTACCAACGACTGGCTCGACTCTAGAATCTCCAGTTACTTTTGTCATTACCTCTGCGGGTCAACAGATAAATCTTAGTAAAGTTGCAGATGGTCAATTTACCGCTGAAATATCAACAAAACACTTCTTTCTAAAAGTTTCCTACGATGGCGTTGAAATTGCCTCAGGAAGAGTAAATCTTACTGGTGATATTCGTCAGGCTGAACTCTCATTTAGAATCAACGTGGATAATTCTGAGGCAACCGTTACGGCTGTTCAAGCCTCCGATAGCGAACTGAGTTATGATTTAAAAATTAAGGAAAGCTCTCGTCAAAGAGAAGAGGACGCCCCAACAACTCAAGTTACAGAAGCTCCTAAAGCTGAAATTGAGAAGGATGAGATCAAGGCTGAAATCCCAGTAGACCTTGCTCCAACCCCTGACCTAAATGTTGAAATACCAACTACGCCACAAGAGGAAGTATCAATAGATACCGAATCTACCTCCTCTGATATTGCCACCCAAGTGACAGAAGAACCGGCTTCAGAAACGTTACCAACTCCTGACACACAACCAACTGGCCCAAAGCTAGGCAAATAATAGCTATCATCTCTCATGCATAACCTATTGAATCGTGGAAGAAGTGTCTAATTCTGCTCAATCTGTAATGTAATATTTTTACATTATTATGCTACTTCAGAACTTCTCTGCACATAACAAATACAGAGGCTTAAAGGATTATTTATGTATTCTGCAACTGTCATATCCCAATCACTACTTGATGCCACAATCAACTTGGGCAAGCCGCGAGAGCGTAGAATCAGCACTAAGGAATTTTGGCTTAAGTTATCAAGCAGTCTTTTATATAAATCTATACTGTTTTTAGGCGCCCTAGCCTGGGTATTTAATATCGCCTACATCACTTCCAAATTATTGGGAGGAACCTGGTGGACAAATTAAGCCTTGGGGCCATACTTTCCATATTAGTTCTCTGTCCGGCACTGGCTTACCTACTTAGAAATCAGCTTTATTCGCTTACTATTCATACCACGTATATCGAGGGCCCAGCCTACGTTAAAGATCCCACCAGAATACCTACTGGACGACTCAAATACGAGCGAATTTTAGCTCCTACCACCACAAGAGCCAGAGACCTTGGAAAGCATGACCAACGATCTGGCAGCTAATGGATTAATTATACATTAAATGCTACAAGCCAATACGACTTCGAAATAACACCGAGGCAACAGAATTTACTAATTTAACGAGGATAAATGAATAAGAACAAATTAATCTGCATAGCTATATATTGTTTAACTTTAGTAGTAACTCAGCCTGCCTACTCTGCTGAGCAAAAGACCGCTGCCGGCAAGAAAAATAAAGCCCAATTAGCTCTACTTCAAGCTAAACTAGCCTCCCTTGAATCCAAGTATGCGGCACTTGCTTCAGCCTTAACCAAGCTACAAACTACCTCAACAACTGGACAACAAGGCCCCAAAGGAGATACCGGACCAGCTGGACCACAAGGACCCGCGGGAGAACAAGGGCCACAAGGAGAATCTGGTGCGGCCCTATCAGATCATTGCGTTCTTACAACAATAGTTTCAGATATCTTTGGAGAGAATGATTCTCCAAGTATTGAATACTACGTTCCTGATGCTGACAGAGACTATATCGTTACCTACGCTGCTTCTGTTTACAGAACAAAAGACGTCGATGGGCAAACAGTCATAAACTACAACAAAGCAGAAGATGCATATGTTACTGAAGCGTATCTAATTCCTTCTAGTGATGGATCAAGAGTAGATGGAATCAGAGTAACTATGAATCCAGTTAGTAATGGCGTCCATAAAACGATGATGGCTATGGATGTGTATATCTGCTCAAAACCATTTTAACTTCGATCCCCAATTAGAGCTTCAAAGGAAACTTCAGAAAAGTACTTGGCCTCGGATGAGCTAACATTTGGCAATCCGAGGTCAAGGGAAGCTCCTACCTGCCCTCTCAGGAATTCATCCCAATTTCCTGAATTAAGTGACTGGGAGATCTGACTCCATGATTGCTGGGTGCGCCTAGAGGACATCTGATAAAGGTTCCTAAAATTAGTGTTACAGTTATCACCACTAAGTGGGTGCCGGTAAATATAATCACCTCCAAAATACGGCAAAGCGGCTCTTCTTTTATAGGCAAAAAGCGCGTCTCGAGAACCAAACCGACTAGGTGCCAAACTCGAAATAAGCCTTACCACCCTCCCCCAAATATCTGAATGGAAAAGGGATTGAATCTTAGAGTGCTGATTAAAAGCGTTTTGCCACCACTTTGGGTCTCGCTTCGTAGCGCTAGAAATCCACCCCAGCAATGAATCCCAATCATTTTTTGAAGCTTTATAAACCTCACTTAGAAGTATGACTTTAGGCCGATGCGCGTTCTCCATTACCCACCAATCAAGTCTAGTTTCAAGGAGGCGGTGAGCTGTTCTGGCTTTATTCTGTCGGACTAAATTAGAATCGTAATAATTACCTGTCACATAGACTACCCATGGATGAAAAATCATATCCACATGGGCATGAGACATTGCCCCCCATAAAAATACCGCTGCTGCCTCTCTAGAGGAGGCATTTAATGATGGTATACCCTGCCCCAAGTTCCTCATCACAGAAAAAGAGTCCTAACCTTTAGTTCCGTGCAGGGCATCGGCTACCACCTCCCCATCTCTTGCATCAGCACCGGTTAGAAAATATCCAGCATCTTGAAATAGCGCGCCCCAGTAAGCGTACGGCCATAATCGATCGTATAGATTTCTATCTGCTCCGGTATGAGACTCTTTGACAGATTCAAGGATGGACCAATGTAAAAACTCGCGCGGCATGATTTAATCGTTGTATCACGATGCAGAGACTGCCTCGACCCTATCATTAGATACATCCCGATAAGGTAACTGCCTGAAAACACAGCATAATATATTTCTTTAAAAACAATGGAATATTTTTACATTTATATGCTACACATTGTGTGGGTGCCTCATAACAAAATTGTGAGGCGAATGTGTGGGGTGCCGTTAAAAGTGTCCCACTATTCACCAAACCCAAAATCGACCGCTGGGAGGGCTTTACCCACCATCTGCTTAACCGCGTACCCCCAAAGCCCTCCCATTTTTTTCCAGAAAATAGTTAGGAACAGGCGGCGACAGAACTCGTAAGTTTGAGTTACTATTTGGAAATGCTATTGAGCATTGGACACCAAAAGGGACTCGAGAAACTAAGCTGAGCCATCCGAATTTTTAACGAAGCTCAAAGATAGAGATGTTAGTTAGATATCTTCTGACATATCCGTAATCAAGATAATAGAATCCGCAATCTCCAGAACCAATACCCCACGAATTTTTCACGATAAAGAATCCCTCTTCAGTAGCTTGTGGAGCACCTTGTGGAACCGCACTATTTGGCACAAAGCCGATCATCTGAACAGCATGGCCACCTCTAGCATTATCTGAGGGATCGTATACTACGTAACCATTTGTAGAGTTCATCAGAGCATCTGTTGCTATGAAGCTTAGATACACTGGGATATCTCCTGACAATAGAACTATCGCCGTTGAAAGAGCTGTGTAGGTAAAGATGCCACTCACACCATCAGCTAAGATGAAACCGTGGTCTCTGATCCGTTCTGCCGAGGAAGGACCAACCGGAGCAGCTTGTGGGGTTGGAATACCCAGAAGAGGGAAAGTCGCACCGGTCTGCCAAGTATAGTCGTCACAATTCTCTCCAGAGTAGTTGGCACTGCAGGAATCATCGTATCCGAAAGAGGCAGTCTGGATATCAAACGATTGAGGATCGATTAAGCTGGAGCGATTATAGTTCCAGTCCCTCTCGTAATATATCGGCAAGTTCAGAAAAGTTAAATCATCCAGTACGCAGCCTCCACACAACCCGTAAGTCTGCATATCAACTAAAGAGTAAGAACTCTCAGTAACGACTTCACCAGTGTAATAAATATGTTGTTCAGATAAATTTTTTGCTATTCCGTCATCTCGCAGTCGCAAAGTTTCAATATGAGCTGCTATTGCATGAGCAACACAAGTTCCCCTTCTGCCCTGATCTTTAATACAGGTAATATTGTCTTTTAGTGGGAAATCGATATTAAGAAATAATCCGTTCTGATCGTAATCTCCTACCTCACAGCGGGCACTAACTTCAGAATCAGAACCGGAAGTTTCAAATCCAAGTTCTTGGCTACATTCGCCAATTGGATTACTACCAAGCGGACTAAAGACAACGCCAGGCAATACTTGTAGTATCTCTGATATGTTCCTATCTATGTAACGTAAAAGATTTCGTGTTTGTTTTTTTATTTTTGGTAGGGGCAACTTCTTAACTTGGCTATACGGATTTGCTTCTTTCCTAAATTTTTTTGGCAGAGCTTTATAAGTCAACTTGTAAAGTGCGAGTAAACTTTTCTTGTCTTTTGATGCATTAAGGGTAAGACCAAAATCAATTAAAGAATTCTTAATCGTATTAAGCCGGGTCTGCTTAATATTGTTTTCGCTGTCCCTATATATCCGGGTAATCTCAGAGCTAACATCTTCAGGTTTAAAATTAGGAGGCAACAACTCTTTGCGACGATCCGGATGAGTTGCCAGAAAGTTAGTAGCTGCAGTCAACGCTTGCTGTATCTTCGGCGGAACTTCATTGGGTTGAGCTATGGCAACATCTGCTGAAACATAGGTTGCAATTTGCAGCAAAAAAATGCCTACCGTGCTCCATCTAGATATTTGTTGGTACCGCATCGACAACCGCTCCCGATAATATTAAAGACTAATTTCTATGATCCCTACGCACAGTAACAGGTGGCAATTATAACAGGGCTTAGGATAGATTGTCACATTAGAAGATATGGAGCGGGCGAAGAGATTCGAACTCTCGACCTCTTCCTTGGCAAGGAAGCGCTCTAGCCAGCTGAGCTACGCCCGCAAAGTGAAAATCAGGGGCGAAAGAGCCCATGACCAATAAAGTTTGGGGATTCTAGTGATATACGAGGCTACTGTCAACGTAACGGGAATGTTGCCCTCAAAGCATAGGTTGTTTATAAGAAATCTGGTTGATTTTTACCTATAGGATATCACATGAGCGACTCTTGGAATGACATGCGTAAAGCTAAAGAAGATATGTATTTCGAGCAGCAGAACAAGGAAGCTCTAGAAAAGATTAAGGCTGCTCGCGCAGGATCCTCAAGAAAAAGTCCGATTACTGGGGAGCCCATGGAAGAGGTTGCCTATAAAGGCGTTGTGATTGATCGCTGCAAGAAAAGTGGCGGGATCTGGCTTGATGCTGGAGAAATGGAAAAGATTATAACTACCGTCCTAAAAGAAAAGGATGAGAACAAAGAAGATTGGCTAACAAACTTCTTTGGGTTTCTCTCGCCAAAGAAATAGATATATTTTAAGGCTCTATAATCTTTTCAACACCTGCGTTTAATTTAGAAGCAGCCTCAGGAGCAGCTGGGGATACCTTCTGAACCTGCGTGGAAAGTCGATTTTGCTTCATCTCTGCAATTTTCTCTCTAGCGGCAGCTACTATGTCAGAAGTGATTGTTGAGTGTGCCTGACTTATTCGTTCACGCGCATCACGTAAGGTAATACGCAAACCTGGTAAAACGGTTGTAAGCTGAGACTCTCTTCCAGGAGTCATCAGCTCTTCAAGCATCTTTGTTACTTCAATAGCGTCAGATATCGCAGTTAGTGCTTTTCGTGTCTCTACGAGCATAAAAAACCTCGTTATAAAGTACGGGTAACAATATGATGCAAAGTTATGGCGAAAAGTTTCAGTTGAGATTAGATCTAACCATATGAATTTCCTAAAGAGTTTCAGGAGATTAGTAAAAGAACAATTAACCCTTTGGCGCATACATGAGGCGCGTATCAGCAATATTGCCCCCAAACCTAGAAGAAAATCTAAGCAGGTTAAAAGAAGACCTCAACAATCATCAGAGTTCTCTCTTAGCACAGATAACTTAGTTACAACCTGGAGCAATCTGATCAAAGCATATTTTCCAGATCGAGAAGACTTACTGACTTACAAAGTCGGCTGGAGTCGTCGCCGTCAAAAAAGAACTCTTGCTTCATGTAATGTGCGCGCTAGAAGAATTTCTGTAGCTAGAGAGATGTCACTTCCGCAGTGCGCTGAATATATGGCCCCTCTGCTTTACCATGAGATGTGCCATGCCGTTCTTGGAGATAAGGTGGCAAGAGCTGGAAGTAAAAGGATGTGGCATGGTCCGCAATTTAGATCTCTTGAATCTAGACATCCAGGAATTAGAAATTTAGATTTGTGGATTAAACAAGGAGGCTGGTCACAAGCCGTAAGGAGTTACCGCGCCAAGGAATACCACCGAAAAAGACGGGAAGAAACCTCAAGATTAATTAACCATGCCTAATAGTAAATACCCTCTACTCTCGAGGAGAGCTTTCCTTTTCGGAAGTCTAGGCATCGGTGCGTTAGCATCAGGAGCGATGTTTGTTAGTAATGGGCTTCAGACTCCGATAGTTAAAAATGTCAGTATTCCATTTGAAGATTTACCTAAGGATCTCTCCGGTCTTAGAATCGCTTTAATTGCAGATATTCATTTAGGTCATTATTTATCGAGTGAATACTTACGAAGCATAGTCAAACAAGTAAATGAACTAAAACCTGATCTAATAATACTAGGGGGTGATTATTTATGGCAGGAAAGATCTTTCCTCGCACATTTAATCTCCCAATTTTATACTGATGAATATGATGGGCTAACTGGTGCAGCATTTCTCCACCAAGTAATTTCTGACTGTGCAATCATACTTTCAGAACTCAGTGCGCCTTTGGGAACTTATGGAATCCTTGGAAACCATGATCAGTGGGATATTGGACCTGGGGTAGCAGGAATATTTGCGCTAAATAAAAGTGCGCCAATTTTAATCAATCAGGAAGTTACGATCAAAAGAGGTAGCTCTAAGATAAGACTTCTTGGCGTAGATGATTACTGGACCGGAACGCCTAAGATACCTGCCACCTGGAATACAGATCTCTCTAGTGAATTTAAAATTCTTCTCTCACATAATCCAGATTTCATTTCTGAGAAAATTAACAATTCAGTTCCGAAATTCCGCTTGGCACTTTGTGGCCACACACACGGCGGGCAAATTAAATTACCTCTTGTGGGAGCTGTAATTAAAAACATCTACGATCATAGATTTATGGAAGGTTTAGTTACCCTTAACGAAGGTCGCAAAGTAGCTTTTGTAACTACTGGGATAGGAATGGTGGAAATACCTCTTCGCTTAAACTGCCCCCCAGAAATAGCCGTGATAAATCTCTCAACATAACATATCCATTGTTATCAATGACTTAGCTAGCAGTCTGCAGGTACCAGGTACCGTAAAGATAAAATATTTTGATTTTTCTTTGATAGGCTGGATCTATTTACTTTTCTAATAAAATCAGGATAATACACCCCTCTGAACTCCGCATACTTAGTATTTGCCCCCGATTATTTGTCGCGGGATGTCACAAAGGTGGGGCTAGTTCTGGTATAATAATTCTTTTGGAAAGTAATCGTCTTGGAGAGTAAAAAGGCTGTGAATACTGAGAGTGTTGGTTCCTCTGAAACAGGAACAAGAGAAATTTCGGAACAAGAAGGTCGTGGTCGTGGCGTAGCTAGAGCTAAGTCAACTGCTGCTGTTGGTTCTAATGATGGACTTATCCGAAATAATCCTGATGCAGTCAGCGAAAAGCAACGTATCCTCCATGACATTACGGTTGATCATAATGTTGAAAAGGCGATGCGCGTTCTAAAGCGTAAACTTATCCGTGAAGGCCTCTTCAAAGAGCTTAAAATGCGTAAGTACTATGAAAAGCCAAGCGAGAAGAAGAAGCGCAAGAGCAAAGAGTCTGTTAAACGCGCTAGAAAAGAAGAAGCACGCGCTAAGAAGTTCATGAGTGGCTTGGTTTAATCCAAGTCTATCGTAACCCTCAAAACTATTAAAAAGTATTTGATGTGCTGATGTTTTGCTGCATCATTAGCTTTTCGTGCGGGAGAAGGTAGTCTAGAATCCCCATCTGATAGCAGCAAACTGTGAAGATTCTTAATAAATACATCCTTCTTGAGATCACCCGACTGACGGCTCTTTGTCTCAGTGTATTCTTAGGAATACTTGTCACTGCAAGGATCGTAAAACTGACTTCACTCGTGGTGAACAAAGGTGTCAATCCTGTAGACATCATCGTTGTCTTTGTTTCAATCATCCCTTCATTCCTTGAAATTGCTTTACCGATGTCAGCACTTCTTGGCACCATGCTGGCTTTTACTAGGCTCTCACTTGATTCAGAAATCGTGGTCATGCGAGCAAGCGGTGTAAATCTATTAAGTTTGATTCGTCCCGTGGCCGTACTAGGAATCGGGGTAACAATCTTAAGTTTCCTTACCTCCGTCTACCTTCGTCCACTTGGCAACTCTTCTTTGGCCAATTCACTTTTTAAAATGGCCAGCCTTTCGACAACATCAAATCTCACCGAGGGAGTGTTCAATGCTCTCGGAACTCTTACTATGTATACAGAAAAAATTGATAAGGAGACTGGAACCCTAGAGCATGTTCTGATCGATGATAGAAGAGATCCCTCTCACAGAATGATAATCACAGCAGCATCTGGCAAACTATACTCTGATCCAGTAAGCAGAATGATGAATCTAGAGTTGTATGATGGCGGAATTCATTCATCACAACCTAATCGGGGATACACAATTACTGCCTTTAAAGAGAATATCATCCGTCTAGATCCGCAAGAACTAGCCAATCAACGCGCTTCACAAGGGAAAAAAGCTAGAGAGATGTTTATCCCCGAGCTTAAAGAAGCTGTGGCCCAATATGAAGCGGTCGGAAAAACTTCGGGTTTCCTAGAAGAAGAAAAGCAGGTCTACGAGATAGAGCTAGCACGAAAATTGGCCATGCCTTTTGCTGCGATTGTTTTGGCTTTACTGGCAATGCCTCTGGGCATTCATCCACCTCGCTCACATAACCATTGGGGACAATCCCTGAGCTTTTTAATTGGGATGGTTATCTTTGTAGTTTACTACGCACTACTCTCAGTTGGCATGGGGCTAGCCAAAGAAGGTGCATTGCCAGCATCAGTAAGTCTTTGGATACCGAATATTGTCTTAGCTTTCATTGCCGTATTGAGTCTACGTCAAATGGGATCAGAGAAGTGGAATTCTATCCTTCATTTGCTTGGTACGACGGCTGAACGTATCGGCAATCGCTTTAGCAGGCCGGAGCGGTAATGATGACGATACTGCAGAAATACCTACTCCGACAATTCTTAAGAAACCTGGGGATATGCCTTACGACCTCAGTACTGCTTTTTACAATCATCGACTTCTTCGACCGAATAGATATTATTGCCGGAGAAGAAACAACTATCGGTGCCGTGATTCTTTATTTCCTATTGAAAGTACCCGTTACCCTTCACTTGATGCTCCCTGTCTCTACACTAGTCTCAACTCTTCTGACCGTTGGATTATTAGCAAGAAACTCTGAAGTTACTGCGGTAAGAGCCGCGGGGATCCCACTATTTACCTTTGCTCAACCCCTACTCCTTGCAGGAATTGCCCTAAGCTTCATAGCCCTTGGATTTAGCGAGGTTGTTGTTCCGTATTGCAGCAGAAAATCTCACGAGATCTACAACATCGATATTAGAAAAAAAGATCAAAGAGGAAGCTACAGTCAGGACAACTTTTGGTGGCGAAGCGGAGATACCTTTTTTACTACAGATGCTTTTGATTCAAGAACAAACACACTCCACGATCTTACAGCTCTTGAACTTGATGACTCATTCCGAGTTACCAGACGGCTAGATTCCGAAAAGACTACTTGGATCGATCCGAATCTTGGCTGGATGATGCATGGAGTTAGTGACCAACACTTCACAAAGTCTGGAGACCTCAACCGAGATAAATTTAAAAAACTTCCATTGCCAATTGAACAGGAACCCAGGTTCTTCTATGACTTAGAATTAGATCCCGAAAGCATGGGGTATTTCTCTTTTCGTCGATACATGGCCAAACTAAAAAGAGATGGAATCCCTATAAATTCATACATCGCGGATCTCAGAGCCAAGCTCTCATTTCCTTTTGTTAATTTCATCTGCGTTTTAGTTGCCCTCCCCTTTGCCCTCAAGAGTGCAAGACAAGGCGGAATGGCTCTACATTTTATTGCTGGTGTTATAATTGGATTTACTTATTTCTTTGTACATTCCCTTGCGATCGCCCTTGGGCGCGCGGAACTTCTTGATCCAACCGCATCTGCCTGGGCAGCCAACCTTCTTCTTGGTTTCGTTGGATTAATCCTCAACTGGGGAGCCGAAGCTCCATAAATGGTGACAGTTACTCTTTTTCGTAGAAAAAGAGTAACTGTCACCATTTATGGATGGTAATACTGCATGTGGTATTTCATATCGATTTCGAATCGACGTGCGCTCTTAATCTTGCCATACTTCATTGTTGGAACAGAGAAGCTGATTAATTGGCTATACCCGTTCTCCCCTTCTTCACACGATACTAAGGTACGAATATAGAAAGTTACGTTCTTCTTTTTGAATGGTCCTGATTTTGCTTTCCTAATAGATCTAAGTGGCTTTGCAATAATCTGCTCTAACGGTACATCTCTTTTAAATGTAGCCACACTTATTCCCTTGCCGGGCAAAACATTCAGCGCATTTTTACGATGGCTAACAAATACGTTGTAGTGACAACTTGCGACTGAGGCTAAATCATCCTGCATAAACGAAATTATAACTGAACTTCCATCTGGAGATGCGGCCGCGCTGATATCGACCGTTGGTGCAGCATACGCGCCAGAAACGATTGAGAATGTGAATAAGCAAAATAGAATATTCCGCATATCCGAAAACAAAAGAAAACCGCCCACATATCTGATGTAGGATATCGGCGGAAATCTTCGTTTTCTTTAACGCTTGGAGAACTGCGTGCTACGGCGTGCTTTGTGGTGACCGTATTTCTTACGCTCAACTTCACGAGCATCACGGGTAAGCAACCCAGCCTTCTTTAAAGGAGGTCTAAGGGTAGCATCATATTTCTCGATAGCTCTAGCAACTCCATGGCGGATGGCCCCGGCTTGACCAGAATCCCCACCGCCCTTAACGGAAACGGTTATATCAAACTTCTCTTTGCCACTAACAACCTCGATCGGTTGGCAAACAATCATACGAAGAATGCTACGGCCAAAGTACTCTTCCAGAGGTTTATTATTGACCATTATTACGCCGCGTCCTTCTTTAAGACTTACGCGAGCGATTGAACTCTTTCTTTTACCAACAGAAGTGAAGCTTGGATTCTTGGCCATGACTACTTTCTCTAAAATAAACTATTATTTAACTGGAGCAACTTCAGGAACCTGAGCTTTATGAGGATGCTCAGAACCAACGTATATTTTTAATTTCTGGCAAATCGCACGACCAAGAGAGCCAGCAGGAATCATCCCTTCAACAGCTTTCTTTATCAAACGCTCAGGATGTTCCTTGAGCATATCTTCAGCAGCTTTGTGCTTAATGCCACCCATATAGCCAGAGTGCCAGGTATACATCTTGTCTTTTAGTTTATTGCCAGTAAGACGAACCTTGCCTGCGTTTGTTACGATAACAAAATCGCCACCATCAGCATGTGGAGTATATGTTGGTTTGTGCTTACCGCGTAGAAGATGAGCAACCTGAGAGGCTAAACGCCCCAAGGTCTTATCAGTAGCATCTACATGAACCCAGCGACGAGACTTATTGGCCTCTTCCTTTGTTTGGAAACGAGTTTTCACGACGTCCTCTTAATCCTAAAAATTCATCAAATTGAAATGCTGCTGAGGCGAACGATAATCCCGACACACGATATGCCAGAGCCATTGCCTAAAAAGCTTACTAATCTGAGCGGCGGAATGTACCACAATAGCTAAATAGGTCAATAGCTTAGGGCTAAAAATGAAAATTAGATAAGGAGCTCTTGTAGGCTTATTACCCTGAAATACCAGGGGCTTACGCAGCCATCGAGGCGATCTCACCACTTATGGCGTGCCTTATCTTGAGAGATCCTTCTAACTCCGAAAGCGTGCTGACTACATAGGTAAGGAACAACCCGTACTTACCCAATTCTCCATTCACGCACTCAATTTTAACTCCACTCTGAATTAACTCTTTCAGATTTAAGCAAAATGATTCCCATCTGGTTTTACTAGAGCGATCACCCTCATCAACCAGACTCGCCAACAGGGATTTACAAGCAATCTGTTGGGCAATTAAATCGATAAGAACATATGTACTGCCATCAACTAACTTCTGTGACTTACGAGCAGTGACATCTCTATTGATTAGGCCACCGACAACACCAAGAGCAAGAATTCCTGTCGCAGCTAGTGTTTTATAATTTGTTTTAATCTGAAGCTTCTCCTCTAATTTGATAGAGAATGCCAGAAGCGAAGATTTAAGATCGGTGTTGCTCCAAACGGAAGAGAACTCCCCTTCAGCAAAAGCAGCTAGAGAAAAGACCAGCTCATTACTTGCCATAAAAAATCCGATTTACTTCAACTATTTCGGACCCACCGTCCGATGGCTCAAAGCAAGAATGAAGGAGCACTGCTTTGAGGCGGTATTCTACTATACCTGTATTCTTGATCAACTGTGCAAAAGCACGGCAATTATTAAAAGGTGCGAGTCTGTCTTGTTCTCTTGGCTGATACGAACTTCATGGCAAGCTCGGTAAGTGGAGCTGGAGGTGCCAAAGTTGGTGAAAATCCAGTCATCGTCGTAGATACGCTACCTATAAAAACAGAGCTGACTATTTTTAAGATCTCTCTTGATTTATCAGTGGAGAGATAAATTTTGGCTTCTCGTAATTTCTTGTCTGCACTTGGGCTTGTAAGATTTTCAACCTTGGGGACAATCTCCCATGCTTGGCGATCCTTACCAAGAACATTTACAGTAGTTAAAGCGTTTGCAGTAAGAGTAATTAAATATCTACTTTTACCGTTAAAAGTATCGAACTTCTTTGACTCCCCTACTTTCCACTCAATTCCACGAGCTAGGAATCCTGCCGAAATTGGATCTAAGGTAAAATTGTTAGGGTTAAAGGAAAGATCCGCTGTTTGCTCACCTTGACGGTATCTCACTGCACGTATGCCACCATCAGGTTGAAAATTAATCTTAGTAACCTTGTGACGAGAGTTTTCTCTATGATCTATTTCAGTTCTAATTGGAGTTAAATCTATCGCAGAGATGATCCCTTCAGCTCGGTATCTAAGTCTATAGAACAGGTCGATTCCGCTGTAGGTCTTAGCCTTTGTAACTACCTTATAGACATCTCCATCCCGCTCAACTCTTACTTTTACCGTAGCAGCAGGGATGCCTTGCCAAGCAACTTTATAAACATAGTCTCCTAACGGGGGATCAAACTGACCAAATGCAGGCTGATAAACTGGGGTAAAAATCTTAATGTCCTCTGCTTTTATGTCTTCCTCTTCGGCAAACAATATACCTGGGGTGACAAACAGGACGAGCAACATGAGGCGGACAAGATTCAACATATGCCTTCAATTAATACTTTATATGTGAGTTCGGCTTCTGCATTCTACGGATCAGAACCATTTACACAAACGGCCAGTATCTTCAATGAGTTGGAAGCATATTTTGCCTCCAGACTTGGTATCAAAACCAGAAACCCAAAACAGCTAGGCATTGACTGTGGATAGTGTTTACTAACTAAATAGCATCCGCAAGAGATGAAAAACTTAGAGCAAACCCATAACTTAGCTTCTTCTGACCTAGCTACATTAGCTCCGAAGGTCACAGCACTGCTGTCAAAGGAACTACCAACCTCAGTACTCTTGGACCTTAGCTCGGCATTTTCGAAAGTTACCTCTGCCACAAAACTATCAGAATTTCCTGTGGTAAGAATTGAAGGTGCTTCATTTAATCCAAAGCCAGCTCGACTTTTGGAGATCCTTTGGCGCGATGGACTGGTAAGAGATCCTTTAATACTTAGATCTGCGCTTCTCTCCTTAGCTTTGGAGGGAGACATGATTCCACAAGGTTTTACTGAGGAAGAGATTCACTTAGCCGCAGAGGCTATAGAATACGACGGAAGAAACGATGTCAGGATTGGTGCTCAATCCATAGCTCTTGCCAGAGCGATAGATACAGCCTGGCATCTTCATATGACAAATTTAGACTCGAATGAACAAAATAAAACTGCTACTAAACTTGAGTGCATACTAACTCACTCAAAAAACAAGAATCTCTTTCCCAGGATGTGCCAACTCCTAGAGACCTCCCTTATAAGATTCAGACGAAGAAAAGTTTCATGAAGAATTTAATTACTTGGCCTTGCTCAATTATTGCTGTGACCTTATTTGGATTAACATTACTCATTGGTCATGCTCTTTTTCTATTAGCCATTCCGTTTGGCGAAAGTGCAAAATGGTTCGTCTCTCGACATATATGTCAGTTAATACTGCTCTCCCTAAAATTTGCTGGAACTTCTTTTAAAGCCCAGGGACTTGAAAATATAACGAATTTAAATGGCAATATTATTATCGTATCCAATCATCAAAGTATGATTGATATCCCTTTTATCAATGTCATTTTTCATAAATTTCGCCCTCGATTTATCGCCAAAAGAGAGTTAGGCAAAGGTCTCCCATTTGTCTCAATCAGGCTAAGAAATGGTGCCGGAATACTCATTGATAGAGGCAATCCAGCTCAAGCAATCAAAGCTCTTGAAACTGAAGCTCCAAAAATTGCAGCTATGGGCGGAGCGACCTGTATCTTTCCTGAAGGTACCCGAGCCAAAGATGGAGTAATGAAGAAGTTCAAGTCCTCTGGTCTAAAGGTTTTAATGAAGGCGATCCCAAATCCCATCATAGTACCCATATCAATTACGAGATCCTGGGAGTTACTAAAATACAAAATGTTCCCCATCCCATTCGGTACAGCTCTCACTATGACTGTTCACAAACCAATCATCACTCACGGCCAAAGCGCAGAGGCTATAATTGAAGGTTTGGAAGCTACCATCCGGCAAGATATTTATCCTGAAAAAAAATAAAGGCAGGGAAGCGCTGGTGCGCGACCCTCCTTGAAAACTCTCGAGAACTGGCCGGTAATCCTCAGATGACGGATACTTAGCTTCACATCTCAACTCCACTTCTCTGCTCTATCCGAGTGGATCGAAGTAAGAAACCATGGCTCCACCTTATTCAGATAGACCCAAGCAACCCCGATTCCAAGACCTGTTGAGACGGCCAGAATCCCTTGCCAACTCGATTCAAGCATGCTGTCGTCAGAAGCCTGACTCAGGTACTCGCGTGCCGTCATCACCACATTGAAGGTGTTGTAGCAGAGATACGCCACCAACAATCCCAAGACGACAAGCAGAGCTTTTACAACCCGTTCCATATTTATAGAAGGGAGGATTTCAATCCTAATACCACCGTGGATGACCTGGAAAAGCACCATAACGATCACCGACACGAGACAGAGCATCACTGCGGAATCTACCGCACCAGCCAAAGCAAGTCGGCTGACCAAAGATTCCTTGGTCAGCATCGAGAGGATGAGGGAGTTGAAGAGCTGAGTCCCGCTCAACGTAAGCCCTATGGCGAAGATTGGCTGGATGAGTTTGACCGCACGACGACCACTGATCGACAGAGGAGTGAAGAGAAATGCTGCAACCAACATGGCTGCATCA
>CAZYRE010000059.1:0-16370 GCA_964650155.1 uncultured Bdellovibrionales bacterium
GCTCGTTCTCAGCAAGCTCCATTGTATGTCGATCTTGCTTTTGATTACTCACATAGTCTTGCTGGTGGAGATATTGACCAATTATTGGAAGGATATGGGGTTACTGATGGAGTTGGTGGCGTAGGCCCAAATGGAGAGGTCTCAGGATCAGAAATAATCCCTACTGATACAATTCAGACTCTTATGCCTTTTGCGTTCGATCCTACTCTAGGCATCGCTCTACCTTGGAATGAAAAATCTACACTTTGGCCAACAGTTACCACTCCAGCTGATCCGTTCTGTGTAGATGGAGATGAAAAGGAATGTCCAACTTATAGTGCCAATGTGCCAACACATGAATCGGTATTACGTCACAAAGCTTCTGACCTTTTTATGTCTTATAAGAAAACTGCGGCCCTACTTACAGGAGTAGTTGGCCGATTATCTCAATATACAGATGTGCATATCTTTGGTGGAGTAGTGCCTGATGCTACCGTGACATCCTTAACAAATAATTTGGGTTCTACCTTCCCTGCATTCACGAATGACGGTGTTTATGAAATTTCACTTTTTGATGAAGACCAATACACTAATTATACACTTGATGGTTCAAGTAAAATCATAGGTGATGTTCGCGTAGACTATACTTATGATACACCCAAAGATCTCCTTAGAGACCCAATCTCATTTGCTCCCGATCGTATCCTACAGATATTTTTACAGATGACATTTTCAAGAAAGCTAGTGCGGTATGGAACACTAAAAGATGCAGCCGGTGTTACTCTTGTAAACCCAGCAACATATAGCGAACTACTAGATCCACCGATTCCTGTACTAGTAGACGATCCTGTATCAAATGATTCTTTTACTTATAAACCAGGCACACTAACTAACGGCACTTATAAAAATCAGCTTACCGACGAATTGTATTATAAATTTGGTTGGCCAGATCGTCCTTCACCGTTACTTAGTGATTACGGGGCGATGCATCCTGCTAATGCTGATATCCCACTCTATATTCGGTATCCATGGGAATATAATTGTACTACTGGAATACCGTTAGATGATGCAGCAAGCGTTACGCTCCCTGCTGGTGGAGGATCCATCGCTAAAAGAATTTGCCTAATCCATGAACAATGCACCGGGATAGATTATAATTGTGACGGATTAGGTGGCTCGGCCTTCCCTGCCGCTGATGTCTATCAAGTATCAGATGACGTTGGTGGATATTATGGTAATTCGCCCAACTGTTCTGTTGGTAATCCAAGATGCTTTTCACCAACTTCAGGAGCGATTAACGGAACAGACGGCGTTGTCTGTATAAACGGAACACCGCGTTGCCATCCGGATATCTCACAGGTTCCTAAATGCGCCAGCCTTGGCTTACCAAATGGCAACTTTCCTACCTGCTGCGATATGCACACAGGACTTCCGGGATCTTGTAGCGGATGGGACCCGCCAGCTTCGCCTCCCATACCTCAAACACATACTCTTGTTACTGATACTCCAGCGACATCAGCCAATGGGACAGATGTCATTGGAACTACTCACGGCATGCCAGTATTCCGCGGACAAATCGAGTTTCCTGTTGCCGAAGGTGCTTCTGGATACGGAAATATTTTTCATTACCTAATGGATCTTGTGCCTCTTCAGGGTGGAACTTGGACAAACAACGTGATTCCAATTTCACGATGTCAGGAATTCAAAGATCATTTCGCAGGATTAGATCCTGAATGTGCCTTAATTATGGTCACAGATGGTCGACCAAGCGGGGTTGATGCAAATGGCGCAGAAATAACCTCAGATGCAGACATGATGTCTGACTTAACAACTAAGGTGGATCAATTTACTGGGAATGGCGCTGGAGAATTAAATGGTAAAATTTTTACTTGGTACTTAGATCACCAACCTAGTGACTACGAAGAGCTCGTAGATCTATTAGCATCAATGAAATTAGCTGGGACTCTCGATCCCTGGGCAGCGGGTATCTATGATAGCTATATCTCTGCTCAATTAGACATTCCTGCAGGAGATATTCCAGTTTGGAATGCATCTCGTCCCTCGGGAACACCTGATGGCGCAACTTACAACGCAACTACTCTTCCAAACTATTTAGCGGATCAGTCGATGTATACAGATTTTGAAACTTTGATGTCTACTGGGTCAAATCTTACTTGGATCGAAACATCTCTTGATAACACAGCTTCAGGACCTTCAATCCCCGCTTCATTTTTCAACGGTCTAGAGCAATTACTTGCGTCACTTAAGAAGGAAGTTAGGTTCCAGAAATAATTTATTATTTTTTAATATTCGGTTCATCATTACTAATAACTGTGGAATCATCTTCAGGTACTCTACTTACATAAACGGCTCTAGCTTCCTGTTGTGGCCATAATGCCCAAAAGACTGCTGAAATCATAAGTATAATTCCAATCAGCCAGCCTATTCTGGAATTCCAATCAACTATTAATGATTCTGGAAGTTTTACGAACCAAATCTCTGATTTCTTAGTATCGCCATAAGTGGAAATCACAACTGTTTTAAGATCAGGGAGTACAGTTATTCCCTCGACCAAATCTGAACCTATCCCCAGTTGAGTCAGATCCAGCAACATTCTCTTTTCCACAGATCTGATTAATCCACCTTTATTAGAAAGCTTTCGACCAAATAATATCTCCGGTTCACTAATGAATTCTAATTCAGAATTTTCATAACGCATCTCTGTTATATCTGTAGCATCACTAATCCTGATCTCTTGGATAGTATTCTTAACTACTACACCATCATTATTTCGCAGAGATTCAATAACTAAGAATCGATCTGCTGCAATCCATGCAAGATCTGAAATTGAAGCTTCAGATCTCTCCTCAGGCAGATATCCACCTAATGGATATGCATAAGTGTGAGTTACGTTTGATTCTGGATCTATCGCAATTATTCTAATGAACTGAGCAGAACGCTTTGTTTTACCATTAATATCTAGAATGCTTTGCAAAATTGCGTATACCGTATTCCCCGCTACTGCCACGCCTTCAAAGCCACGCCCGGCTTGAATTGAGCGAAGAATAGTAGGCAAGCCCTTGCCCGGGGAGAGAACTTGGAGCACTCGTGCTTCAACTGGATCGAATTCTATTAAGGAGGGTCCCTCCTCATTAGCTAGCCAAGCTAGTCCATTATTGGATACGGATACCCCTTCAAGATCCAACTTGGTATCCAATTTAATTGGGATTGTTCTGGTAATCTCAGCGATCTTCCTTTTAAGTCTTAGCTCTAAAACACTTGGTGCATTCCCACCATCGCTAACGGTGTAAAAAAATTTCTCGCCTCTCTTACTGCTTTCAGGGCTAAAATAGGTAAGGCCAGATCCGATCACATGAAGTTTAGGAATCTTCTCGACAGAATACCGCTCGATCTCAAGATTCTGATCCCGCCCACAACCGAGCAAGATTAGAGTAGTCAGTGCTAAAGAAAGTAATCGCATGATACAACTCGATTACCAGAGCGCGGGGCAGCCCTCAAGAGCAAGTTCTGGTATTTGGGAAGGAAAGGATAAACCGGGTGAACTGAGCTTTCTCAGATTCTACCCTGACCTCACCTTGATGCAGGTCGATGATTCGGCGAACAATTGCTAATCCTAAACCAAGGCCTTGGGATGATTGCCTTTGTTCAGGTTCACGCCAATAAGGTTGAAATATTCTCTCTCTACTCTCTGAGGAGATTCCTGCTCCATTATCCTCAATAATTAACTCAAATCGGTTTGGATATTCAGATGATGGCCTTGAAGATATCTTAATCTCTGTCATCTCTTTATCATTGTATCTGATAGCATTTGAGATCAAATTTAAGAAAACTCTTCGCATTAAACCCCGGCTGCACAACATATACGGAAGCTTGTCGAAGGATAGTTTGAGCGACTGATTTGTATCTATACCGAGATCCAAAATAACTTCTTTCAAAAGATCGTTAAGATCCGTTTTGTCTTGCTTAATACTTTCGCTTCCTAACTTTGCAAACTCATAACTAGATTTAACAATTTCAACAACGTGGTGGCCTGTACTTGAAGCGCGCTCTAATTGTTCCTTTACCTCTTTTGAGATCGTTTTACTTGCTATCTCTAAAGCAAGGTCAATCCTCATAACTACATTACTAACCAATCCGCGTATGTCATGTGCAACAACTGAGCTATATTCATCTAAACGATTATTCCGTCTACTAAGATCACTATTAGCTTGGGCAAGTAGACCTACCAAACGTTGATTTTCATCTTGTAATTTGCGAACCCTTAAAATCTGGCGAATTCCGCTTCTGATCTCATGTAGCCAGCCTGATGATTTAAGAATTATACGATCACACCCGGCTCTAGTTATTAAATCAAATTCTGAAGGTTCAATTGAATCGGCAAGGACTATCATTCCTACTGAGTTAGGAAATAGTTTAGTTTCATAAAGAGGTATTATACCTTGTGGTCTCAGCTTAGATAAATCAAAAGCTACCAGGTCAATAGATTCACTGTGCAGTTGTTCTGTAAATTCAGTTAGTGAGCCTGTCGCTATTACCTGACAATCGGAAGTGCAATCTCGAAGTGCTTCTCGTATAGCTCCAAGAGTAGAATAATCATCTGACAATACTAAGGCAGTGACCTTCCCGGGCTCGATGTTTGGCTCAGGAATTTGGTCAACCGTTATGTCCATTTTTTAGGCGACTTTTTTTAGATAGTTTTTTAGGCGTATTAACGCACGAGATCTAATTTGAGATGCCCGAGATTCTGTAACACCTAGGATTTCACCGATCTCTTTTAGATTTAGCTCTTCATAGAAATATAAACTGATAACCAGTCTTTCCTTTTCAGGAAGTCTATCTAAAGCACGAGCAACGATACTGACCTTTTCTCCACTCAAAATACTTGAAAGGGGATCAGGATTACCTGCGGGAACTAATTCATCAGCTTGAAATCTATCTTCACCATGCCCAAATCCGAGCTCTTCGAAGCTGAGCATCACTACACCACTAACTTCTCCGAGTAGCCGTTGAAACTCCTCCATAGGCAGACTTAGTTCACCAGCGACTTCTTCCTCAGTAGCAGGCCGACCAAGTTTCTGCTCGAGTCGCATGTATGCTTGTTCAAGTTTGTGAGATTTGTGACGCAATGAGCGCGGTGCCCAATCTTGAGATCTAAAACTATCTAGAATAGCTCCACGAATTCTGAACTGTGCGTAGGTTGAAAAGTTTGTTTCATGTTTGGGATCGTATTTTTCAAGAGCATCTACTAGGCCGATGATCCCTGAATTGATCATCTCCTTAATATCAACTTCTGCTGGAAGTCGTCCGGCCAATCTATGCACGACTTTTTTTACAAGCGGCAGATAGGAACGAATTAACTCTTCCTTCTCGTATGTATCAACGCTGCGATAAGCCTCAGCTACGGATTGTTTCGGTTTCGGTTTAGCCACGATCTAGCTCCTCAAACGAGGCCCATGCCTTAACTAATATTCGAGTTACTATCGCAATCGTCACCATGACCATGAATGAACGATAAGCAATAGTCTCCATCCCTACATTTGCTCGCATTCCAGAAATAATAACTACTAGGAATGCTAACAACGATACTGAAGCGGAAAATTTATGAAGACCCAGATACTTTTTCTTTTGAGTCTTTTTCCCAGCCACAGTTTACCTCAAGCCACATCTAAAGTTGTTTCAAGATCAAGAAGCTTACGGAAAAAGAATTGCATACCACCTTTAACCTTCTGTTCTTGAAAACTCTCATCTACTTTTCGAGCAATCGCAGATACTGCTAATCCGGCTCGGCTACTTGGGTAAAGTTCAAGTAATGCTTTCTGCTGCTGCACTGCCTCTGCAACATGAGCATCAGATGGAACATGCCCCAAATACGACAGTTTGACCTGTAAGAATCTATCGACCACAGATTGAAGTCTGTTGAATGCTTTCTCACCATCACGCGCATCTAGAACGTCATTCGAAATAACATTGAATGATTTTTCACCATAGGTGGTGGCAAGTACCTTGATCAAAGCGTAAGCATCAGTCAGGGAGGTTGGCTCATTGTTAATTACAACCACTATCTCACTAGATGCTGTATTAAAATACATTACATCAGGGCTAATACCTGCTCTTGTATCAATAAGCAGGTAGTCAAAATTTAAGGAGATATTTTCGAGAGCATCCATCAAACGGATTTTATCTGCGCTTTCAAGGAGACAGAGTGTTTCAATTCCACTTGCCGCGGGAATTACACTAACACCTTGAGGACCATCAACCATTATCTCTTCAATGGATCGATTCCCTCGCAAAACATCTTCTAATGTATAAGTTGGTTTGACTCCAAGAAGAATATCTACATTTGCTAATCCCAAATCAGCGTCAAGGATCAAGACGCTACTTCCCGCGCGAGCCAGTGCAACCGCCATATTCACGGTGATATTAGTTTTTCCAACTCCGCCCTTGCCGGAGGTGAAACTTATGACTCTCGTCATATCCTTGCGGTGACGCATAGAACTACTCGTCTTTTCAACCTGTGGTAACAACCTTTGTGCGCGCTTTGTCTCAGTACTATTTGATTCCGTCATACTCCCTTTCGTCTCATATATTTAATCTGGGATTTCATCCCGTCTAACTAACTGTTTTTACTATACTTAACTTACCACCCCGACTGACTGTACCTTGGTATTTGGGGCTATCTCCTGATGTGAGATCACTGCATAACCAGGGACAAACCTTTCTACAAACCGAGCCAATGCCGGTCTTATATGCGCAGATGCTAGGATCAATGGGGTGGCACCTCTCTCTACAAATTTTTCAGCGCTTTGATTAAATTTATTAATCAACTGCTGTGCAAAAGTTGGTTCGAGCGATAGCACAGAACCTTCATCTGTTTGTTGAATACTTTCAGCCAATATATTTTCCAAAGTTGGGGTTATATTAGTCAACGTTAACACTCCCTCAGCACTCGCGTATTTAGTCGTAATAGATCTTGAAAGACGTCTACGTACGTATTCAGTAAGTCTCTCAACACTCTTTGTACTTGGTGCCCAATCGGCCATCGTTTCAAGAATACTTCTAAGGTCACGGATGCTAATCTGCTCTCTAAGTAACGAAGCCAAGACTTGTTGCACCTGTCCAACAGTAAGAAGACCTGGGACCAATTCTTCAACAACTTTGGGACTCTCCTTAGCCAAGGAATCAAGTAGATGTTGAACTTCCTGACGACCAAGTAGTTCATGTGCATGACTTCGCACAAGTTCTGTAATATGCGTAGTAACAACTGTGGAGAGATCAACGACAGTATATCCGGAAAATTGCGCCTTTTCTTTATCTCCGTCAGGGATCCACAGCGCATCGAGTCCAAAAGCAGGTTCTTTAGTTGGAATACCTTTAATTGGCGAGGAAACAGTGCCTGGATCCATGGCCAGTAAGTATCGTGTTTTCAGTTCACCACGCCCGATTTCAGTACCACGCAGAAGTATTCTGTAGGTGGCGGAAGGAAGCCTTACATTATCTCGGATATGAATTGGTGGAACGATAAATCCGTAATCAGTAGCAAATTGTCTACGAATAGATCTAATTCGATCTATTAAATCTCCTCGGCCATCTACTAAGTTAACTAACTCATAGCCGACTTCTAATTCTAAAGTATCTAATCCAAGAAGTTTAGTAACCTCTTCTGTACTTCCTGGAGAAGCTTTCTCATCAGCCTTTTCATTTTTCCCGATCTCTTTTGTCCCCTTGGCTTTTGTATCCACAGGTTTAAGTCCTGCATTACGACGGATGTATCCAAGTGATCCCATTATTCCGGAAAGCACGATAAAGGGGATAAATGGCATTCCAGGTACAATTGCAAACCCTGCACAAACTCCTGATGCTAAAAGAAGCGGTTTAGAAGAGATTGTCAATTGTCCAAGTACTTCAGTACTTAGGTCTTCACCCGATGCGGCTCTAGCAACAATTAAACCAGATGCGGTAGAGATGATGATCGCTGGAATTTGTGTTACTAGTCCGTCACCAATAGTTAGGATGGTGTAAGTTTGGGCAGCCGTCATCCAATGCATGTTGTGCTGAATCATACCGATGAAAAATCCACCGATAATGTTCACCGCAGTAATGAAGATACCAGCCATAGCATCTCCAGCTACGAATTTCGCGGCACCATCCATAGCTCCGTAGAACTCCGCTTCACGTGCTAGGTCTTTACGTTTCTGTTTAGCTTCATCCTCACCGATAAGACCCGTATTCAGATCTGAGTCGATAGCCATCTGTTTTCCGGGCATCGCGTCCAAAGTAAATCGTGCGGCCACCTCAGCAATACGACCGGAACCCTTGGTGATAACCTTTAAGTTAACTAAGCTGATCAATATAAAGATAACGATACCGATTGCGTAATTTCCACCTACTACGTATTGGCCGAATGCTTGAATCACACTACCAGCGGCAGCCATACCTTGGTCACCATTCATAAGAATGATACGAGTCGTGGCTACGTTCATCGCTAAGCGAAATAGGGTTGTGACAAGTAGTAATGCTGGGAAAGAGGAGAAATCTAATGCTCGTGCAAGAAATAATGAGACGAATAATATGACGAGTGAAATCGTAATATTTGCAGCAAGAAGTACGTCAAGTAACGCGGTAGGAATTGGCAAAACTAAGATCGTTATAATTCCGATCAAGGCTAACGGAATGAATGCTTGCTGCCATTCCGGTTTTGTCATTTTGCTTGCTAATGTTGCTTGAGCCATACGAGTTATTCCTTAAGTTCTTCCTTGATTTTGCGCGTAGCCCCAAGGATTTTTGAGCTTGTACACATATGCAATAACTTCAGCTACTGCCCTAAAAAGTTCGTACGGAATCGGCTTGCCTACCTCACCTGATGAATACAATGCACGCGCGAGTGGCTTTCTTTCTACGATTGGCACTCGAGATTCCTTTGCAATTTCTCTAATTTTTAATGCTAGAAATCCTTGCCCTTTCGCTAGGATTGTCGGGGCATCCATTGAATCTCGGTCATACTTCAAAGCAATTGCATAGTGAGTTGGGTTTGTGATGACTACATCTGCTTGTGGCACACTGTTTCTGATTCTTTGGGCTATTCTTCGTAGTCCTTTTGCTTGTATTTTTCTCTTTGTCTGCTCGTCACCATCTACTGATTTTTTTTCGTCTTTGACTTCATCTTTTGTCATCTTGGCATTTTTTAGCCAAATATGTTTAGTCCAAAAATAATCGATAATGGCCATCACAATTAAAAGTTTCATGATCTGCCAAAAAAGGTCCGCCATTGCTTCGCCAGTATATGTCATGAGTGCATCAACAGAGGTATGAATTAAGCCTATCATTTCTGGGGCGAATTTTTTTAATGCATGATATCCTATCGGTAATATAATCAATAACTTTGCAATGGCTTTAAGAGTATTTGCCCAGTTTTGCATCGAGAATAGTTTCTTAATTCCATCTATAGGATTGAGTTTAGGAAAATCTAGTTTTATGAATCCTTCTTTAATGTTCCAATCTGTTTGAAGCATTACTGCTAAAGTGGCGACAACAGAAATCAGAAGCAGCATCAATAAAAGTTTGGGAGCGAGGATCCAGATAATTCCTACAAAGCCACTATGAAAATCTTTTATTGATAACGGTTCGGATTGACCAATCATGCCAAACGCAGTCGTCATGATTTTTATCATGTCGTGGTAGATATACTCCCAGGCAAATCGAATCATGAAAAAACCAAACATCATGGTGACAACCATGACTACCTCTTGACTCAACGGTACAAAGCCCTGTTTGCGGAGTTGCCCTATCCTCCGCCCCGTGGGCATTTCCGTACGTTCTTCTGGTGCTGATCCTTCGGCCATGACTCATGAATCTATTCAAGTTGAATAGCTAGATCTCAGCAAAGTACGTGCCCTGTATATTATGCCTGTTGCTAATCTAACTACTCGATATTGCAGTAGTTTTATTTGAAAAGTCTTGATAAAGAAGGCGAACAAATGGCGCTTGTCAAAGTTCTGTCACGATAGAATTCAGGGTTGAAAATCAGTCATGTTTTCTACAAACACACTGGTCATATTATCGATTGAAGCAAGCTCGTTCCCTGCAAATCTTATTACTTCTGGAAGAGATAAAATTGTAAGGATGAGACCAATGCCAATAGTTAATGGAAAACTGACTACAAAGATATTAACTGTCGGGACGGCTCGGGAAATAATTCCCATAACGAATTGAGTTAAAAGAAGTGCCACTATAACTGGGGCAGATATCATCACACCTGTTTTAAAAACTGAGGCTACTCTCTGAATGACAAAATCAGCTGTTAATAGATCAAAATTAAAGGATCCTGGAGTGAACTGTCCTGATAATCCGGAAACTGCCTGCATTACTGTATAGTGTCCTCCTAATAGCAAAAACATTAAAACGACTAATCCGCCCTCAATTCTAGAAAGATCGGTAGAAGAAGCTCCAGTTGTTGGATCGAAGATTGAGCTGCCACTCAATCCCATAGTATTTGTTGCAAGCTGCGCTCCTGCTTGCACCCCTATCACAATTATTTGAGGTACTAATCCAATCAAATATCCAAAGATAAACTCGCTACCAGCTGATGCCGCCATGACAATATAATCGGGAGGCATTGGAGCTGTTCTCATTGTAGGGAGCGAGGCCATTGTAAAAACAATTATCGCAGGACCTCTAACTTTTAGCCCTTCGGCACCCATCCCGATCCCAGGCATCATAATCATGAGCCCGGTATATCGGGAAATTAAAAGAACAAATGTCCATAGAACATCTAAGTTCTGCAGGACATACATGGCAAAATTATCAAATTTCATGGGAGCACGCCGGGAATTCGACCAAAAGTCCACTTGGTAAATTCAGCGATTCGGCTCACCATAAATGAGCCAAAGATTAGTAGGGCGATAACTACCGCGCCAATTTTGGGGATGAACGCGACTGAAGCATCGTTCACTTGGGTTGCTGCTTGAAGTATACTAACAAACAACGCGGCAACGAGGCCAAATATTAACACAGGAGCGGAGACCCACATTGCCGTCTCGATTCCTTGTTGAGCTACGTATATATACTCTCCAAATTCCATGTTCAGCCTGAGACATGATAGGTTTGAACCAACGATCCAATAATCAAATGCCAACCATCAACAATTACAAACAACATAAGTTTGAGAGGTAATGAGATCACAACAGGAGGCAATGTGATCATACTCATTGCTGTTAATACTGAGGATACAACTAAGTCTAAAACAAGAAATGGCAAAGCAATTAGAAAACCGATTTGAAAAGCCGTGTTGAGTTCACTAAGCACAAATGCGGGTATCGCCGCTATCATTGGAATATCTTGGATATCAGTGGGTACTTCAGATTTTGTAATCTCAAGGAATAAGCCTATATCTTGATCCCGAGAATGTCTGACTAAGAATTCCTTCAGCGGAGCAAATGTTTTTGTCAAAGCTTCTTCCTCAGCCATTTGACCTTCCATGTATGGTTTAACACCATCATTGTACATTTTTTGGAATACTGGATTTAGAATTGATATTGTTAAAAATAGTGACAACCCTGTAATCACAGTGTTTGGTGGCATCTGCTGAGTTCCAAGTGCCGTACGCGTCATTCCCAATACCACAGCAATTCGAGTAAAACATGTCATGGTCAACATCATTGCAGGTGCAAAAGAGAGCGCTGTTAATAGAAGAATTATCTTAATAGAGGCCGACATCGTGCCCTTAGATGCAACTTCAGAACCCCCAATATTCAGTGAGATATCAGGCAACACAGACTGCTCAGCAAACGCATCAACCCCCCAAAGGAGAGCTACAAGCGCTATGAGGAGGCAGATGCTTTTTGAAGTTCGAACCATAACTCCTCAGAACCTTCAACTATAGTCTCTTCAAGTTTAACTACTTGGGACTCAACCTTCATTAACGACACAGTGTCTGCTCCCATGCCAACTAAAACTCTTTGTCCTTCAATCTCTGCAAGGATTAATGCACTCTTCCCGCCTAATGACGCTCTTTCTAGTATTTTTATGCTTCTTGCAGGTTTAGAAACATTTTTTATGACATATTTCTTATAAAAATGTGCCCCTATTAGAAACATACCAGCAACTATGCCTAAGCCCTGAATCATTTTAAGCGCCATGGAACCGGTATCTGTTTCTGGAGCCTTTACTTCTGTGCCTTGATTTTTTTCTAAACGATTCTTCCCCATCAGATCAGCAATCGCTTGGGCACGCATAGCTCCACTTGATTGTGTCGTGGTCTCTTGCTTCGAAGCAATTTGTTCCTCTGCTACTGTAATATTACTTACACAGCAGAATCCTAAGAGCATTAAGAGAACTACGACGATTTTCATATACTACTTAGATACCGATCCAATTCTATCTTCGGGTGAAATAATATCAGTCAATCGAACGCCAAACTTCTCGTTAACGATTACTGCTTCTCCTCGAGCGACCTGCTTGTGATTGATAAAAATATCAAGTGGTTCACCTGCAAGTTTTGTCAGCTCGATAACTGAACCCTGACCTAGTTGTAGTAGATCCTGAATAGTCATCTTGGTGCGACCTACTTCGACTGTCACATGAAGTGATACGTCTGCTAAGAAGCCTAACCCTTGGCCACTCTTCGAGGCATCAATCGTTGCCCCGGCAGTAGCCTCAGTTACCCCACCAGCAGCAGAAGCCAACTGTTCTAAGTCTTGCATAATTTCGTCTGGTGACTTTTCGCCTTCAGCCATACGAGCTCCTATGATCTAAAAAACCTAACCATATCTGTTTCAGGAATTGGACGCGTTACCCGCGTAGCCCGATTCCCACGATAAGAACCTACATATCCATAATATTTTGGAGTACCTTCCACTTTGATGATGGATTCATCTGCTGGGTTTGTATCTAATGTTAGAATATCCCCAACTTTTAAGTTTTGAACTTGCTCTGCTGTTAATTTACCCTTGGCAAGTTCAACGCTAATCTCTGCTTTAGTCTCAAACAAACTAGACTGCATACGATTTTTGTAAGAGCTGTCCATCTCGAGTCGAGTACTCTGGAAACCAGTTACTAATTTTTGTCGTAAAGGTTCAATCGTCGAATACGGTATGCAGAGGGTAACTGTTGCGCTCTCTGATTCTAGCTCAACTTCTATTGTAACAATAATAACCACATCAGTAGGTGGACATATTGCCACTGCGAGTGGATTGAATTCAGATCTTACATATACGAAGTCAATTGGATGAATTGGAGCCCAAGCTTCTTTCAAAGTATCAAGGGCCATCAAAACGACTTTACCGATCAGACGAGTTTCAATCGCGGTAAACTCCCGGCCATCGATACGTGCTTTTCCTTGACCAGCACCACCAAAGAGACTGTCTACGATACTAAACACTAATGAAGAAGATACCACCATCAAGGCGTAACCCAAGAATGGAGGCATTCGGTAAATATGGAGCGAGGATGGTAAAGGCAACTTCTTCATGAAGAGGCCGAACTTAACCATCTCGATACCACCAACGTTTACGAAAACTGTTTTCCCTAGAAACTTACTTAATTGAGTACGAAATTGACGACTGAATCTGTCATGGATTAACTCCATGGTCGGCATTCGGCCACGAATAATACGTTCTTGGCTGGCTAGATCGTATTTCTTAATTCCAGCTTGTTGCTCAGTGGTAGCGACGTCTTCCTTTTCAACGTCTCCTTCAGATAATCCTCTTAGGAGCGAATTGATTTCATCTTGTGAAAGGATTTGCTCAGCCATATTTCCTTTACTGGATCACAAAAGTTGTAAAGTATATATTTTTAATCTCGTCTCGGCCCAACATCTCATTGATGATGGTAATAAGCTCTATTTTTAGATCTTCCTTCCCTTCTCGACTCAGCAAATCAACTCTTCTTTTAGCTGACAAAAGTTGGATGATCGCATCGCGAATTGGGACTAATTTAATCTGAAAACGTTTTGAAACTGTGCGACTATTAAATTCAATTTGTAGCTGTACTCGGATGAACCCACCTCCAGTAAGATTTACAACCAAAGTCTCAAGAGGAAAGATTGCCCCTAACGACTCTTCGCCTTCGGCTAGAATCTCTTCTTCATCTGTTCCTTCTTCAATTAATCCGGCGGTGGGTTTGCCAGCATTCTTTGCAGCATCTGGCGAAAGAACTTTTTCTCGACCCATTATATAAGCGACCACGCCACCTACTATAGCGAGTACCAATACCGCGCTAACTGCGATAATGATGATCGTCTTCTTATTTTTGGCTGGAGCAGCAGCAGGCGCTGCGGCTGCTTCGCCACCCTCGCCCTCTTTTTTCTCTTCTTCAGCCATACCTACTCTCAAACCTTACAAACTGTTAAATCGGACCCCAATTCCAACCTCACTCTGTTGTGTCGACATCCCTTCACAACGTGGTCCCAGTACTCTCACTCCTACTGACACTGTTGGCTTTAATCCCAACGCGTCAATTACCTGACGCTTTACAGAGATGCTCTCTGCAAGTGCTTCGTGCCATCTCCACTCTACTGGAGCTTCGTCATTACGATTACAAACTTCAATATAAACATCTGTAATCGCTTTGCTTTTGAGTCTTGGGTGAAGCTCAAGGTTACTTTTTAAGGTATCCTTAATTCTATCTGGAGTTACCTCTCCAGCATTAAACCCAAACCAAAGGCGCTCTTCTCTACCCAATGGTTGTGCAAGGCCAATGCCACGCGAGATTTCATCCTGACTTTTAGTTAACCCCTTAATCTTCTGAGCATTTAGAGTAATGATCGCCAGGAAGAAGCAGAGAAGGAGTGTCAAAAGGTCGCCAAAGGTAACCAACCAAAGTTCATTAGACGTAGTAGACTGCTGGACTAAAACAGCTTTATGGAATCTCATACAACCTCACCGAGACTCTCTTACTATTAGAATCTTCAACTCCGTATGCTCTAATTGCTGATGCCGGAATTTGTTCATTCAGTAACGAACGAAAGATAGTCATTCCATGGGCAATCGCCTCTTCAGAAGTCGCGGCTTTAGCAATTATCTCAGCGTTCAGATCATGATTTTTTAATGCAAAGATAATTCCAGACCACTCTTGCTGACTAAGTGTGACTCCATCTTCCTCAAATGGTTTGGCAATTTCCAATGTTGATATTTTGTATTCGCTTTCTTGTTCTACTGCTTTTCTAGAGAATACATCTGGTCGGAAAAAAAATGCGATTATCAAAGTTAGTAGGATCATTATGATGGAGGTGTAGCAGGTTAAAAACACATTCCCACTAACGGGAGGAGGTGAAGTAATCTGAGTCGCTCCGTTCATAGTTGCTATGCACTAGGAAGAAAACTTTGTAGGCGCTGCTCTACTACAATCGGGTTATCACCCCGTGCTAAAGCTAAGGCCCCTTCGATTGAAATTGTCTTAATAAGGGCCTCTTCTTCACTTCTGGTTCGTAATTTCCCTGCAATTGGTAAGCAGATTAAATTTGCTAATAATGCCCCATAAAGTGTGGTCATTAGAGCAACCGACATTGCAGGCCCAACAGATTCAGGGGAATTTAAAGCGCCTAAAAGACTTACTAGTCCAATCAGGGTCCCTATGAGACCGAACGCAGGAGCGTATGTTGCCATAGTCTGAAACACGGCGATGCCACGGCCTTGTTGTTCCAGAGAGACACGAAGTTCATTTTCCATGACTCGACGAATCGTTTCTGAATCAGTTCCATCCACTGTCATCTCAAGAGCTTTTGCTAGGAATAGATCTCCTGATCGTCCAGCTTCATCGTCAAGCACAAGCATCCCTTCCCGTCGACTTCTTCTGGCTAACTCAACAAAATATAGAATTCTCTCCAGAGCCCCGTCGTTACGTGCATACATTACAGATTTTAGCGCCTGCCAAGCCTGAAGCACTTCAGGTATTGAGAACTGAACCATTGTGGAAGCAAGAGTTCCACCTACCACCACGATAAACCCTAGGGGATCGATAAATTTGGATATCTCTCCAGTTAATAGTACTGACACTATTAATAGCACTGTGCCTATGGCGAACCCTCCGACTACACCTGTGTCAAAGCGACGACCCTGACTGGTTTCACTGACAGGACTCTCTAGGGTTAATTCTCCCTGTGTTTCCATGGGGTTTCCTGGTTTTAACAAACAAATAAACTGGGACGACAAATGCCACCCCAGAGTAAAGGTGCAATGAACATGCCCGTTTAAGGGGCTGAATTTGCTGGGTTCCTAAAGCCAGATAAGCCAAAATTTAGACACTTCGATCATTAGATTAGTAACTGAAGGTGTAGTAGGATTTCCTCCCATGAACGGGAAATTAAAAATCTTGGCTGAACGCCAAGGCGCGGCACTCTATGAGGTCTCTCACCTCTCAAATCAATTAGTTAAAAA
>CAZYRE010000060.1:0-6806 GCA_964650155.1 uncultured Bdellovibrionales bacterium
TGTTTCCGGAGAATACTGAGAACCAGTTAGAACCTTTGGTCCCAGCACCGGGATAAGAGGGAAGCAGGTAGCAGCCATCTATTACCCGATGCACGAGAAATTCTTTCTACTCAGAATCATATTTTAGAGATCGATCGGAGATGAGGGAAAAACCTATCCCGACCTTATAGTTATGGCCATTTTGGTAGTCCGTGACGCATATTAGGGACAGGCCCCATTTTCTATAGAAAACGGGGCCTGTCCCCTTATTTCCCCCAGTGATTATTATAGGTTAGAAGTATAGAGTAGGTGGCCTATGAGTGATGAAACATCTGAAGCAATTATTCGACGGATTACTATAAAACACCCTAAGCCTGTCCCTATTTCAGGTGGGCACACATCCAGTATCTTTTATGATTGTATCCGCCTTACCCCGACTGAGCTAGCCCGACTAGGTGCTCAAGCAGTTGGAGATCTAGATATAGGCTCCTTTGATATGTCAGTTGGAGTTGCCTACACCGGAATTCTCTTTGCTGGAGCTATCGCCGGAGGACGTTCAGTAGGAATTTTAACAACTGAAGGTCAATTAATTGGACCATCAGTAAAAGGAAAATCAGTTATCGTAGTTGATGACGTCATCGTGCAAGGAAATAAAGTAAAAGATGCCGCAAAAAAAATTGTAGAGATGGGTGGAAAGGTTGTTGGATACGGATGTATTATTGATCGCTCTCAAGGTAAATTTTCTGGCGGCCCAATATATAGCGCACATCAATCAGAGTGATCTTTATGGAAGAATCTCGGGTAATCCCGGCAATGACAAAGCAGCAAGCAGAGCTCACAGCTGGCGCGCAGTCCGGTCTTGGGCTTTATAAAGAGCTCGCAGTTGGAACTGAAGCTTCCATACTCTCACTGCTAGGATTCGAAGTAACAACTCTGCTTGCAGCTAATTTGCCTGGTCTTCTTGGATACGGACTAAGATCGGTGTTGTATCCATTAATATTGAAGAATTGTGGTCGACGACCTGGGATTGGTAGAGGAGTTATTATTCGACGACCAGGAAATATTTCACTAGGTTCAAAAGTTATAATCGATGACTACGCAACGCTTGATGTTAGAGGCCCAAAGGGTCTTATTGATATTGGCGATCATGTAAGTGTTAGTAGGTTCTCTTCTATCGTCGCACGCGGTGGGCACATTACTCTTCATAAGGGCGTAAATATTGGATCATACTGTCGGTTAGGAACACAGACAAAACTTGAGATCGGGGAAAGCACACTGATTGCGGCTTACTGTTATCTTGGGCCTGGAAATCATCAACATGGCGATGGTTCTACTCCTCTCATCTCTCAAGAGATGGAGATTAAAGGTGGAGTAAAAATTGGATCGCAATGTTGGCTTGGTACACGAGTAACCGTACTAGATGGTGTGACTATTGGTGATGGTGCAATTATTGGGGCTCATTCTTTAGTAAAAGATAACATTCCCGCGGGTGCAGTTGCAGTTGGTACCCCAGCAAAAGTTGTAAAAATGGTTTCTGATCTTTCATGAAATTTTTTGAGAATAAACCAGCTCTTTTTTTATGGATAGTTGTAGTCCTTGCTGGCGCTGCTCTAACATTGCTCTTCGTGAACGGAGAGTCCGATCAAAAATTCCCTGTTCTTACTAATGGAGAATACACAGGTCAGATTACAGGTTTGTTTGGAGATGATGAGTCACGGGTGCCCATAATAGTTTCCGTTAAAGACCGTTTTGTCTCTGCAATTTTAATGAGGCCAGGTTGGTCTAAGGTTACTGTGGAGCGTCATGCTGAGTATAGAGATTCTCCACTTGAAGTAAGTGGTCCAGAATCTCGTTTAAGATTGTCGGGACATGATAATTCTGATGGTACCTTTGCAGGCACTGTCTACGATCTAGATGCAGGCGAGAAGGGAAGATGGAATCTAAGTAAGGTAGATCTTCCTTTAGTAAAATACTCTGATGAGAGAACTACTGAAATTAAAACAACTGTACTTCTTAGACGAGAGCTGAGAGCTCTCACTAACGAACAGAGTGAGCTTAAGAGTGAACTTGATAAAGAGAAAGAAGCCATTGCTAAATTAAACGAATTTTTAGGTGATACAAAAAAAGTCACGGAACGCGCTGCTGATAAATTAAAGAAAGTAGAAGCCTCTTACGCTTCTGAAGAAGGTGAATTTCGTTTGAAGCGAAAGGAAGCAAGAGAATTGGCAAAAAAGCTGGCTTTGTCTGAAAGAGTTACTGAAACAGGCAGCCTTGTCTCTTTAAGTCGAAAAACAATTGAGAGAGAGAATCGCTGGCTTGAATCAATTTTTGATACAGCTGGATCACTTGAGTCCTTTGATTTAGATAAAGAGTTAGCTAGGGCAGAGAGAATCTCTTTTTTAAAATCACAAATCGCAATGTTGAGAAGAGATAGGGAATGAGAAAATTAAGCTTTCTCTTCATTTTGCTCTTTTCTTGCTTGCCAATAGTCGCAGCCATGGGCGATCCAATTATTATTGATGAACTAGTAGATCTAAGTTTCAAACCTAATAATGCGGTCATTTACACATCTACTGGTAATGGTCAGATTCAAAAATTTCCTGGTGTTATTTTCCCAATCGGAGAGGTTGGTCAGTCTGGAAATAAAAAAACTTATATTATTGGAGCTTCTTTGTCTGATCTATCTGGTGAGCCAGTAACAGTAACCTTTTCTGTCTTCGGAGATAATGGGGAAGAGTTTGTGACCCCAGTTAGGAAATTTGTCTCTTCCCCAATCTTATCATCTGCTTCTAGCTCTCTTAGAGAATCTGTATCCAAGCAACAAAAAGAGAATTTAGAAATCAAATCTGAACTAGATAGAGAGGTTCTGAATCTGAAGAAGTTGCGCTTTGATGCAGCAAAAATGTCAGATATTGGAAAAATTATAGAGATTGAAGAAGAGACAAAAAGACTTCGCGAAACTAATCAGGCTTTGGGCCGAGACATCGACACACTAAAAGCTGCGCTGCAAGCCGTTAAGGATCTATCTACTCCTGCACGGTTCGAAAGAAGGAAGGTGCTTTTAACCGAGCAGTTATCCGAGATGGCGAAAGCGGCATTGGAAGTTGAGCAGAGCGCATCTTCTCGTAAAAAAACATCTGTCTCTGATCTAGATAGAAAACTATCACTTATTGAATCAACTAAGTTTGATGATCTGGAGGAATTGGAAAAGGAATATAGGAATATTACTGGGCATGATTTGCCCGAAACATTGCCAGAGACTGACAGTATAGATAATTCACCCGCTCCAGTTGCAGAACCCGAGGTTGAAAGTTCCGAGTATTTAAACTTAAAAGAGGGATAGCTTTGAAAATCCCCTTGTTATTGAAATCGAACTTTGTACTGAAAACATTTATTAGTGCCCTTCTATTATTGATTTACATTTTTGTACTCCCTCCTGGCCCACTTTTGCCGCACTCTGATACGGAGCTTTATTTGCAAGTTGCAGATACAATTCGCACCGGCAACATTTTCAGTTTAAAGCCATCTTTTGCCAGTTTGATTAGAACTCCAGGGTATCCAGTCTTGCTGGCTCTGTTTGGTGTTACCTCCAGCAATTATGAGGTAGCGGTTCCGATGCTTCATTTCTTTTTAGGAATACTTTGTCTTGGCGGGATAGTTTTTGTTCTAAGCACTCCAATTGAGATTCTGTTAGGAAGTATAGCCTCATTCGGTGTTTTATTTGCGCAACGGATTTATGCTCATTTTGCTATCACAGAGTGGAGTGCTACCGTTTTTTTAATTTTATTTTGTGCGGTACTTTATAGATTCTATCAGAGTAGAGGAGTCTTGTGGCTACTGTGGCTCTCTTTTTTTACCGCCTTATTGATATTAATTCGCCCGGTGCTAATTATTGGATTGCTTCCGTTAGCAATCGCATTACTCTCGGCTAAGGATTCATGGTCTAAAAAGTTTCTTGCATTAATAGCTGGATTAACTCCTCTTATTTTATGGCTGATATTTAATGCAGTAAGAATTGGTTATCCGACCTTGGCAACTTTCGGAGGTATGAGTTTCTTTGGCGTAGCTTCACAGATCGGTGCACCCGAGGTTAGAGAAGAAGACTCTCAGTTATTTAAAGATTTTGTTGCATATGTAAAAGATAACAAGCGTCCAGTTTCAGGAGAAGAGTCACAGTACCTAGAAAACATAGCCGATATTTATCAGCCACAACTTTATAATCATAACCTTTACCGTGTGGCCCTGCCTTGGATAGAAAATAAATATTTGAGCGCAGAGGAAGCGAACAGTCTAATGGGACTTTATGCGACTAGAACGATTAGTTCTAACTTTGGACGATACATAAAATACGTAAGCGTTGGCATCTGGTACGGCCTAAAAGGATCCTGGATCTTACTATTGGGACTGATTGGAGTCCTAGCCTTAAGGACTAGAATTGCCCCACCGATTTTTTTCACTGCTATCCTTACAGCGATATTTCATCTGAGTCATATATTTATGTGCGCAGCGATACAGGTACTAGTCTATCGCTACCTTAATTTAACCCTCTATCCGGCCTTGGGATGCGTGGCGCTTTCACTTCTATCTGTAGTTAATCGTGGCCAGAAAGCTAATTTACCGGCATAATCTTTCTTTTCAAAGTTGAACTCTTTGACTAGCTTCACATCATGTCTGAAATAAACATCTCTGATGATAAACATTCTGTGATCTTATCGAAGATCTCACATGAGATTGTGCGACGCAGACTCGCTTCTCCTGCAGTTTTTGTTCTTGAAATGTATAAGCCACTAATTGGACTTTTTAGAGAGGGAGTGACGGTAGCAGCCCCGTTACTTTATCCTCTTGTGGGTAGTAACTTATACGGTGCGGCTTGTGAAGTTTTAAAATCCCAAGATGAAGTTGAGAAGTTAATCGTGGCAATTGAGGAACTAGAGGAGGTAAACCGTGGGCGTTGAGCATGCCACTCCTGGAATGATCCTTATTATGATCATACTGGCGATGCCTCTCTTCTATTTCATAAGAAGAGCTAGGGAAGGGAAATCTTTTTTTGTGCGTCGTATTGCCGGTGTAGATGCAATCGATCAAGCTATTGGTCGAGCCGCGGAGATGGGAAGATCTGTTTCCTTTTCTACCGGACTTACTTCGGTGAGCCCAACTCTATATGCCGTTCTCGGTGTGCTTTTTCATGTAACAAAAAAATGCGCTTTATATAGAAATAAATTGTTACTGCCGCAAAATTCACCAGAAGTAATGGCTATCGCTGAGTCTGTGATGAAAGATGGTTACCGGGTGCAGGGCCGAATAAACGAGTTTGATCCAGCAAATATTGTGTTTTTATCAGATGAGCAGTTTGCTTACGCTTCAGGCTATATGGGGATGATTCATAGAGAGAAGGTAGCTAGCGCGTTTCTGTTTGGATATTTCGCCGCAGAATCACTTATCTTAGCAGAAGCCGGGCAGCAAGTGGGCGCTCTACAAGTCGCTGCTAGTGTAAGTCCTGAGCAGGTTCCATTTTTTATCAGTGCCTGTGATTACACCTTAATCGGCGAAGAGTTATTTGCTGCATCAGCATATCTGACAAAAGAACCGGTGCAGATGGGAAGTTTGCTAGCCCAAGACCGTGCAAAAATAGTTATCTTTTTAATAGTGATGCTCGGAGTTGCTTTAGCAACTGCGAAAGTTATTTGGCCTGAAATAAATTGGATCAATATAAATGAGTTAATTCGTACACCTTGGGAAAATCTAGGAGGTGTAGCATGAACTTTAGACGTCGACTTATTGCGATCGTAACTTTTCTTGGTGGACTCTACTACTTCCTTGATTTTGTGTTGCCACAGAAATTGCCTGATTATCTAGGTGGGTATGAATTTAGTAAATATAATCAGCAGATCAGTAATGGGTTTATCGCCATTGGCGCAGTAGCCTTTGCTCTTGGGCTAATTAATCTTCTGTATATTCACGGATCGAAAATCGTTTTTAAGCGGCAAGGCGCACTAAATAGCGTGGCCTTGCTTGTTAGTTTAATCACCATGATCGTATTCACTGTTAATGAGTGGATGGCATTTGAAAGTGTCAATTCACACGCTGATAAACTAAGAAATTTGGCCGCCTTTTCAAGACAAATTAAGAGTGACGCGGAATCGAAAAGACTTACTGAGAAAACTCCTGCAGAACGGATTGCAATATTAGTAGACTCAACTGATACAGCCTTGGCCGATACAGAGATGGCCTTAAATAATTCCTCTGTTTCTGTACCAGAGATAATTCGGGAAGAGATAGTAAATCATACTCAGAAAGCTACTGTTTCACTTAATGTCCTACGAACAAAGGATTTTTCATCAGAAACTTCTCTTGATCCCTTAGAGGATATGGCCTCTGAATTAATTAGTTTAGCAGGCGAGCGACAAAAACTGGAAGAGCTCGGTTATAAAACTTCTACGACTAAAGCGCTTTATGATTTTGTTTATGAAGGATTCTTTGTGCCGCTCGGTTCGGCCATGTTTGCACTACTTGGTTTTTATATAATTTCAGCAGGCTATCGCGCCTTTAGGGTAAAGAGTGCTGAGTCAGCGCTAATGATGGTAGCCGCGGTTATCGTGATGCTAGGTCAGATTCCATTTTACTCTTACGTAAGTGAGAGTTTGCCTGAGCTTAGACTCTGGCTTCTTGAAGTTCCTAGTGCTGCTGCTTTTAGAGCCATAAAATTTGGTGCAGCGATAGCTGGACTGTATATGGCAATTAGAATGTGGTGCTCAATTGAGTCCACTTCATTTAGTGATGATGGTAAGGGGGAGATCTAATGGCGCCCTCTAAAACTTTTACACCTA
>CAZYRE010000060.1:6906-11741 GCA_964650155.1 uncultured Bdellovibrionales bacterium
TTTTACACCTAAAACTCTTGATCGAAGAATAATTTACGCGCTGGTTGTGATTGCTTTAGCTTGGCCTCTGATTGAAGGTTATACAATTCGTCCGGCTAGAATGAAATCTGCGGAGAAACTGTATCGGATGGTTCAGGATACAAAACCTGAGTCAGGAAAGTTTGCTTTTGTGGCTTTTGATTTTGGTCCTAATACGAAAGCCGAAAATGCTGCACAGGCACAAGTCGTAGTTGAGCACCTAATGCGGAAGAGAATTCCGTATGTGTTGTTCTCTCAATACTTATTAGCCGACCCATTTTTAAAATCAATTCCTGAAAAGATTAAATCCACCCTTGAAGCAGAGTACCCTGGAGAGAAGTGGATATACGGAAAGGATTGGATCAATTTAGGGTACCGTCCAGGTGCAGGATTGCTTATTCAGTCGATTCCAAAATCTACAAACTTAGCTGAAACATTCGCCATAGATGCTTACTCAACTCCACTAAAAGAGCTGCCCCTCTTCAAAAAGCCAGTAACTTTAAAAAATATTCCACTCTTTGTTCAGTTTACTGGGCTAGTTGGGGTTTTTGATAGTTATGTTCAGTTCTTTCAGACGCAGGAGTATCGGCCAGCATTTGGTCATGGCTGCACCTCGATCACTATTCCAGAGGCTTACATTTACTTGGACTCAGGTCAGCTTCAGGGTTTGCTTGAAGGCATAGCTGGAGCTGCTTGGTACTCAAAACTTCTTGCTGATGAATTTCCGAATCGTCCTGCAGATGATGCTTTGATGATTAATACTGGGCTTGGCATCGCTCATCTTCTTCTTATCCTTCTTATTATTCTTGGAAATATCTCCGGATTTGTTTCACGACGGAGGCGGTCATGAATACTGAGATGATGGCGCAGATCACAGTATTAGTTGCTGGTATATCTACCTTAGCTATCTTTTCATTTTTAATTAAAGAGAATCCATTTTACCGCCTCTTTGAACATATCTTTATAGGGATCGCGACAGGGTTAGGAGTAGTGCAGGGGGTTAGGTATTTCTTGTGGCCACAAATTTTAGTGCCACTCTTTGGGTTAGATATCGTTACGTATCCTGATGGGTCAACTTCTAACCCATATAATCCGTATCTTTTACTCTATATTGCTCCTTTACTGTTTGGGCTTCTTTACTATTTTATTTACTCAAGAAAATACGGATGGGTTGCAAAATTGGTAATTGGCTTCTCACTTGGCGCATCCGCTGGTCTTGCTTTTAAGGGATTTTTTGCTGAGATGCTGCCACAGTTAGTAAGTAGCTTTAAGCCATTAGTTGTAATGGTGAATAGCGAAGTGGATCTATGGCGCAGCTTCTCGAACTGTCTCTTTATTTTTACTCTGCTTGCAGTGATGTATTATTTCTTCTTCTCTATAAAAGCAGATTCGAAGTTAGAGAGGAAATTTTCAGCAAGTGGCCGGTGGTTAATGATGGTCTGCTTCGGCTCTTTTTTTGGCTCTACAGTGATGGCTCGGCTGGCTCTCCTTGTCGAGAGGTTGCAGTTTCTTTTTGTTGATTGGGTAGCTGCTATTAAAGGTCTTATCTCATGAAGACTGCTAAGAGCGAAATCCGCACAGTGATCGTGACAGATTGTGGTTCGACCACAACAAAAGCTGTGCTCTTTGAGAAATTACCAGAAGGTTGGCGGCAGACTTTCCGTGGAGAGGCTCCTACAACTGTTGAAGAGCCAGTAGCAGACGTTACCGTTGGTGCTAGAAATGCATTCACAGAGGTTCAGGAATTAAGTAAGAGAATAATTCTATCAGGGAAGTTAGAGCCCCATCCATTCTTAGAAACAACTAATAATCCAGCCGCAGGAATTGATCTTTACCTCTCCACTAGCTCTGCAGGAGGAGGACTCCAGATGATTGTGGGCGGAGTTGTAAGAGAGATGAGCGCACAATCAGCTGAGCGGGCGGCTCTTGGTGCTGGAGCCATAGTGCTTGATACGCTCTCTGCTGATGACGGTAGAGAAGAACATGAAAAGATTGAAAGGATTCGTCACTTAAAACCAGACATCGTCCTTCTTACTGGCGGTATTGATGGTGGCACCATAAGCCATGTTGTCGAAATCGCTGAGATGCTCCTTGCTGCTGCACCGAAGCCACGTTTTGGGGAAACTCTACAGCTGCCAGTAATTTACGCTGGTAATAAAGAAGCAAGAGCTGAAGTAGAAGAGATTCTTAAATCAATCGCCCATATTGAATCAGTTGATAATATTCGCCCCACTCTTGAATCAGAGAATTTACAACCGGCTCGTGATTTAATTCATGAATTCTTCCTAAAGCATGTAATGAGCCACGCGCCGGGCTACGGAAAATTACTAAATTGGACGCCGATCCCAGTCATGCCTACTCCTGGTGCCGTAGGAAAAATGATCCAGGATTTTGCGACTCGCAGGAATCTACAAGTTTTAGCTGTTGATATCGGCGGGGCCACTACTGATGTATTCAGCGTATTTCGTGATGAAAAGAGCGAAATGGTTTTTAATCGCACAGTGAGTGCAAATCTTGGGATGAGTTATTCCATCGCTAATGTTTTAATTGAAGCAACTAGTGCTGGGATTGAAAGATGGCTGCCGTTTGAAATTTCACAAAATGAAATTCATGATCGGTTGCGAAATAAGATGATTAGGCCGACTTCAATTCCTCAAACGATGGACGATCTATATCTAGAGCAGGCAGTTTGTAGAGAAGCTTTAAGGCTTTCCTTAATTCATCACCGATCTTTGGCCGTGGGATTAAGTGGCCTTAAACAGAAACGTGGAATTGCAGATATATTCTCGCAAACAACGGGGCACGAGAGTCTCGTTAACATGAAGACATTAGACCTAGTAATCGGTTCGGGTGGCGTTCTAAGTCATGCTCCCGATAGAAAACAAGCAGCCCTAATGATGCTTGATGCTTATGAATTAGAGGGACTTACCCAGATAGCTGTTGATTCAATATTCATGCTTCCACATCTGGGCGTTTTCTCTACCGTTCATCCCGAAGCTGCCGAAGAAATTTTAATGAGAGATTGTTTAGTTAATTTGGCTCACGCGATAGCACCAGTCTTTTCAAAGAAATTACAGGCCGAGAAGTTGGCAAAAGTTTTCTTTAATGACCAAGTTGTTGGCGAAGTGAGATCTGGAATTGTTGAAGTTGTTAGTGAGGTTGCTAATAAGAAGGGAATTTTACGAATAGAGCCAATGCATAACTCTGTTGATGTAGGAGTTGGCATCGGAGAAATAATAACTAAAGAAGTTGAGATTGGATCCATTGGTTTAATATTTGATGGACGAAACAGACCGCTTAAAATGCCTACTGACGCAAAAGAGAGAATTTCTTTCCAACAAAATGTGTATAAGGCGATGGGACTAAAAGTTTAATTTATGACGAATGTATTTGTTCCAGGGTTAAAGGCGCTTACTTCTACTAAGATAGTGAAGGTTCGTGAATTGCCTATCCCTGGAAATGTACGTGTAGACATAGGCTCAAAAGTTGGGGCAACGGATACTGTATTAGAAGCCGCTCTTCCTGGAAATTTACACATTTTACGAATCGCGGAACGATTAGGTATTGAGCCTCACGAAGCAGTGAATGGATTCACCGTGCGAGGGTTGAAAGTAGGGGACTCGATAAAGACTGGTGATGTTTTGTGTGAACATAGTGGACTTTTCGGTTTGTTCAGTAGCCGTTTTCAGTCTCCTTGCTCTGGCGTCGTAGAGTATATATCAGAATCTAACGGTCATGTTGGAGTCAGGGAGCCATCTTCTCCGCTTTCGGTAAGCGCATACATTTCTGGAGCTGTTTCAAATATTAATCCAGGTAAGTCGGTCACCATTGAAGCAACCGGAGCTTTAGTCCAAGGAATTTTCGGAGTGGGTGGTGAAAGGATTGGACGTTTAAATATTTTAAAAATTTCTGCAGATACCGAGTTACTTGAAGAGCATATTCCAAAAGATTGTCGTGGAGAGATACTAGTTGGTGGCATGGCACCGAGCCTTGCTGTGATTAACGCGGCGGCTTCTGCTGGAGCAGTAGGATTAATTTGTGGTTCCATAGATGATAAAGCTTTAACGGGATATCTCGGATATGATCTTGGCGTTGCTATCACCGGGGATGAAGAGATACCGATGACATTGATTGTTACGGAAGGATTTGGACGACTCCCCATATCGAGTCGGGTCCTTGATATCTTAGGTAAATTTAATGGGGTAAACGCTTCAATTAATGGAGCCACCCAGGTTCGTGCCGGTGCTATCCGTCCGGAGATATTGGTAATTCATAATAATGAAATTGCTGATTCAAAAAGTGCTCGATCAATTGGACTTGAAGTCGGTCTCCGGGTAAGAATCATACGGGTGCCGTATTTTGGCTTATATGGTGAGGTAGTTGAGCTTCCATCTGAAGCTTTAGTTATTGAAACTGGAGCTCATGCAAGAGTTCTGAAGGCAAAACTAGATGATGGAAGTATTGTGACTATACCCCGAGCCAATGTAGAGATTGCATCATAATTTATCGCGATAAAGCAAAGTTGTTAAGGCTAGGCGATGGTAGTTTTGGATGGCAATGAGCCAGGATTTTCCCGGGAAAATTTTGGAAATACTCCTGAACAGAATATGAAGTTAGATCCAACAAAACCGATAGTCATTTCCGGATTTCCTCAGAATTACGCTTGGGGAAAAATCGGTGCAGATTCTTTAGTCGGGCAACTTCTTCCAAATATTGATCCTACAAAGCCGTATGCCGAGCTTTGGTTTGGTTGCCATCCAAATGGACCTTCAGAGGCGAATCAGGGAGCCACTGTAATTCCTCTTAAAGATGCCGTT
>CAZYRE010000060.1:11841-15262 GCA_964650155.1 uncultured Bdellovibrionales bacterium
AAGATTTCCAACTCCTGCAGCAGAATTTGAAGTGCAAGTAGGCAGCGGAAAATTTGAAGCTCAAGTAAAAACAAATAATCGTCCTGAATTATTATTTTCCTTGGATGGGGAAGGCATCTTGAAGGTTGATGGAGTGCCGACAATGATCACAAAAGGTCAGGCGATGCTTATATCAGCTCAGATACCTACTTATGAGCTAAGTGTAGTTAATGGTTCCGTATATCGAGTAGTTGTTCCGTAATTGTATTTCACTATATCTTACTGTAGATAGTTCAATCAGATGGTGCGTCTCCTGAGGGGTAGTTTAAGGAGTGCATTAAATGTTCGAAGTAAAGCATTTCGTCGATCTTTCCGAGATTGACACTGAACAGTCCCAATTTTTATCAGGACATATTCATAGACTAGGTGCGCACGTGGAAAATGTGCTTGGTCAAGAGCATCAGATTCATACTTTAGTTGCTAACGTCGAATCCCCGATCTTTGGAATAGAGGTCCCAGGATCAAACGCTGAAGACATATGGAAGAAGCTGCATGACGCACGTGCGGTGGTTAATTTTAGTCCGGTAGTTCTAAAATGGGAATTGAAGCAAATGAATCAGCGTGAACTAGCCATTATTGAAGTAGCAGCATCAGAGGACTTGTTACCACTAGAATCTAGGCTCCGTGCGCCGAAGATTGATGTACCAAGATGGCTTAAGAATAAAGGAAAAGAAGTTTGGAAAGATAATGAAGCGCAATTGAAAGATGAAGATAAATGGCCGACTGAAGATCAGAGTTATCCTCCCGAACTTCAATTACCAGTTCCTTTTCCGCATGAAATTATAGTCCCTAAATATAAATGGTTGGTGCAATTTGGAGACGTAGTTGGCACTCCTTATCCAAACCGTGACGATCCGACAATTCAGGCAGAACTTGCAGAATGGGAAGAGTATAAAAATTTAGTCAATGGGCTCAATTCCACGCAGGAATTTAGTGATAGAGCGTTAGAGCTTCATCAAAAATATGTAGAACAATATGTTCATTTTTTTGAAGAATCAGTTGTTATTGCCCTTGTTCCAACACCTAATTCTTTGGAAATTCCTGCTTATTTGGGGTTCGGCGGATATAATAATTGCCCAAAACCGGATTATCATACTGCGGTACTTAAGTACTTGGATGAACTTCACGGTGTTTCTGTCTTTGGGATAGGATCCGAGCACCTATTCTTAAAATTAGATAGGCCTGCAAGGAATTTCGCAGAGGCAATGGAGAGATTTCGTGATATTTTTAATTATACAGAGGGAGATTGGGAACTCTCTCTCGATCCTAAAGAAGCCATCGCTAACTTTTTACATGGTAATAGATTAAGACTTTATTGGGATTAATAAAATCAAGAGACGTTCCCCATCTTTATTTTCATATCCCATGTACTGAAAATTGCATGGCTACTGCGTTATTTCCTAGACTTTACGTCATTGCTTAAAAAAGCAATGACGTAGGATCTGACGTTTCAGTATATATGCAGCCAGCATGACCACTAGCATTTAAGCTATCAGTAGATCCATCTACATTTACAGAACCGCCATTGTCTCCATCTCCGCATGATCCTCCTCCGCCACCACCACTATATCGTGGGTTAGCAGAAACAGTTCCCGCACCAACCTCGGCTCCATTGGCGCCGCCATCAACATTAGCATCACCATTTGTAACTATTATAGGTGCAACGGCAAAGACAATTCCCCCACCGCCGCCGCCCCCCTGAGCGGTATTTGCATCGGCACTCCCAGCATCTCCACCTTTGGCTTCAATATTGCCGTCTATAAGAATTTTTGTAGCGGACGCCAATAGTACAAAACCTCCTCCACCTCCGCCTGCCCCAGATACGGAAGGTGAGTCTCCATTTGCGCGAACAAGAGATCCTGAATTTAGACTAAGCTGACCTCGACTTAAAATTCTCAGAACTCCTCCTCCACCGCCGCCATTTGCGCTTGCTCCAGCACCTCCGCCTCCAGAGCTAAGCCAATTTCCTCTCATTAAAAGTCGCGCATCTGAACCTCCTTCTCCTATGCTAGCGTCTATCGCATAGCCAGGAGAACCTCCGTTAATTACAGCACTGTTGTCACCTAAAATGCCATTTGACGGGGCATTAAGCGCAAAGCCTAATCCAGCAAAACGTTGTACAGGCATACTTAAGCCGGGACTCGCGCCAAGAATCTGACCACCGTTAGGCAGACTTCGCACTATAATTGTGCCGTTATTTGTAAATGTACCGGTGCAACGAATTGTTGTTCCAGCCATTACGGTAAGAGTAGAGCCAACTGAGATTGTAACATTTTGATATTGCTTAATTGGATTGGCAAGATCGGTATCAGTAGAGATTAAGAGATCCCCCGCACTCCCGTCGCCGTATACTGCGATTGAGCCATCTGTGCCGTTAGTTCCATTCGTTCCATTTGTACCGTTCTGCCCACTCGCACCAGTTAATTGTGAAAGTGTTTTAAGAGGAGTTTCGTTTTTGTTGCATTTTGCTTTTAGAGTAAGGTTGCCGGACTGTTTGTTTGCACATATCACTTTGGGGACAGGTGCAGACCAACCGACTCCAGGTAAGACGAAAATTGAGATTGAAATAATCAAAAAGATAATTTTGCAAAGTACTATAACGTTGGATTTCATAGTTCCCTTAGTATCACTGCTGACGCTATTCTCATATCCCATTTACTGAAAATTGCATGGCTAATGCGTTGTTTCCTAGTTGGATATCATGAGTCAAAAGAGTTGGGTAAATCTGATGTTCCCTCAAAGAAAGAGCGCTAGCTAAGTGAATTGCATCTAGTGTTCCAATTTGTAGAGGGAAGCTTTCTTCTGATCTTGTTAAGATCGTTTTGTTTATCTCAATAATGTTAATTTTTGTAAGTAGCTTTCCTAGGATCTCGACACTTTTAAGAAATTTGCTTTCAGTAATTTGATTATTTTTGAGGAGACGCTGAAGTACTCGATGTGATTCTACTCTAATTAGCCAACTGGAATAGATCTCTTCAAACTTATTCACATCTTTTAAAGCGCCAGGTTCATCAAGAATGATGCGGAGTAGAACCGATGCATCTATGTATGCGCTAGTCATTTTCTATCTACTTTCTCTCTCTTCCATTAATGCTTTTAGGCTATCAGTGCTTCCTTTGCCCGTTAGTTTGATTCCTTCGTAGAAAGAAGCTGCTGAGCTTGATGCTTTCTGAATAATGAGATCGGTTCCCACTGGAACAATCTCGGCAATATCTAAATTCCGTTCTACGATTCTAACTTTCTGTCCGTTTTTTACAGCACGTAGAAATTCCGCTAGGTGTGCTTTTAATGTTGATACATTGGTCTTCTTCATGACCTTATTATGACCTATATATGACCTATTTCCAATATGCTCATTTTTTTAATCAATCCAATTAGATGG
>CAZYRE010000061.1:0-3226 GCA_964650155.1 uncultured Bdellovibrionales bacterium
AAAAAGGGGCAGGTTATTCACCTACCCCTTTCAGTATCTAGAAATAAGGGAACTGGCCCCCTATTTTAAGATCTTAGGCAAAAAGAACAGCCTGCTTCAAAGCCTTGGAGGCTGTGAAACGGATGCGCTTCTTCGATGGAATATGGATTGGCTCACCAGTTGCTGGATTGCGACCCATACGCGCCTTTGTCTTACGAACATAAAGCTTTCCAAGACCCATTAGAGGAATCTTGTATCCTTTCTTCAAGCACTCAGTAATGAGTGCGGATAGATCACCTACGAGCTCACGAGCTTGAGCGCGCTTAACTAAGCCACAGAACCCCATGATGTTCTCTACGAACTCAGATTGAGTGTAGCTCAAGCTGTTCTTATTACGGGGGGTAGTCGCCTTACGGGACTTCTTAATCGGCATAGGGGCCGCTACCTTTTTTGGGGCTGCTTTCTTTGTTGCCATCTTGTTTGCCTTGTATACTCCTAAAAGTTACCAATACTATTATTACTAAATAGTGCTGGAAGGCCCGATCTTTAAGCATTTTAAGACCGAGTCTCGAAACGAACTATATGGACGAGTGAGTAAGAGATCAACTAGAAAAATGCGTGGGAGCACGATTTTTCGCATAAATTGATAAAGTGATGACACACGATAGATGAATATAGATAGATACTTTAAGTCACTTTTACCCCTATTTAGGCTATTTTGTTGCCTTTTAAGCTGTTTAATCGCTTATTGGCTTCAAAATGAACCTCTCTTGGCCGACTCAACACAGGGAAAATCATCATATTTTACCGTCAAAAACAGCGGATTAGAGGTGCCGATTTTGGATGGTTTTATCCTAGAGAAGAACGAAAACCCTGAAGTTATCGGCATTTTTAGACTTCCTGGCAGCATTTTACCTGAAATCAATATAGTACGAATTCCAAAAATCAATCGTACTCTATCACCCAGTGCCTGGGCTCAAGTTGTTAAAGATGACTATGCCAGAGTTGGAATTACCACACTTAGTATCATCAGCTCTGAAAATATTGAGGCATATGGTGCGCAGTTACCCATAGCTGAAATATCTTACGCACGTGGTGGGAATACGATCAGGAGCTTAGTTGCGTATGCAAGCACTACTAATGAAGGTTTTGTGATCACACTCAAAGAAAGGGAAGAATCATTTCCAAACATTAAAGAAAACTTTCAGTCATTACTAAAAGGCATCAAGCTTCCAATAGAAAATTCTTCGCAAAACTTTCCGTGGAGCATAATGATCCTGACAGCTCTAATTATTGCTGCGCTATGGTGTGGATATAAATTATTTATGCGCTCTGTTTAACTGCTTCAGAACGAATTTTCTCGCGGATTAGTTTGAGTAAAGCCACATTGTCTGAATGCCCAGTCATCCTGGCATTTACTTTTCCCCGAAGTCTTCGACCTAATAAATAAAGGTCTCCGATAGCATCCAAAATTTTGTGTCTAACAGGCTCATTTTGAAACCTAAGGGCACAATTAATCGGCCCCTCATCTCCAAATAATACAAAATTATCGAACCGACCGCCTAAAGCTAGCCCCTGTTTCTGAAGCCAGCCGATATCTTTTACAAAACCAAATGTTCTAGCTGGAGCAATCTCTTTTTTATAGGAGTCTAGATCTCCTAAGGTGAAAGAAAATTCTTGTGTACCTAACGGATCGGGATACTGAAGACTGTAATTGATAGAGAAGTTCTCGGCGGGCTCGATAGAGATCTCTTCTCGAGCATTTCCAACTCGATATGTTTTATCAATTGCCACTTCAAGCCAAGGCTCACCCTGGTCTTCCAAGCCAACATTATCAAATAGATTGCAAAATTCTAAGGCAGAACCATCCATAACCGGGACTTCGCCGTTACACTTAATTAAAAGATTAGAGATCCCGTATGCATGAAGAGCAGACATCAAATGCTCTATTGTACCTGCTTGAGAATTTCCAAACTTAACAGTGGTTGCATAACCAGTTGAATCAACAAAATCTAAGTGGGCAGGAACTATCTCTTGACCAGAAACTTCAGCAAAATGAATTCCACTGCCAGCAGGAAGTGGCTCAAGAATCAAACCACTCTTTTTCCCACTATGAAGTCCTTGTCCGTACAAAATAGCACTATTTTTAAGGGTTTTTTGGGTAAATTTCTTTCCAGCCAGTCCGGTCTCAGACAAGGCGATTTTTTTAAGGGAAGAAATTCGAGAAAAATTAGTCTCCGATGTCTGAGCTAATTCAGTCATAGCCTGTAGGCTATTAGTAGCTCCTTGCAAAGAGTCAGGATTCTCTAAGGAGCGCTTTATAGATTTTAGAAGAAGATCTAAATCGATAGGCTTTTCGATGAAATCAGCAGCACCAAGTTTAGTTGCTCTCATAGCTGCAGCTATTGTGGCATGACCGCTCATCATAATTACTGGAAGATCAGGATGAAGCTCCTTTAACCGACCCAGAATCTCGATGCCATCCATTCCTGGCAACCAGATGTCGAGTAAAACTAATGACGGTAAATTGTTGGCTTGTAATGTAAGAAATAGATCTGTGGCATTACCTACACTTTTTGTTTCATATCCTTCATCTTGAAGAACACCCTCAATAGTTTTTCTAATGCTCGGCTCGTCATCAACTATAATGATGCTCCACTTCTGAGTTTCTGGCTTCACTGCTAAATTCTCCACGATCTTATGGCTCCATAAATTTTTGCAAGAACTTCGCTGAACGAGAGAAAAGAGTAGATTCTCGCTCTGCGCCAACGCTTACGATATTTACTGGAATACCCAGTACCTCACTCACGGTACTTAAGTATAATCGCGCAGCGGCCGGTAATTCATGCCATTTGCGAACCTTAGTAATATCTTCCTGCCAACCTGCCAAGGTAATATAGACAGGTTCTATTCTCTCAAAGTCACTCAACAAAGATGGGAAATCTTCTATCTCCTTTCCATCTAATTTGTACTTAATACAAATCTTTAGTTCCTTTAGACCGGACAAAACATCGAGCTTAGTTACAACAAGGGACTCTAGTCCGTTAAGTCCAATTGATCGCCGCATAGCTACTGCGTCAAACCAACCACATCTTCGCGGGCGACGAGTAATTGTTCCATACTCATCACCTTTATCACGCATGAAGTTTCCAGTTTCATCATTTAATTCTGTAGGGAACGGTCCACTTCCGACACGGGTACAATAAGCTTTTGCTACACCGAGTACATAATCAACCGCCTTAGGACC
>CAZYRE010000061.1:3326-15183 GCA_964650155.1 uncultured Bdellovibrionales bacterium
GCTTCCCAAAACTTTTGTTAAATATAGATTTTTCTCGGCAACTAAGGGTTGAAGTCTCTTCTTTAAGGTAGGGAGATCGTGCAGCTCTCCAAAACGAACTCCACATCGAGCAGCTCTATCTTCATATGTTGGGCCAATACCACGTCTAGTAGTACCGATATTACTTGCGCCCTTACTCTCTTCACGAGCTATGTCTATGGCAACGTGATAATCGAGAATTATCTGAGCATCTCTATCAATTACTAGGCGATCTGGAGTGACCTTGACTCCTGCCTTTTCTAAGCGATCCATCTCTTCAAGGAGAACAGTTGGATTAACTACTACACCAGCTCCAATCAAACCACGAGTTCCGGATCTTAAGATGCCAGATGGAATAAGACTTAACTTTGTTTTGACACCATCAACGACAAGAGTGTGACCAGCATTGTTACCGCCTTGAAATCTGACAACGTAATCAGCCGCAGAGGTAAGATAATCGACTAACTTACCTTTTCCTTCATCTCCCCACTGGGCGCCCATCACTGCTAAAGATAACATTACGCTTCTTCTCCAAAATTAAAAGCTATCTTCCAACCACTCTCTGCTAATTCCAAAACTCCTAAGGCCACATCCTCAAGGCCTTCTGCAAAATACAGTATCGCCTTTCGATCCCCGGCTATCTTATTAATCGCGTCTATATTAGCTGAAATAACGCGTTGCTCACCACCTTTTAAGGCCGTTGCCTCCTTAACTGGCAGAATCAAACGAGGCCAACTCTCAAAAACTTGAGAGAGTGGTATTATATCATTCAAAGTAACCTTATCCAACGTAACGGATTGTTCAGTGGAATACCCTCCAACGTCGTCTCTTCGAAGTGTTTTTAAGCAACCACCGCAACCAAGTAACGTGCCTAAATCTCGAGCTAAGGCTCGGATGTATGTTCCTCTCGAACATACAACTTTGAAAGAAACAACATCTGGGGTCACTTGATCTATCATAAATTCATAAATAGTGACCGGTCTTGGGGACAGCTCTTTGGCCTCACCTCGCCTTGCTAAATCATAACTTCTCTCACCTGCCACCTTAACTGCGCTTACGGCCGGAGGGATCTGATTAAGTTTTCCTATGAAGTTACTCACTGCCTGAACGATAGTAGAAAATTCAGGGATGCTATTGGATGTAGCAATTTCCTTACCTGTAACATCATCTGTATCGGTCTGAAGTCCGAGCTTGATCTTACCGGAATAGGTTTTCTTCTCACCGTCAAGAAACCTAGCCAGGCGAGTTGCTACGCCTACTACACATACCAATAGTCCAGTGGCCATTGGATCAAGTGTTCCGGTATGACCAATGCGCTTTAATTTTAGCTTTCTTTTTAATTGAACTAAGACATCGTGGGAGGTGCAACCCGGCGGCTTATCGATAAGCAAGATACCAGACGGATTTAGCGTCGTCTGAACCATATAAAATTAAACTATCTTCTCGAGTTCTTCGATCAAGGATTTTTTTAGTTCATCCCCTTCCTTCCGCCATCGAAATCCTGCGGCAGCTTTATGACCGCCCCCACCAAATTTTGTAGCTACACTAGAGACATCTACACTTGGTGAACTCGACCTTAAACTTACGTGCCATATTCCAACATCTTGTTTAAGTAGAACTGAGGCAACAACACCCTGAATGGCTCTCCCCTCTTCAACTAAACCTTCTGTGTCATCTAAAGTAGCAGCGTACTTATGAAGCATCTCTTGGGTTATCGTTAGAATAGAGACTTTGCCACCTGCGGCAAACTCCACGTTCGAAACTGCTGTAGCACACAATTGTACTGCAGTACGCTTTCTATTCTCGAATACATTCTTAGCAACCGTATCAGGGGAAGCTCCAGCTTCAATTAACTTAGCCGCCACTTCTAAAGTTCGAGGAGTAGTACAGGAATAACGAAAGGATCCTGTATCAGTGACTAATCCGGTGAGTAGATTAAGAGCAATATCTTTAGTCAGCTTCACACCAAGTCCGACGAGAATCTCGTAGATCATCTCAGAGGTTGAGCTTGCTTCAGCTTCAACCCAATTCATAGAACCAAATTTTGTATTTGAAGCATGATGGTCAATGTTCAAAAGAGGAATTGCTGGAGATAACTTTGGTCCCAAAATGTCCCCTAGTCGTTTCCTATCTCCACAATCACAAGCGGCTACTAAATCGTAATCAATACCTTCAGGTGAATTAGCTATCTCATTCACAAATGGCATAAATAGATACCGCTCAGGAATGGTGCTCTCATTTATAATTCGAACAGACTTTCCTAACGATTTAAGACCAAGATATAAAGCTAGACTGGATCCTAGGGCATCGCCATCAGGGTTATAGTGACTAAGCACCAGAGGGGCCTTTGAATTATTCAAGGCAGAGATGCAATTACTAAGTCCGGACTTATCCTTCATCCTTTCCTTTGACCTCAGTAGCTTTTGAAATCGCCTCTGCTTCTGCCACTTTCTTCATTAGCGCACGAGTCTCATCTATAACATCTAGAGTTTCATCGTAGTAAAACTCAAGGTCTGGGACAAACCTTAGTCCGAGCTCTCGACCAATCTCTCTTTTAAGCGCACCTTTAGCACTCTCAAATCCTTCCTCTACCTCTTGAACTCGCTCAGGACCACCAGAAACACTCCAATAAACTTTTATGAGTCTAAGGTCTGCTGTTGTCTTTGCAGCAGTTACAGTCACAAGACTTAGTCTTGGATCTGAAAGACGCAAAAGAGCCATGGCTACGCTTGAACGCGCCTGTTCTGCCACTCGATACTGTCTTCGCTGATTGGCCATTTAGAACTTCTCAAACTATGCAAGTACGTCGGCGATCTCTTTCACTTCGAATGCTTCAATTACATCTCCAACTTTGATGTCATTGAATTTTTCAATTCCAACACCACATTCATAGCCACTGGAGACTTCACGAACGTCATCTTTAAATCGTTTTAGACTGGACAACTTTCCTTCGTAAACAATCTTGCTGTCTCTTAGAAGTCTAACTCCAGCGCCACGCTTAATTGTTCCGTCATTTACGAAACAACCTGCAATGGTTCCAATTTTAGGCACAACGAATGTATTTCTAACTTCAAGACGACCCAGGTAGCTCTCCTGACGAATCTTCGGAAGGAGTCCAGCCATGGCCTTTTGGATATCTTCTATGAGGTTATAGATAACATTGTAGTATCTTATCTCAACGGCAGCGGCTTCAGCTTCACGAGCAACTCTTGGCTCAGCGCGAACACCGAACCCAACAATCACAGCTCTTGAGGCTTGGGCAAGCTTAACGTCACTCTCACTAATTCCACCAACGGCGGCATGAACAACGCTAACTTTGACCTTTTCGTATACGAGTTTCTCAACAGAATTCTTAACGGCCTCAACGCTACCGTGAACATCACCTTTGATAATGATATTTAATTCAGGTACGACCTTCTCACCTACTTTCTTAGAGAAAGCTTCAAAGCTGATTGGTCCACCAGTTGTAGCCAAAGCTTCCTTCTTAGCTTTCTTCTGTGCACGAACAGCTGCAACTTCTCGAGCAGAAGAGTCAGATTCAACGACGTGGAAATCATCTCCAGCTTCAGGAATACCGCTAAAGCCAGTGATTTCAACTGGAGTTGATGGTCCTGCCTGCTCTACTGCTTTACCAGCATAGTCCATCATGGATCTCACTCGACCAAACTCAGAACCGCAGACAAAGGCATCACCGACCTTCAACGTACCATTCTGAACGAGTACTGTAGCTACGGTTCCTCGACCTTTATCCTGTCTTGATTCGATAATAGCACCGGTGGCTTTGGCTTCTGGTGTAGAGCGAAGCTCTAGTACTTCAGCCTGTAAGAGCAATCCTTCCAGAAGTTTATCAAGTCCCTGCTTCTTAAGAGCAGACACTGGGAAGTACATGGTTTGACCGCCCCACTCTTCAGGAGAAAGCTCGTGCTCTGATAATTGCTGCTTAATTCTATCTAGATTTGCACCAGGCTTATCTATCTTATTAACAGCTACAACGATTGGCACCTTTGCTGCCTTAGCATGGCTTAGTGCCTCGATTGTCTGAGGCATAACACCATCGTCTGCAGCTACAACTAGAATTACGATGTCCGTGATCTTAGCGCCTCTAGATCTCATCGAGGTGAAAGCTTCATGACCCGGCGTATCGATAAATGTAACTAACTGACCGGAAGGAAGAGTAACCTGGTAAGCTCCGATGTGTTGAGTAATGCCGCCGTGTTCTTTGGCAGCCACAGTAGTTTGTCTAATCGCATCAAGTAGAGAAGTCTTACCGTGGTCAACGTGACCCATAACAGTCACAACCGGTGCTCTGGCTACGCCAGTACCCGCTGCAGTTTTGGCTGGATCGACAGTTAAGAATTCAGTTTCATCGAAAGCAACGCTGGCAACTTCATGTCCAAATTCAGCAGCTATGATCGAGGCAGTTTCAAAATCGATCGGTTGATTGATGGTGGCAAGCTGTCCGAGATCAAAAAGTTTCTTGATTACCTCGCCTGACTTAAGGCTCATAGCCTTGGCTAATTCACCTACAGTTATAACTTCATCGATCTTTACGATCTTCTTTGCTGGCTTAGCGGACTTACTGTCTTGGTGAGCAGAAGCATCAGAGCCTTCAGCGGATTCGTTTTTACTTCCCTTCTTCTTCGGTACTCTTTTTAAAACTCGTCCGTCGTAATCGACAAGATCAAGCCTACCGAATTCTTTCTTTCTATTTCTCTTATCTCTCTCTGCGCGCCTCTGGTCACTTGCCTTCTTTGTTGGATCATCATCAGCAACCAACATCACCGGCGAATCACCACCACGTACACCAGAATTTTTTGGTTTTTCCTTAACTACAACTTTCTTTTGAGGAAGCTCAATTCTACCCAAGATGCGAGGACCTGAGCCTGCCGTTCTAGGTGTTGAATGCTTTGCTGGTTCTTCCTCACGTTTAGTTTCTATTACCTCGGCAGCAGAACTTGGTTCTTCCTGCACAGGTTCCGCAATAACTTCTGTAGTATCTGTTTGAACTTCAGGCGGAATCTCCATTTCAATATTTTCTTCAACGGCTAATGCGCTGGTACCGTGTGACATCGAAATACCAGAAGAAGACACCGAACTAGTATCGGATTCAGTATGAGCACGCACTTCAGCAACAGGTTGAGTCTCTTCACTTCCTTGAGCCTGGGCTTCTTCAGCGCCTTTGCGTCGACGAATAATATTCCCTGCTCGCCTTACTGTAACAGCAGTTCCGTCTGCCTCTCTTTTGACAGTTTCTTTAACCCCAGGTGCGCCTTGACTACCCAAGGTCGTTCTAATAATTGCGCGTCTTACTTTATCTGCGTCAGCATCGTCTAATGAATTAGAATGGGAAGCGTGCTCGGATATCCCAAGTTGTTGGACAAGAGTTATTACGGCCTTATTTTCAACGCCGAGTTCTTTTGCTAGTTCGTATAATCGAATCTTACCCATACTCTTACAATCTTACCTTTCTCTTCGCAGTCCTACTTAAACCTTCACCTGTTCTCTCGGCACCTCTGGCCTCCGGAACTTCCTTCCTTATGAGATCCATCGCCTTGGTAAGCATCGGGAGCTTTAACTCTCCACTACTTAACCTAAAGGCCCTACTCCAAAGACTCAAATCACCGGTCCGACTCAGACACTCGATCCGACGATGACAATAAGCCCCTCGTCCTACCAGTTGATGGTCGACATCCCAGACCACCTCCTCACCACTCCATACAAACCGAAGCAGCTCAGACTTCAAGCCGGAGCGGCGACAAAAGAGGCATGTCCTCTCAGGTCCTCTCCGCTCCATTTCAGCCTACGATAGAACTCTATCTATCGGCCGACCTTTTAAAAACACATCAGTGGCTTCACGTACTTGCTCAGCCTCTACTAAAGTCAATCCGGATAGTGCGGTTAAATCATCTGGCTCAGCTACCGCTATCTTCTGAATTGTGTCGAATCCCGCCTTGCTTAACTTCTCTGCAACAGAGGAGCTAAGCCCGAGTTTCTCTAAATCACTTGGACCCTTTGGTGTGACTTCTTCAAGTTCACCCTTCTCTCTAAGAGTCTCAACATGATCTTTTGCATTCTTGATGATATCAGTTGCGATCTCACCAGTAATACCTTCGATCTCCATAAGCTCTTCTAGAGAAAGATCAGCAACCTCTTGAGCGCTACGGTATCCAGCTTGGAACAGAAGTTCAGCATGGTTTACAGCTACATTTGGAATCGCCTCAAGAGCTGTTCTGGCTCTACGAGATTCTTCCTCGGCAACAGATACGCTACGCACATCTATCTTCCAGCCAGTTAACTTAGAAGCCAACTTGACGTTTTGGCCGCGACGCCCGATAGCAAGAGACAATTGATCATCAGCTACGATGACTTCCATCGTGCCTTCTTCTTCATCAACTAATACTCGAGTTACTTCGGCTGGAGCCATAGCTCTAGCAACGAAGGATGGAGGATCTTGGCTCCAAACAATGATATCGATTCTTTCACCGCGGAGTTCACCAACCACAGCCTGCACACGGGAACCCTTAATACCAACGCAAGCGCCTACTGGATCAACGCCTGGGTCATTGGAGTAAACGGCTATCTTAGCGCGCTCACCTGGTTCACGAGCTGCAGCTCTAATTTCAACTACCTTCTCTGCAATTTCAGGAACCTCAAGTTCGAAAAGCTTCTTGAGAAGATCAGGATGACTGCGAGTTAAAATAATCTGTGGTCCGCGAGCTGTTGGATCCACATCCAAAATCATAGCTCTAATTCTGTCACCACGACGGTATTTTTCTTTTAAGATCTGTTCCCGTCTTGGCATGATGGCATCAGTACGACCAAGGTTTACAATTAGATTTCCGCGTTCATACCGTTGAACGATACCGTTAATGAGTTCGCTCTTACGGTCTTTATATTCACCAAAGATAACGTCACGCTCAGCGTCGCGAACTTTCTGGATAATTACTTGCTTAGCTGTTTGTGCAGCGATACGACCAAGAACGGTGGTATCCAACTTACGTCCAAGTTCATCGCCAATCTGGGCGTCTTGATCGTAGTCTCTTCGAGCTTCTGCTAATAAAATCTGAGTTGCTGGATCTTCTATCTTCTCAACAACGGTCTTAAACTCAATAACTTCGATAACGCCAGTTTCTGGATTGAATTGCGTTTCAAGGTTAAGGCTGTGACCATAATGCTTGCGAGCAGCACTCAACATGGCCGACTCAACAGCTTCTACTAATACCTGTCGATCGATACCTTTATCTTTACCGATCTGACTAAGAATTGAACTAAGGTCGAATGACATAACCGTCCATCCGTCTGTAAATTAAGTGTCAAAAATAAAATCTACTCTAGCATCCTTAATGGCACTGAACGGAATCTCAAGTGACTTATCCACCTTATCTTCCCGAACAGTAACTGTACTATCTGTGCACTCAACAAGAGTCCCGTAAACTGCTCGTCCTGGCTTACCAGCTAACTGCATATTGATACGAACATGTTCACCAACTGCGCCAGCAAAGTGTTCTTGCTTACGCAACCGACGATTCACTCCTGGTGACGACACTTCAAGTACGTAAGAAGTCTCAGTCTCATCCTCTACATCTAGAAGAGTATTGAGCCTTCTACTAACTCTAGTGCAATCATCGAGCTTTACGCCCAATCCCTTCTGATCGTCCCCTGTTATGAACACTCGCATCGTTCCCCGACGCCCAACGGGCAGATCGAGATCAAAGAGGAAGAATCCCTCGTCCTTAACGGTTGACTCTATTAATTCCCACATCTGGGAATAACTCTTCATAACTTACAACGCTCACAACAATGCCGTAGTTCTCCTACTCCGCCTGAAGACAAGACTCCGCGTTTGCCTCATCGAACATGACGATGAAACACAAACCAAAGTTCCGACTTGTCACGATTTGACAGGTAGCGGGGAAACCAAGCTTACCTAAGGCCCTAAAATTGCCCTAAAAAGCTCAACAGCAGGACGATAGGTTAGCAGAAATAACTCTCTACAGCAACGGGCTGGTAGAGACAAAAACGGAACTGTTTCAAGGAGATGACTATGATGATCCCTGCAAACTCTCGCATTTCATGTACAGTACAGATAGAATCAGTATCGTATGCATATGGATGAATCACCAAAGCCAAACACCAGAATTCAAGATTTTGCTTCATTTGAAAGGCTTTTATTGCCTGAATTACTCCAACTTGGCGCTGACGTTCTTTCACTTAGGGAATCTGGTGAACTCGCTTCTAAATCTAAAAGCGCACCTTTAGACTTGGTTACGGCAGCAGATATACTTGTCGAAAAGCGACTTGTTGAATTAATTCAGACTCACCGCCCTGGTGATGGAGTCGCTGGAGAAGAAGGAACTCGTACCGATTCAACCACAGGAATTACATGGTACATCGATCCCATCGATGGAACACTCAATTACTCCCGTGGTGATGACAATTTTGGCATATCCATCGGTTGCGCTAAAAATGATGAGCCTCTATTTGGAGCACTATATTTTCCAGCAACTGGCCGGATGTTCAACGCAACCTCCGCTGTCGGAGCAACTATTAATTCTAAAAAGTTAATTACACCGACTCATACGCGCGATTTAAATGCGCTCTGTGGCGATTTAATGCTCCGAAGAAATGATGCTCAAGAAGTAGCTGCTTATAATCATTTACGAAGTAAAATTGGAGCTCAATTCTCTTACAACTGCGCATCTCATGCGATCATTCAGGTCGCAGAAGGAAAATTAGATTTCGCTATACACAGCAATCCAACTGTATATGACTATGGAGCAGCGGCAATTATCGCCATGGAAGCAGGATGCTCAGTTACTAGAAATTTCAATGGCAAATCTATCCTATTTGAAAAGGGCCCATCTCCAATTATCGTCACTAGAACTAACGAGATTATGGAACTAATAAGGAAAGAGACTGCTCAATTCGGCATTCTGACTTAACATCTCTAATATGCGATTTCTTTTTTTAATAAATCCTAAATCAGGTGGTGGCAAAGGCAGCTGCCTAATTGAGCGATTCAAAAAGGAATCAAAAGAGATAAGTTCTGAAATAGATATTTTCGATCTTACAACCACCAACCTTACAACTAAAGAGATCTCTCAATACGACATATGCGTAGTAGCTGGAGGCGATGGAACTATTTCAAGATTAATCAATGAATCAGATGGATTTCCTATTCCCTTACTCATCCTTCCTCTTGGAACAGGAAATGACCTAACTAGAGAACTCGGCATATCAAAAGGTATATTAAAATTACCACTTAACTCGATAATCAACTTAGCCCTAAGTTACCAGAGGAAAGAATTCAGGAGCTGGAAATTCAGTTTTGGCGAAAATTTAACTAGCCAGATCTTATTTTGTAACTATATCTCCTTCGGATTAGATGGTGCAGTTATAGAGGGCTTCGACCGTGCTAGAAAGCATCCAAAGTATCTCCTTAAATCATTCGGCACCTGGGGTAACAGAGTTGCCTATGGATATTTCGCCCTACTCAATCTCTTTATTAAAAGTTCGAGGGTTGAATTCAAAATTGGTGGATCTGAGATAAAAAATAACGGGTTGAGTTTACTGTTTGCAAATATCAGATCAGTTGCTGGAATTGGGAGATCAAATGATATCGGCTCCCCATTTGATTCCAAAATAGAGGCTCTATACCTCAAATATCTAACGCATTATTTTGCCATAATATCAGGGATACTCGTTAAGGGGCTCCGTCCCATACTATTGACCTCACAGAATGAATTAAACTTTGAAATTTTAAAGCAAACCATGTTCCAAGTTGACGGGGAGGCTGGATCAACTTTATTTACTGACAACAGGTCCGTACTTATTCAAGGACACTGCACAATCTCACCCGGCCCAACTATTAACGTAATTTGTCCTCGATAATGTAAGTATGTAATCATCTCCATTCTTGTTTAATAGAGGGTATCCGTTTGAGCTCAAAACCACTTACTATCATCTCCGCGACATATTTAATTGTCTCATTACTTCTAAGATTAATTTTGTGGTGGAGCTTTGGTAGAGATGCTGGGATTACCCTTTCACATGTACCAGCTATTCTCGGCTTAGGTGTTGTTAACGATACTCTACAACTTATTTATCTGTTTGCTCCGTTAACTCTTTTAAGATTAATCATTCCTCCGCACTGGTTGAAAAAAGATTGGATGATAAAACTTACTGGTGTTGGGTTTTATATCTTACTTTTTGGATTTCTATATCTTCAAGCTGTGGAATTCTTTTTCTTTGATGAATTCGATTCTAGGTTCAATCTTATCGCAGTAGATTACTTAATGTATCCGCATGAAGTTTTTATTAATCTTTGGGAATCTTACCCAGTGATGTGGTTCCTCTTAGGATTCATTTTGCTTACCACCGCAGTTTACAAATTTCTCTGGCCACCAATTAAAAGTTCGATCCAAAATACTAAATTTTCTGGTCGGCCTTGGGCTAGGATCTTCTTACATTCGATTTTAGTAGTCATGATGTCTCAGTTTTTATCCACCGACTCCCTCTCATATTCAACAAATAGGGTAAAAAATGAAATTTCCACCAATGGAATCAGTAGTTTTTTTAACGCACTACGAACAGAAGAACTAGATTATGAGCTTTACTACTCAACCCTTCCCCGTGACGAGGCTTACAAAACAATTCGAAATCACTTAGCTAGCTCGGGTGGAACCTTAACCTCAGAAGATACATTTAATATCGATAGAAAATTTGAAAACACCGGCGGCCTAGGAAAACTTAATGTCATAATTCTCTCTGAAGAATCCTTAGGTGCAGGATTCATCGGTACATACGGTGACACTCGAGGACTCAGTCCTAACTTTGATAGGCTAGCAAAAGAAGGACTGCTTTTTAAAAATGCCTACGCATCTGGAACAAGAACAGTGCGCGGACTTGAGGCAATGTCCACCTCCTTCCCGCCAATTCCAAGCGAATCGATCCTCAAACGTCCAGGCAATGAAAATGTTGCAAATTGGGGTGCGGTATTAAAAGAACACGGCTATCGAGCAAGCTTTCTCTACGGCGGATTCGGCATGTTTGATAATATGAATTACTTTTTTGGTAAAAATGGATTTGAATTAAGTGATCGTACAAATGTTAAAAATAAAACTTTCGCTAACATCTGGGGTGTTTGCGATGAGGATTTATTCAGGCACGCCATAAGCTATTTCGACGAAGTTGAATCATCTGGAAAGCCCTTCTTTTCCATAGTTATGACGACTTCCAACCATAAGCCTTATACTTTCCCAGAAGGCATACCTGGTATTCCTGCAAGCGGTGGTGGTCGTGATGCTGGTGTTAAATATGCTGACTATGCAATTGGAAAATTCTTTGAAGAAGCTCCGAAACATTCTTGGTTTAAGAACAGTTTAATAATTGTCATAGCTGATCACGATGCCAGAGTTTATGGTCGCGCACTTGTGCCAATTGAAAGGTACAGGATCCCTCTCCTTATGATCGCACCAGGAAAAATTGCTCCTCGAGAAGAAATGGTTCGAATCAGTCAAATAGATCTTATGCCAACAGTGCTTGGCATGCTTGGTCTTAGTTATACTGGTCCATTTTACGGTAGCAACGTTCTTGCTCCTGGAACACCGGAAGATAGACCCGTCCTTGTGAGTCACAATCATGATGTCGCAATCTTTGACGGCAAAGAGTTATCTGTGCTCGGGCTACAAAAAAAGCAGACTACATATTCTTATGACCCGACAACAAATGCACAAGTACAAATAGAACCGAACAAACGTATGCTCGATTTAGCTACCTCATATTTTCAGACAGCTTTCGAGCTTTTCAAGGAAAAGAGATACAGCCTAAAATAATAGCT
>CAZYRE010000062.1:0-14920 GCA_964650155.1 uncultured Bdellovibrionales bacterium
AAAGGCCAAAATTGGTGAAGACGAAGGATATCGCATATCCGCAAAAGTGACACATCCCGGCATCCCAGTTGATACCGTACAATTTACGGTGACACCTGCACACCTTCAGGCTCACTATTATTACGGTGACAAGACACCGAGATTTCTAGATACATCGAATGCTGTACAAATATTCGAGGAGCAGGTTATTCCTGCTCTGGGAAAAGTTTAAGAGCCGAATAACAACCCGACCCAGCCTACCGTCGCTCCGCGACGTCGGCTGGTCGAAAACGTTATCTATGTCCCCTCCGATCGAGTCAAGAGAGAAGTTGAAAGAAAGGAGATGAAAAAAGGGAAGTAAGTGCAAGTTATCTATTCGGCTTCAATGGTGGTGTTAAACTCCGAGCCCTGATGAACTGCGCATCCTTGGTACCTCAATTATCCGCACGGCATCAAAGCGCCATAACGTTTATCAGGTTCTCCCAAGGAGGTAGTGCTTACTCTTTTTTACATCAAGATATTCTTTCTCTGCTCTCTAAGAATCGAAAAGTTACTAAGCAGCAATTTTTTTAAATGATTCCTCATGAGCCAAGAGTGCCCAGATGCGGCGAGCGTTCTTGTTGGCATAAGCGACAGCAGCTCTGTTAAAACCACGCCTTTTTGCCAAGTCAATGAGCCAATCATTCTTTCTTTTTGCTGCAAATCTGACTTCTATTCTAGCTCCGTGTACCAGTAGTGTACGAATGTATTTATCACCCTGCTTAGTAATGCCTCGAAGCGTTGTTTTGCCACCAGTTGAATACTGTTTTGGCACAAGACCGAGCCAAGCTGCGAATTGTCTGCCGTTTTTGAAATCTTTTGGATCATTCCCCGCTGCTAAAATGGCAGTGGCGGTAACAGGGCCTACCCCTGGAATAGTTTGAAGGCGCTTACAAGCAGGGTTCTCCTTACTGATCCGTTGAACGATATCGTCGTAGTGTTCAATCCTTCTATCAAGCTCAAAAAGTTCATCTCTTAAATCAGTAAATACTTCTACCCAAAGCATTCGTTCAGAATGCTCTTTGTCATTAAGAATATCGCTAATTCTTTTATTGATGTGTGCTCGTCCCTGGGGAATGATAATTCCGTACTCAAGGAGTAATCCACGGATTTGATTACAGAGAGCATTTCTTTGTTTTACGTAACGTTCCCGCACTCGGTGCACGTTTTGGATATCTTGTTGTAAAACGGTATTGGGAGATACAAACCTCATGGTAGGACGAAGCGCTGCTTCTGCTATTGCTTCGGCATCCATTACATCGTTCTTTTGGCTTTTTACAAATGGTTTTACATATTGTGCTGGAAGGATCCTTACCTCGTGGCCAAATTTCTTTATTGCACGGGTCCAATAGCTCGACCCTCCGCAGCTTTCAAGCGCTACTATGCACTTTGGAACATTTCCAATAAATAAAAGTACTTCCTCACGGTTTAATCGCTTTCTTAGCACCACTTTTCCAGCCTTATTCATCCCACACGCGTGAAATACATTCTTTGCTATATCCAATCCAATTACGATAATATTATCCATGTTCCCCTCCAGTTTAATGGGTCACTTAACGGTTCCATTATGGCTCTTGAAGCCGAAAAGTGGAGGGGACATTTCATTATACCGCTTTACTCAAAACGAACCTTGAAGAGCACGTAACCGATGGATAAAGATCTAAAACCAGGTAAATACCGTCACTTCAAGGGCGAGGTGGTGGAGGTCTTGTTCACAGCTAAGCACTCGGAAACCTTGGAGGACATGGTTGTTTATCGGGCTTTGTATGCATGTCGGACAGGCGGGGTTGGTTCGGTCTGGGTACGTCCGAAGTCAATGTTTTGTGAAACAGTGCAGTACGAAGGTAAAACTGTTACACGCTTCACTTCGATTGAAGAGCATCCGGCGGCGGTATAACCACTCGGCCGACTTCACGCCGAATCGGTGGTAATTTCAGAGTTTTATGATACACTTTGAAGGCTTGGGTGATTCGCGCCGGAACTCGCCGAAAACGTTGTACGCTTTCAGAATTAATGATGAAAACCGAGTACAGAACCACCTCCGTTCGCGCAGTAATTTGCGATGACAGCAGAATTCTTGTTGAATGGTTTGCACCAAAGTCAATTTCCTTTCTTCCTGGGGGTACCATTGAACCAAATGAAGATTCTCGGATCGCCCTTACTCGTGAACTTCTTGAGGAGGTTGACGGTATAAAGCTCTCTATCGGACGATATCTTGGAAGGATAGGGCATATTTGGAGCACTTCCAAAGGATTTGATGGCTGCATGAATCATTTTTACGAAGCGGCAGTTATTGAAGGCACGCACCCAATAGCGAAGGAAGCTGGTCGAGAATTGCGATGGATTGGTCTTGGATCGCAAGATTTGAATACACTCCAACCGCCGAAGCTACGCGAGTTGCTTTTAAAAGGCATCTCCGAAGAACAATGGAACTTTGTGGATTCCGAGGCGTAAGTTGGCGTACAACAATTAACTGTGCCGACGGCTTTGCCGCGGCACAGTTTAACCGTTATCCTCCTGACTAATTTGTGACGCCAATGAGAAAGACGCTTCTTCTTATACTGCTCCTATGGGGCATTGCCCCGATACTCTGCCACGCGGACGATAGACCTATCATTAAAATCGGCGCTGTTATTCCCCTCACCGGTGATATGTCGGTTCATGGAACCGAAATTCAGCGCGCTATGGAGATGGCACTTACTGAAGCAAACCAGACTAATCTTCATTATTCATATGAACTTGAATTTGAAGACAATCAACTTGATGGAGCGAAGAGTGTATCCGCGGCAAAGAAGTTAATCGATATCGAGAAAGTCGATGCAATCGTTACGCTTTGGCCTCCGACCGCGAATGTAGTACTACCGCTTACCGAAAAGTCAGGCGTGCTTCATTATACGATCGCATGGGATCCGAGCCTTGCTCGCGATCACAAATTACTGTTGTCACACCAGGTAATGGTTGATGAGATAGCTCGATCAACGTTACGTCTTCTTCTGCGCGAGGGAAAAGTACGTATCGCATTTCTTCATATGGAAGAGACTGGATTTAACCTTGGAGCAAGCTACATAAAGAAACTCGCGCCAGCCGAAGGCGTTACTCTTGTCGCAGACGAAGCCTTCAATCCGTCTGAAACTGATTTTCGTTCGCTAATCCAACGGGTCAACACGACCAATCCTGACGGTTACCTTATCTGGTCGGTGATGCCTTCGATGGACCTTCTCATCCGCCAGATTCGAACTCTTAAGCCAAATGCGTACATCACTGGCTACTTGGACTACGCAGAGGATCTAAAGCAGGTGCAGCACACTCCTTATATAAGTGAAATGTACGCTTCAGACTTTTTCTCGGAAAGATACAGCAAGGAGTTCGGAGTCGAACCGACTTCGAAAGGGCCAAATGCTTACGACATTACTAAATTAGTTGTGGAGGCGTTTGAGTCATCGCCCGAGAAGAAGCTTACCGCTCCCGAACTTAAGGTGTACCTGACTAAAGTTCACAACCATCAGGGGGCTGTGGGAAGGTTTTCGATCGACCAGGATGGAAATAGCACGTATTCTCCGGTAGTTCGTCAGGCAAACGATGATAAGCGAATACTTGTAAGTGATAGCCTAGAGGATAACAAACGCCTCGATGGGAGCGCGACCCGCGAGCAGCAATGAAGATTTGTAGAGTCTGAGAGGGTCGCGCCCCATCAGCCTAGCCGTTAATTTCTTGCCAATCTGTTGTTCCCGCCACCTTTGCCAATCATGAGTTCCCACCTTATAGGAAAGAGTCAGTCGGTGAGAATTTCCGGGGGAACATATGATGGAGAGGGAGACTTGGCTAAGTTGGAATAAACGAGGACTGAAAAAATACTAGAAATAGGCCTTGCGGGTATTCTAGTTTTTTTGTATATCATACTTACATGATGATTCAAAGCTAACATAAAGGCTTTGAGCTCAATTAAGTAGGGATAATATGGCCAAAAAAGAAGATAATTTTAAATCAAATACGCTGGCGCCGGTACAAAGACAGACGTTGGAGTACCTGAGAAGTTACATGGCAGATAAGGGATATGGGCCTACTTTAAAAGATATAGCGGACCATATCGGAGTGAAATCCCCTTCTACAGCACACTTTCACTTAGAAAGACTTGAATCAAAAGGGTTTATTAAACGTGGAGACGAGGGAGAGATTGAATTAATAGAATCATCAAGACCAGAATTGGGACCAACTTCCGTTCCACTGGTTGGAGTAATTGCTGCAGGAATGCCAATTGAAGCAATCGAACGTGGTCCAGTTATGATAGACATTCCTGGAAGTATGATTGCAGGGCGAGGAGAGGTCTACTGCCTTGAAGTTAGCGGAGATTCCATGATTGAAGACCACATCTGTGATGGGGACATGGTGGTAATAAGAAAACAAGATACTGCCAATGATGGTGAAACTGTTGTGGCACTTTTAGATGACGGAACAGCAACTTTAAAGAGATATCGGCGATTAAAGAGTGGGAAGGTAATGTTGATACCAGCAAACTCTACCCTTAAACCAATCACACTTGATGGTGTAGATATTCAAGGGAAAGTAATCGGGGTCATAAGAGAACTTCATTAATTTATTTAATAATTTTAATTCAAGATAAGGACAAAAATGGAAGCAAACGAGAGAAAAAAAGCACTAGAAGTAGCATTAGGCCAATTAGAGAAGACATATGGCCAAGGTGCTATTATGAAACTTGGGGCCGATGGCCTTGCAAAGAAGATTGACGTTTTCCCAACTGGATCACTTGGACTTGATATTGCCCTAGGAATTGGCGGAATTCCTCGTGGTCGTATTTGTGAAATCTTTGGACCAGAATCATCTGGTAAGACAACTTTAGCTTTACACATGGCAGCTGAAGTTCAGAAACAAGGTGGAACTGTTGTATTCATCGATGCTGAGCATGCTCTTGATGTGTCTTATGCAAAGAAACTCGGGGTTGATACTAGTTCATTGTTAGTTAGCCAACCTGACTGCGGTGAGCAGGCGATGGAGATCTGCGAGACTCTAGTTTCTTCAGGATCTGTTGATTTAATCATCGTTGACTCAGTTGCTGCTTTAGTACCAAAAGCTGAAATCGATGGTGAGATGACAGATTTACAACCTGGAATGCAAGCTAGGCTAATGAGCAAGGCGTTAAGGAAGTTAACAGCTATTACTTCTAGATCTAACGCAATTATTCTCTTCATTAATCAGATCAGAATGAAGATCGGAGTAATGTTCGGATCTCCTGAGACAACAACTGGTGGTAATGCTCTTAAGTTTTATTCTTCAGTCAGAATGGATATCAGAAGAATTGGTGCCATTAAGGATGGAGAAGGTGTAACTGGGAATAGAGCCAAGGTGAAGATTGTTAAGAACAAAGTGGCTCCTCCATTCCGTGAAGTTGAGTTTGATATCATCTTCAATGAAGGAATTAGTCAGCTTGGTGAAATTATCGACCTTGGAGCAGAACACGGAGTCGTTGATAAGATCGGCGCATGGTTTGCCTTCAAGGGTGAAAAGCTTGGGCAAGGAAGAGAGAATGCCAAGGCCTACCTTAAAGAGCATCCGGAAGTGGCAAAAGAGATCAGAGAGCTCGTACTCTCTACTCTAGGAATCACTACTCCTTCTGAATCGAAAGAAAACAGTAAGGATAGCAAAGTAATAGACCTTAAATCTAAGGTAGAGCTTGAATCTGCAGATAAGAAATCAGGCAAAAAGGCTACCAAAGTAGCTAAAGATGCTGGAGAGGAACCAGCTGCTGTCGCAGAATTGAATTAGAAAATTCTAGATAGTAGTAAGGAACGCCTGGATTCGATATTGAATCCAGGCGTTTTCTTTTTATATGACAAATCTACCTGAAGGATTTATCGAACGATTCCACAATATGTGGGGATCCTCCGTTGTAGATGTCATATCACGGACATTCAAAGAACGCCCCACCACCTTTAGAGTAAATACTCTCAAAACTACACGAGAAGTTGTCTTAGAAAATTTGAAACAAAATAATTTTATTTGCAGCAAGGTGGATTGGTATCAAGATGCTTTTATACTTACCAATAAAAATAAAAGAGAATTAACTGAGCTACAAATCTACAAAGAAGGAAGAATCTACATTCAAAGCTTAGCAAGCATGCTTCCTCCCCTACTCCTGGATCCAAAACCCGGGGAGAAAGTTTTGGATCTAACAGCAGCTCCTGGAAGTAAAACTTCACAAATTGCTGCCCTAATGAACGGAGAGGGGGAATTAGTAGCGAACGATAATAGCAAAGAACGATTTTTTAAATTAAAGAGAAATCTAGAATCACTTGGGGTAGGGACTTCTGGATTAAACCTAACGTTAAGATTGGAACACGGTGCCAGAATCGGCCGTGAATATCCTGAATATTTTCATAAAGTTTTACTAGATGCTCCATGCAGCTCAGAGGCGAGGTTTATTGAAAATGACTCTAAGAGCTTTGGATATTGGAAGGCAAAGAAGTTAAATGAAATCGCTAAACGACAAAGACCTCTTATAAAGGCTGCACTACAAGCACTACAAATTGGAGGCACAATGGTTTACTCAACCTGCACATTAGCTCCAGAGGAAAATGAAATGCAGATTGATTGGTTACTAAAGCGACTTGGTGAGTACGTAGAAATTTTACCTATTACAGATAAGGAAACAGGAGTCAGACAACTTCCGGCTGTACTAGAGTGGAAGGGGAAAACACTACACTCTGAGGTGACAAAAACCTTCCGTGTTTTCCCTACTGAGCAAATTGAGGGCTTCTTTCTGACAAAATTACGAAAATTGCGCAATTTATCCGATCTGGAAGTGAGCGATAACACTGATCATTAAACGGGAACTAACTCTATCCCTTGTGTAGCTGTACATGATTTTTGCATTATACCCCTTCGATCAAGAGGGGTTCGGCTCATAGCAAGGGCTGAAAACAGGTAGTAAAAATGCTGGTTCGACAGACTGGGGAGGTAACTCCCGACGTCTACCTACTTAATTTAGGGTATCACTGTAATTATCTGGCCGGTCAAAATCGGTTGACGCTGTTTGACGCCTGCGCTTCCTCCCAAATTACAACTCTCCTATCAAGAATTAATGAAGTAGGTGTTAATCCAAAAAATATTGAGTCAATTGCTCTAACTCATCTTCATGCTGATCGCGCCGGAGGAATTCCATTACTCAGAAAGCAATTTGCGCAAATAAAGTTAATAGCCTCTCCTTTAACCGAAACATTACTAAGAAATGAAAAATTTCTTGTAGAGCTTTATCAGCAGGACCAAGAAATCAGTAGTAAGATGGCTCCTGGTGTGAATCAGGAATTTCTACCATTTGAAGAATATTGCACTCTTTTAAAACCTTCCGCCGTACTTAGGGAGGGAGATCTAATTCCATTAGGCAAAGAGATGAATGCTAGAATTATTTCTTCGCCTGGCCATACACCGCATTCTCTAAGCTATTTAATTCAACCATCGCAATTCCTAATTGTAGATGAGGGCTTTGGCTATTTTCGCATAAAGGGATTTACAGCTAGTGGTGCAGACTTTGACATCGACATGGCCACTAAATCACTAGATAAAATTCTTGGACTAGAGCTGTCTGGCTTGTGTCTTCCAAACCAAGGTGTTGTTACAGGAAGTCTAATTCGCAGACATCTCACTACTGTAAAGCAATACACTTCCGGAATGATTGAAGAGTGCATAGAGGCGTACTCTATTAATATGCCCGAAAATGAAATAGCTGAAGGAGTTAAGAGTTCATTCTATGCAGATGAAACTGTCGATACTATCGGCAAATATAATCTCGAACGATCCTTTGCAGCAATTTGGCCACAAATTCAGACCCGGGCCAAACAACAATCTGAAAACTAATCACCAGTTAAATCTTACATAAGTCATTGCATGGTCCGAAGCGAAGCCATGCTCATATACAACTCCAGTGTCATAGTTTCCTTCTGAATCAAAAGTTGCTCGAGCAAATTTTAAAGTATCTGCCGGAGCTAAAATCTCATCAAGCCATGAATAGACCTTTTTATATCTATGAGTTCCTGGAAGTTGTTTCGTTTCAGGATCGTTAATAAGAAAACTAAACAGTACCTGCTGAGAAGCGATGCCAGGAGCACATAAAGGAATGCCTCTACTACTTAACCTACACTGCCCCTCTCCCTGAAAATTTCGCAAACGGACCCTTCCTTCTAGTATCTCTGCACTAGCACTATCCCAGTGACTATTTCGATCCCCTGCGACAACTAGCAAGGTATCGCCACTCTTAAGTGCGGCCGCATGACGAGACTCTATAATTCTACGAAGTGCCTCTGCCATCTGCATACGGTAAGTCTCCCAACCCGTGCGGGAAGGATCCTTTGATGAACCAGACTTAGACTTAAAGTGAAAATTAATTAGAGTAACTGTTTTTGGTAAAGAATTTTCTAATCCCTTTACCTGTATTTGCAATTCAAGTGGCCCACGAGAAAACAACCTCGGCTTTTCCTCTTCAGTCAGTTTAGGCAACTCAACTTTATAATAGGAAACTTTATTCAGAACTTCCGCCCTATCTAAGGCGACCATGTAACCAAGTCGAGAAAATGGATCATTAGTGGGGCCTACGACAACTTGAAAAAAACGATTCGTCTTTTGACGAATTTGATCAGCAAGATTCTGTAAGGCCTGAGAAGCTATCTCTTCATCTTTACCAAGAAGTTCCTGCACCATGATCACATCACAACCCTGACTAGCAAACCTGGTGGCTAAGGCATCCTGCTTTTTATAATAACCCTGAGCTGAAGTGCCGCGATTGCGGGGGAGAAAATCTTTCAACAGCCCATAGTTTTCTAAATTTTGACTGCATACAGTTAATTCAGGCAATCCGCGTGGCTCTGATCCAGAGAACGGTAGTGGCACTCGCACTTGACTAGCAACATTCCCAGAAGTGCTAATTAACAACAATAAAAAAAGGATAATTTTCAATGCAGAATTCATCTCTTACTTACTCCCAATAACCATCTTGGATATTTCGACTTCACTCCAACCGAAAGAATTCTCTTCACCTGAACCCCAACTATCTCTTGAATTCTTTCGCCTTACTTTTTTCTCTTCGAATAACTCTGTAATAGAAACATTACTAAGACAACTCTGCTTTACCTTAGTAACACCTATCGCTCCAACAAGTATTGCATCTACAATATCCTGATGCTTAGAAAGATGGCGATCTGTCGTTTCAAAACCTAACTTACGTAGTTGCTCTCCAAAAAGATTTTTTACAACCTGGCACGCAGTTCCCTTTACTGCATCACGTTTTTGCTGAGCCCCCTTTAAGCCCATTAGATCTCTCTGTACCGTCCTTGGATTAATTCTCCCCGGAACCACGATCTCCATAGTTCGAGCAACTGCTTCGAAAATCCCACGCACCTGCTCTACTTTGAAAGCTCCCCGAGGATCCAACATTGAAGTAGGTGCCTCACATACCAGAACATCGTTAGGTCCTAATTTAAGTCCCCCGAGAATACCCTCTATTCTGTGCTGCAATTGTTGAAGCCGTTCTGACAAAGCAACCTTCGGAGGTAAAGACCTAAGCTTTCCCACCCCCAATAACTCCCCAGTTGTAATAGAGAGTAAGGCCCAACCTGAACAGGTTAGACTTGGATCGATGGCTATGAGGCGTTGGTACGGTATCATTTTTCGTTTTCAGTCTATAACTTACGGCAAGTTACGACTAGTCTCGGACTTGCTCCGGGGGGCTTCGGTAGGATATTGAAATAGGGCCCAATTGGGCTGCAACTATGCTTCTAGGCTGTTTTAAGGCGGTCATCATATATGGATCATGAGCTACTCTTAGACCTTTATAGACAAATGCTTAGGATTAGACGTTTTGAGGAAGAGGCAGCACGTCTCTACACTGAACGTAAGATCGGTGGATTCTTACACCTATACATAGGCCAGGAAGCAGTAGGCGTAGGGGCCCTCTCTGTTTTAGAAAAGCAGGACTACGTAGTCACAGCTTATCGGTGTCACGGTCAGTACTTAGCTCGCGGTGGCAACTCCCGCGCCGGCATGGCTGAGCTGTTGGGTAAGGCGACTGGATGCGCGCAGGGTCGTGGCGGTTCCATGCACTTCTATGATGCCTCATTAAATTTCATGGGCGGCTGGGGAATTGTTGGTGCACACGTTCCACTTGCTGCAGGAATGGGGTTTGCCTCTCGATACCGAGAAGATAAAGCTGTAGCAATCTGCTTCCTTGGTGACGGCGCAATCAACCAAGGCGCTTTCCATGAGGGTTTATCACTCTCGGCTCTTTGGAACCTTCCATGTATCTACATTATTGAAAACAACTTCTTTGCAATGGGGACCCCCCTTAACAAAACTGCAGCAACAGAAGATCTTTCAATCAGAGCATTAGCATATCCAATGGCTCGGGATTCTGTTGATGGGCATGACATATTTGCAGTGCGTTCCTGCGTTCACGCCGCCGTACAACGAGCACGCGAACAAAACTTACCAACCCTTATAGAGGCAAAAACATACAGATATCGTGGTCACTCTATGGCAGACCCTGGAACCTATCGAACCAAGGAAGAGGTAGACGAGAAGAAGCAGCGGGATCCAATTAAACTTATGGCTGAAAAGCTTGGGGCCATGGGCTTAACCAAAAAGATTGAAGTAATTCACACCGAGATCGAAGAGGAGATTCAAGACGCGGTTAAATTCGCTGAAGAATCTCCATACCCTGCTCCAGAAACAGCAACCGACTATGTTTACGTATAGATTATATGAATACTGATTCAGTTGACTCTATTTCAAGCCGCCCTGGATTCACTATGAGAGAGCTCCAGATGCGCGATGCAATCAAAGAAGCGATGTCTGAAGAGATGCGCCGCGATGATCGCGTATTTCTTATGGGTGAAGAGGTTGGCTCTTACAACGGTGCTTACAAGTGCTCGAAAGGAATGCTTGAGGAGTTCGGTGCAAAGCGAGTTATTGATGCACCAATTGCTGAATGTGGATTCACAGGTGTTGGAATCGGTGCTGCCATGGCAGGACTCCGTCCGATCATCGAGTTTATGACCTTCAATTTCTCCCTCGTTGCTATCGACCAAATCCTAAATACCGCTGCTAAAACACGGTACATGTCCGCTGGACAATTTAAGATTCCAATTGTGTTCCGAGGTGCAGGTGGCGCGGCTTATCAATTAGGTGCTCAGCATACAAACTCATTTGAAAGTTTTTACGCCTACACACCCGGGTTGTACGTAGTCGCCCCTTCAACTCCTTTTGACATGAAGGGATTGCTTAAGAGTTCTATCCGAGATGACAATCCGATTGTCTTTATTGAATCAGAGCTCACCTACTCAATGCGCGGCATGGTTCCAGAGGAGGAATACGTAATCCCTCTCGGTGTTGCCGATGTAAAGAAGGAAGGTAAAGACATTACCTTAATTAGTTGGTCCAAGATGGTTCATGTCGCTCTTGAAGTTGCTGCTGAACTTGAAAAGGACGGGGTTTCTGCCGAAGTTTTAGATCTCCGCACTCTTCGACCACTGGATAAACAAGCAATCATCAATTCAGTTTCTAAAACTCATAGGGTTTGCATAATCCAAGAGCAACATTCAGTAGCAAGCTACGGGTCGTACATATCGCATTTGATCAGTACGGAATTGTTTGATGAACTAGATGCCCCTGTAGGATTAGTATCTTCAGCAGAATCACCATTTCCGTATTCTAAAGCTCTAGAGCCGTTTATCTTGACCAACAAGGCGATGGCATTACCAATCGTCAGATCGGTGCTAGACCAATGCCTCTAGCTCCGTTTGAGGGCGCTTGGCCCACCCTTGGCAAAGATGTTTTTATTGCGCCGTCTGCTTGGGTAACTGGAAGAACTGAAATTGGGGATAAGTCTTCCGTATTTTTTGGCGCAGCCCTTCGTGGTGACATTAATAAAATTATAATTGGTCACTCTTCAAATGTTCAGGATAACGTCGTCATGCACACCTCTGATGGATTAGGTGACTGCATGGTTGGGAATTTCGTATCTATTGGCCACGGAGCAATCCTGCATGGCTGCAAAGTTCAGGATCGCTGTATCATTGGCATGGGTGCCACCATCCTTGATGATGCTGTTATCGGAGAAGACTCTGTTATCGGGGCAAATTCTTTAGTAACAATGCGAACGATTATTCCACCTCGCAGCCTAGTAATGGGCAGCCCAGCTAAAGTAATCAGGGAGCTGTCCCCAGAAGAGATTGAGAACATTATGCGAACCGCCCGTCGATATATCGGCAAGTCCTCTGAATACATACGAAATATTGGTAGCGGCACTACGCGTCCTGCTTAGGCCATATAGCAAAAACAAAGATTCTTTATTTTAATTTAGCTACTTAGAGCACCGGGGCTTTAGATAAGGCGTCTTAATGACGATCTCTCTGCTACAGGCAGTGGAAATAAATGCATATGGAAATTCTTAAGAAACATCGTATCAATAAATGTCTAATTAAGGGCTCGATATTCTCCGCTGTCCTTTTCGGTATCCCAACCCTTGTCTCTGCTCAGGCGGAAATCACTTATAGTATCGTGTCTCAAGGAGGCACTGCAACTCAAGCAACAACCGATGCAGTGGGATTAACTCCAAAGTTTACTGCGGTGGGGGATGGGTCGACTGCCACACCCACGCCAACTCCTTCTAATCCCACATTGTCGGTTACGAATATATACAACGATGTAGTAACGGCATCTGAAAGGGTTGTTGCTAATAACTCATAGATCTACGAACTGTAGTACCCAGCAGGATACATCTCCTCTAATCCATCAATTACTTCACTATAAAACTGTGAGGACTTTGGTTTAAACTGATCGTAATAGGAAAGAACAATCACCCCTAATAAGGTAAGTACTATTATGTACTCAAGAAGAGAGACGCCTCCCATTGAGGAAACTGAACGCATATGCTCTGGGCTATGTTTCATTTGCGAGTAAAACACTGGTAAAGCATTAAACTTTAATAGATCACCCTATTGTGTCTGGTTTATATGAGTATAATCAAGAGTAATTCCATCCGATTAATAATAAGTGACTGTGATACGCAGAATAAAAAATAAAAAGCGATTGTTTAGTCATGGTGTCACCATGCTAGAGACTGCTATCGCAATACCTATCCTTCTAGGTGTGTTTGGAGTTATCTACGATCTTGGTCGCATTTATACGGCAATCGTTTTTTGCCAGGATGTTGCCTTGATGGCAGCAAAAGTATCCAATGCAGCAGATCCTGATGTGGATATTCCAGCAACATCTAATCTTATTAAACCAGTCAGCGGAGAAGCGCTGGCCATAACAACCGGAAGAACACAATTTTGGACGGATCAATTGGCTCCTGCTTCAGTGACGTACCACGGAGTTGATTATTACACAGACAAAGAGCTTCAGACTTTGAATTTAGCATATGGATATCTTAATTCTCTTAATAGCCGAGTAGCTTTTCCAATCCCTGTTATGTCTCCACTGCGTGCTAATCATCTAGGTGGCGTTACAAATTGCTCGATTTATTTTCAATTTGCGGATCTCGGCGGATCGATTGATTTAGAATATAATTATAGTCGGATTTTTACTGTTGAATGCGCTGTTCCACTATGGGCGATTCAGCTTGCTGGACAGTTAATAGCACCTGAAGGGTACATACTTGTTTCCAGAAGTGCCTACGCTAATAAATCCGGAGGATTAGCCCCGTGAAGAAATTCGAGTCTCATCACTCGTCGGCTGAATTAGGCAGCGTGCTAGCTGAATTTGCTATGTCATTTTCTCTATTGCTTATCATCGTTCTCGGATTCGCCCAACAATATCTAAGATCAATTGATAAGATGGACCATTATGCCTTGGCCACTCAAGTCATTATGGGGCCACAAGAAAAGTCAATGTCCTATGATCCAGCTACTGGTATTTTCTCGCAACTATCTGGAGCCACGACCCCTACATATGATCAATTCGGCGATACGATTGGTAACTTCCTTTTAAGTAGAGCGCCCAACCAAAACTTTGCTTTTTACATTAGGCTTGCTCATCTAGTAATCGATCCTTCTACTGGCGAACCCACCTCATTTGTCCATACCACGACCACCAAATCATATTTGGGCAGTAACGTTTCAGGTGGATGTCAAGATTTAGTCCTGCACAATTCTAATACCTCCCGTTTTGCGAATGATCGTCTAGCAAAAATGCTAACTAAGGCTCAAGACTATGCCCCAGCTAATGACGAAGACGACAATGGACGAGTTGGAATTAAGTTGTATGATTTTAGACTTGGAACTTCTAGGTATCGTCAATATGCCGAAATCTACCCAATGATATTTCTTCATATCTGTTCAACTCCAGTCAATATAGTTTTCTCTCAGCCTACGGAAACATACATGATGATCGTACCAAGGAGGCATATTAACTAACGGTATGAAATCTGTACGTGCTTCTCACTTACCTAAATATCATTCCGAGCGAGGATTCCTCACTTTTTGGTTTGCTATGATGACTCTCGGATTACTTGCCGCAGGGTTTACATTCCTTCTCTATTCTGAAGCAACCGTAGCGAAGATGAAGGCTAACTTTATAGCCATGAATTTAGTAGTGGCAGGATCACATAATGTCGAATTTGACACCTTAGATCCTATAAATAACATGACCGTGGTAGCACGTGGCTACGGCTTTCGAACTGCGGAACCTGTTGAATTAGTACAGGACTTTACTAACTCTGTCATCTTCTACGAGACAACATCAGAGCCTGGCGGTAGTTACGGAGTACGTTCAGTAGTAGAAGTCAACCAGAGTCCTCTACTCAACCTTCTTGGTTATCGCACTATATCAACATCTTCTTATGCTCGTTCTCAGCAAGCTCCATTGTATGTCGATCTTGCTTTTGATTACTCACATA
>CAZYRE010000063.1:0-14270 GCA_964650155.1 uncultured Bdellovibrionales bacterium
TGGCGGCTAATAACCGTATGTAGGGAAGCAGTTGGGTAGGCATTCTTATGACATGGCGAAGATGGCTTAGCGAGGTTTCGCTGGAGGAGTTAGGTTCTATGGTCGATTCACCACATTTCACGCGGTTAGTGTTCTCAGTTGGATTTTTAATCGGACTGATAATCTCAATTACAACATCAAGTTCAATAGCGATAGGATTCTAATTAATTACGCATCTTGATGTCGTAGACCATGGCGGCTTGATCGCCTGCGCCGACTTGCCTGAAAAATAAGGCTGCTTCGTCGCATTGATTTTTTAAATTCGGATTACCTGTGCCTAGTCCAGAGTGCCAAACTAAAAGTACACCAAAATAAATCTCAAACTTAGATTGCGGGTTAGTAAGTTGAGCTGCTTGTATCATCGCCTTATCTACCCAAGACTGTATTTCTGCAGATAAATTCACTTCGTTTTCGAAATTCCCAGTTTTTTGAGCAATTAAAACTTTTTGAGTCAGCAACACTCCTGCTTCAGGTGCATCAAGAGGAGTGAGATTTTTACAAGTTACAAGAGCTTCAGATAAAAGAGTATCTGCTTCTTCAGTGTTACCTAATTTAAGTTTTAGATCCGCGAATCTAGAAATAGATCTGCGCCATTCCTGAGCCATGGGGCTTGTGGCATCCTTATCTGATTCTGGCTTTAATATAGTTAGGAAAGCTTCATATAAAGGAGTAGTTTCGTTAGCGCGACCACTTAATTCCAAAGTATGTATCAGATTATTTAGGGGAGAAAGAATTTCCGAGCCAGCATCTTCTAGGGATTTATATATTTTAAGGATATCCTCTCTTGTGAATTGTTCAGAAGAAACATCTGTGTTCGTAGCGCGAGCAAGTTCTGAGATGGCTCTTCGGAAGGATGATTCGGCACTTGTGAGATCATTTCTGTCAATGAAATCCACGCCAGCAGAAGAGAATTTCCCAGCACTAGAAATGCTAGCTTCAGGTTCGTTGTTAGAGCAGCCTGGAGTCAATAATGAACTCAGAGTTCCTAATGTCAGCAGAAGAGTAGGAGAAATATAATTTCTTGCTAAATCTATGCTGTCTTCAAGAGTAGTTGATATCTTTTCGCCAATAGTACCCATAAATCCCACCTAAATGCTAAATCAGAAGGAGGGAACGGTATCAAGTGTAAAGATCCTAATCAACGTGACAGTGATGATGAGTATTATCAGCTATTGCAAGGTGTTCGGTGATTGCAAAGATTCCAGCAGCTATCAAAATAATTGCGGTAAGGACCGGAAGACGTTTGCGAAGAGTTTCACTGAGATGTGAGGTGATCCAACCAACACCTAACAGGGCAGGCACAGTTCCCAGCCAGAACGCGGCCATGACCGCCATTCCTTGAAGAGTGGAACTTGTTGTTGCTGCAATTGCCACGTATGCATACAACCAACCACAAGGAAGGAACGCAGAAAATAGACCAATACAAAAAGCTCTTTGGTTCTGATCGTTTGGCAGTAGCGTCATTATTCTCTGATAAACGCTTTCAAAAGATTTGGTTATTGGTGAAGAGATTTTTGAGAATAAATTACTATTCAAAAATAAACTTGATAGTCCCCAAAAAATAACTAGTGAACCTAGTATGATTGTAGCGCCGTGACTTATTCCGACACCGGCACTTACTTTGTTACCAAAGCGACCGATTGTTCCAGCTAGACCACCAAGAAAGATGTAAGAAGTGAATCGTCCAAAGTTGTATGCCCCATGAGCGCGAAAACAACTTTTCCCACCTGCGCATAGAGCTACAAACCCACCGCACATTCCCACACAATGGAGACTTCCAAGGAGACTTGCAATAAAAACTGCGGTAAGAGACATACTAAATTAGGATAAAGAATGATTTCTAACACGCAAAATTCTCAATTGGTAGCCGCGGAAGAGCCTCTCATATGTCGACACTGTCGTCTGGGTATTTTGCGAGGCACAGAGGTTCAAAGCGAGGGAGAATTATTCTGTTGTGCCGGATGTAGAACAGTATACAGAGCGCTTCACGGCGCCGGATTTGATAAATATTACCAGTTACAGTCCCAAGATAGCTCATATTCACCAACGCCAGTTCCAAGAGTTGGAGCAAGTTATAACTATTTAGATGACCAAAATTTTCAAGATAAGCACCTGCTCTTACTCGCGGATGGAAAGAGGTTTAATGCCTACTGTGAGGGGATACACTGCACAGCTTGCATTTGGGTTCTTGAAAAACTCCCTCAGATAGAATCCGGAATAAAGAAGGTTAATGTAGATTTTTCTCGTAAGGTCATTGATGTCGTATTTGATCCTAGCATCATACCTCTTAGTCGATTAGCCACGGTTTTAGATCAATTTGGCTACGCACCATCAATACTAGATCCAAAGCAGATAGTTGCCTCTGATAAAGGAATTAGTAGAGATTTGCTGTTACGTTTGGGAGTAGCAGCTGTATCAGCTGGTAATATTATGATGTTGTCCGTCTCTCTCTATGAAGGGGGATTCTCTGTAAGTGAACGTTCTATAGAGACTGTCTTTGGTTGGGGTAGTTTTTTCTTAGCTATTCCCGCGGTATTTTTCTCGGCTCAGCCAATTATACGGAGTGCATTTAAAGCCCTTAGATCCGGTATTTTTCATTTAGATTTACCGCTAGCAATAGGAATTCTTCTGGGCTTTTTTCTTAGCACATTAAACTTAATTCTTGGTTCTGGAATTATTTATTTTGATTCAGTAGCCGTTCTAATTTTTTTGTTACTTTGCGGACGGGTCTTACAAGAGAGAAGTCTAATTAAAATTCAATTCTCCTCTGGCATTGCTCAAAGTTTAATACCTAATTCAGCTCATAAAGACTTAGGGAATGGTTTCCTAAGTCAGGTTTATGTTGGAAGCCTTCATAAAGGCGACGTAATCCTTGTTAAAGATGGAGAGATTATCCCGGTTGACGGAATATTGAATGGTAAGTCCGGTTACGTGAACCTATCTGTACTGACCGGCGAAGCAGTTCCTGTTGAAGTTCAGAATGGCGATCCAGTTTGGGCTGGAACAAAAGTTATCGGTTCTGAATTACGCGTTGCCGTTGAGAGTGTTGGTAGCGCAACCCGGATAGGCACTCTTCTGCAACAAGTTGAGGAGAGAATATCTAGAGAGCCACTTAATGGTTTAACGATGGAAAGGTTAACCCGAAAATTCTTACTTGGTCTCAGTATTGCAAGTGTTTTGACAATTATATTGTTTGCCCATACAGGTTTAGATTCAGTACTAAACCGACTTTTGGCTCTTTTCGTTGTTACATGTCCTTGCGCACTTGGACTTGCCGCGCCGCTTACTTTCACCATGGCAATTTTTAAGGCAGCACGGAAAGGCATTATCATCAAAGGTGGCGAAATCGTAGAGAGAATTACAAAAATTAAGAAAGTATTTTTGGATAAGACTGGAACTATAACTGACGGAGAGATGTCAGTTGCTACAGTTTTTTATCGAGAAGATAAGAGCTCATGGAAGTTATTAGATAAAAGTCAGAAAAATATTAATTCAGATATAAAAAATATTTTTGGAGTTGCTGTATCCCTTGAGCAGGATTCTCGCCATCCCGTGGGCAGAGCCATTAAGTTATTTTGCTCGAGCTATTCTGAAGTCACTTCATTTGAACTGGCTAATAAGAGCAATTTGTTAAAAGGCATTAAGGGTAAAGATCAATCCGGTATATTCTGGGAAATTCGAGCAGTCGAACGTAGTGATCTTGAAAAGATTACTTTGCCTATTGCTGATAATGATGGACTGACCAGGGTAGGAATATTTAAGGGTAGTGATTTGGTAATGGTTTTTGGGGTTGGAGATTCTTTAAGAGCAGAGTCTCGTGATGTAATAAAATATTTCAAGACTAGAGGCGTTGAGCCCTCACTACTCACTGGTGATAATGAAATAGCAGCAAATCATTATGGGAATTCTTGCGGGATTACAGAGCAGAACATATATGCAAACTGCTCACCAGAAATGAAGGCAGAAATTATAAGATCTAGTAGAGCTCAATTCCCAACCGCAATGGTCGGAGATGGAATAAATGATACAGCGGCGCTGACAGAGGCTTCTGTGGGAATTGGGGTTCAGGGTGGTGCAGAAGCATGTCTAAAGGTGGCAGATGTTTTTTTTACTCAGCCAGGTGTCGTAGGGTTGATGGATCTTTGGAAAGGTTCTTATCGCACAATGGATGTTTTAAGACGGTGTATCGTATTTTCTTTAATATACAACTTTTCAACAGGCCTGATGGCTATTTGTGGCATAATCGGACCACTAGAGGCTGCAGTCCTGATGCCATTTAGTTCTATTACGGTCATTTTGTTATCAACGAAGGGAAGATCTTTCTAGTTGATTGACTGAGCTAAGTGAGTATGTGATCCTATAAAGGATAAGCATGTCTTTTATCCGGGAGCATAGTGTCAAGACTAATTTCAATCTCTTCTAAACGTAAATTGAAGGAAAAGCATCCGTCGCCGTTCCGTCGTTTATTTTCAATGCTGCTCATAGATAAGTTTTTTATTTTTGGAGCATTATGTGGGTGTCTGGGTAGCGTAGGTCTAGGAGTTTATTTATGGCTTATGCGCTCAGGCGTATTTGAAATTAGTTTACAATTTATTGAATGGAAAGAAATGCATTCAAAGGTGCAGTTCTATCTTTTTTTTGTACCATTTATACTTGGGTTTTTAGTTCAATCCGCTTCTAAGTTGCTTGAGGTAGAAACTAAGATCACTCACTGGGTTAGGTTATCACTTCCACTGGTAGTTCTTTCCGCAGTTAGTTTATTCATTGCGCCGGAAGCCATAATTTTTAAAATCCTAGTATCTATGGCCTGCTGGTTAACGATGTTATCAATATTCAGATTAATGCTTGGAGCTTCATGGGATGCGCGATTTAGATTCGGATGCTTTGTTATTATCGGACTATTTTGCTTAGGAGTCGGTCCATATATGGCTTTAGCAAATCCACTCAATGCAGTTACTCTCCTTTGGTTAGGTATAGTATCGATTATTTTAGGTACAGCACAGCAATTCATAGTAGGAGTCATTGGCGGAATACGCCCTAATATTAAATTGACAATACTTTACCTTTTCGCCTTTATCCTTTGTGGTTTTTGTTTAGCGTTAATCGGACAGGGGCATTTGTTTTTTTCTTATGCAGCGTCAATATTATCGTTACTTACACTCCTTACTTCTATATATGCGACTAAGGGTTGGCGAGCAGTCTTTAAGTTAAATGAGTCCTTACCATTAGCATTTGTACTTGCTCATCTCTGGGCCTTAATTGGCAGTATGATGTTGATGTCATTGCCTGAAAGTGCAGATACGGTCCTGCATATTTGGGCTTTGGGATATGCAACCACACTGATTATCGGAATCAGTCTGAGACTGATATCTTGGGTTACAGAAACCGATCCTGTCAATGAACGGGCACTAATAACTGTATTGTTGGTTTGGCAAATGTTTGTGATCGCTAGAGGGTTCTATCTATATTTTTTGTTCTCGCCAACGGTGGTAATGCTTATGTCGCTTTGTGCAGCGGGAGTGCTAACTTTTTGGGTAGTGGCAATCATGCAAAGAATATTTCTTATGTTTAAGAGCCGATTAGTTCTATCGTAGTTTGCCTACGGCTTTAATAAATGGCTCCAAGTCACTTCCAAGTCCTTCAATCTCTGTTACAATGGTTCCAGTTTTATCTAATGCTAGGATTTTATTTGAATGAGCAATCTCAGTATTATCAGTATTCTGTTGGTAGCTATAACCGACTAGTACAGAGAGCTTTCTAAGATCGCCTTCAGACCCTGTAAGTAAATGCCAATTATTTCCCTCTAGTTCATAAGTTTTTTTGAATTTTGAAAGAGTTTCAGGAGTGTCATTCTTCGGATCTAGCGAGACAATTATATAATTTGCGTTTATAGATCTTTCTTTTAAGGCAGTGGCCACACGTTTTATTCGTTGCATCGTGAATGGACAAGCCGTCTTACACCTGGAGTAAGCCATTGTAAGAATGACTGGCGATCCACTAAGAGAAGCTAATTTAAAATTACCACCGGACTCATCGCTCCAGTTAAACGGGATCTCATACAAAGAACCGGCAGTAAAATCTGCATTGACTAGTGATATGGGAGTAATTACGAATATCAGTGAGACAAGTAAGGCTTTCATTTAGGATCTCCTTGATTATATGCACATCTAAACCCAAGATTTGTAGCTGTATAATGGCCTTTTAAGCTACTTCTCATTGCGTATCGCATGTAAGCTGCATAGTTTGCTCTGTCAGTACCAGAAGCGGCACCAGCACCACAAAATAAATCCTCTAAGCTTTCGCCATCACGTCTATTGTCACCAACTACAAAAACTGAATTAAAATCTGCTGTCCATTCCCAAACTAAACCATGCAAATTATAGACCCCCCAATAATTAGGCTGACCTTTTCCAACCTCATGTAATCCAATATTTGGTTGGCTATACCAATCTAGAAGTTGCTGAATAAAAGCTGGATTCTTAGTTTCATCGGGACTCTTTTCGCCAGCTGCTGCGACATACTCCCATTCGAAGACAGTTGGCAATCTACCTCCTTTCCAGGTGCAGTAGTCATGTGCTGCAAACCATGAGACATTGACCACAGGTTTTTTTGAATCTAATTCGTTGGGTTTCGATTGGTTTTTATGATTTCGAATCCAATGTTTAAGATAATTACTATCTGTCAGTGACGAATTAATTTTACTTGGTTGCCAATTTGTATTTGAATTAACGAAAATTGCAAATTGGAAATTTGTTACTGGATATTTATCGATATAGAAATCATGTATGAAAACAGGGTCGCTTGATTTGTTGATGCCATAAAGTGGAGTAAATTTTCCACTAAGTATTAAAAGCCTCTCCTCTGCTATAACTGAAGTACAGAACTGCATCAGCCATATAAGTAGCATAATTAATATCTTTATCTTCCCCATGTAGTTCAACTTTACAGCAGAGCCAGGAGAGATTCTCTGCCTGGCTCTGCAAAGTTTTTAGTGAGCAACTTTAGTTGATTGCTGATCCTTTAGTGCTGCCTTAGCAGATTGAACTTCCTCTACCGAGAACGGCTTGGCAGAATTGCCCCATGAATTAGTTACAAAAGTAAGAACAGCAGCTATGTCTTGATCACTTAAAGTGGAAAGGGCAGGCATTACACTATTATACTCCTTTCCGTTTACTGTGATTTTCCCACTTAACCCGTTAACAGGGATTCCGACTAACATATCTCGATTCTTTTCAGAGGAAAGTTTAGCTAAATAATCTGATTTTGAAAGTGGCGGGAACACTCCTATGACTCCTTCACCGTTTTGTCCGTGACACATTAGGCAGTTATTGTTGTATACCTTCTGACCTTCGATCAAGAGAATATCTTTAGACAGTTTTTGGAGAGTTGGATCTTTTTTAACTGCAGTATCATACTCTAACCTAAGTTTTTTAGCCTCGCTTGTAGTCGAATCTCCGGAGCTTCCAAGGTATACAGCATCGACCTCTTTTCCAGAGTAGATTGCTTTATCTTCAGCACCTGATACTTTTAACATTCCTAAGGCGCCCTTATTGAAAGCTCTAAAAATACTATGATCTACTAAGATAAAAGTTCCAGGGACATCAACTCTGAATTCAACAATCGCGGATCCACCAGCTGGGATTAGAGTTGACTGAACATTATGTTGGTTAGGCAATGTACCTCCTTCGGTATATACGTTATCGAAGATGTCTCCGATAACGTGGAATGATGAGACAAGATTTGGCCCGCCGTTTCCAAGAAATACGCGAACTGTTTCACCAACATTGGCTGTTATCGCACGTTCATTAGTTAATGAACTTGTGCTTCCATTGAAAACTACGTAAGAGGGATTCTCGTCAATTGCACGTTGCATAGAGAATGGTTGCACACCCTTCTCTCCAAAGGCGCCGCTAGTATAAAATTCGCTTTGCATCACGTAGTACTCGCGGTCTACTTTGGGCAATGGATTTTCTGGTTGGACATAAATTAACCCGTACATTCCGTTTGCGATATGCATGCCAACAGGAGCTGTTGCACAATGGTAGACATATAAACCTGGATTTAGTGCTCTAAATGTAAATTGACTGCGATGACCGGGAGCTGTGAATGTACTAGCAGCACCGCCACCTGGGCCAGTAACAGCATGCAAATCGATATTATGTGGCAACTTGTTGTTAGGATTGTTTAGTAAGTGAAATTCAACGGTGTCATTTTGGCGGATTCGTATAAACTTTCCCGGTACCTTTCCGCCGAAGGTCCAGAAAGTATAGAGTACACCATCTGCTAGTTCTGACTGAATTTCTACCACTTCCAATTCAACTACAACTTTAGCCGGAGTTGTCCTCGTAATAACAGGTGGGACGTTTGGGGCATCGGTGATTACAGCCTTCTCTATCGGCAGTTCTGCTACGACTAAGCCTACGGTGACTAGTAAGTGCACTACTATCACGCCAATCGTGAGGTAATTTAGCTTCATAAAGATCCTAGTAAAATAAAGAATTAAAGACCTATATATCTTTTATATACCTTGTTTGCACTCAATGGAATAGGGTATGAGTAATAATTCTGGGGGATAACTATGCTTTCATTGTCAACAAAGTATGCTCTAAAGGCCCTAATGTGCTTAGCCAAAAGTGCAAAAGGAGATTTCGTGCAAGTTGTAGATCTGTCTGTTGAGGCTGATGTTCCAGGACCATATCTATCCAAGATTATGAAACAGTTGGCAATTAAAGGAATTGTAGAATCTAGAAGAGGGAAGAATGGAGGGGTCCGCTATTCTAATAAAGCCAATTATACTTTTTATGATATTTGCGTAGCCCTAGATGATCCGATCGTTACACAAGGATGCTTCTTAAGTAAGAGCCAGTGTAATAGTGGTAATCCCTGTAGGGCCCATTCAGGTTGGTCTAAGTTAAAAAAAGATATAACGAGGTTTCTACAAGAATCCAGGATAGGTTGAGCCTTTGTTATAGGATTTAACAATGGAAATTATTTATGTTCTTTTGCCACTCTCTATAATCCTCGCAATCGTTGCTCTTGGCGGCTATTTTTGGGCTGTAAAAAGGGGACAATTCGATGATCTAGATACGCCATCTAGAAGGATTCTCTTTGATGATGATCAATCTGATCCAAAATGAAGAAACACTTACTTCAACAGCTAATCTTGATCATTAAATACTAGAATGAATTATTCATCAATAAATAATTACTAACGTTCTCTAGTCTAGAATCCGTTCATAGGTTATCTACAAAACGGTGACAATTTAATTGGGCCTGTAAAGCTATGGAATCGAAACTTGAAACCTTCAGTTATGACGACGCGATTGTGCGTAAGTTTGTTATCGCCACCTTGTTATGGGGTGTTGTTGGTATGTTGGTGGGAGTCATAATTGCTACCCAACTTGCTATCCCTACACTTTTTACCGGAATTCCGTTTCTTTCTTTCGGTCGTCTAAGACCGCTCCATACAAATGCTGTAATCTTCGCATTTGCCGGAAATACAATCTTTGCCGGAATTTATTATTCGCTGCAACGACTCTGCAAAGCACGAATGTTCAACGACATGTTAAGTAAGATTCATTTTTGGGGGTGGCAGTTAATAATTGTTTCTGCCGCGCTAACTCTGCCATTCGGTATTACAGTTTCAAAAGAGTATGCCGAGCTTGAGTGGCCAATCGATATCGCAATCACTTTGATCTGGGTTGTCTTTGCCATCAATTTATTTGGAACTATTTTTACCCGCAGAGAGAAGCATATTTATGTAGCGATCTGGTTTTACATCGCCACGGTTGTCACAGTTGCTATGTTGCATATAGTCAACTCTTTGGCCGTGCCGGTATCTTTATTCAAGAGCTACTCTGTATATGCCGGTGTGCAGGATGGATTAGTGCAGTGGTGGTATGGGCATAATGCGGTAGCATTCTTCCTGACCACGCCATTCTTAGGCTTGATGTATTATTTCATGCCAAAGGCCGCTGGTAGGCCGGTCTATTCCTATAGGCTTTCAATCATTCACTTCTGGTCTCTAGTTTTCTTATATATATGGGCTGGCCCGCATCACTTACTTAATACCTCCCTGCCTGATTGGGCACAGACTATGGGAATGGTTTTCTCAGTCATGCTGATCGCACCTTCATGGGGCGGCATGATCAACGGTCTTCTTACTCTTCGCGGAGCATGGGATAGAGTACGAACGGACCCCATTATTAAATTCCTCGTTGTAGGTATTACATTCTACGGCATGTCGACCTTTGAGGGTCCGATGATGTCCATTAGAGTTGTTAATGCGCTATCTCACTACACTGACTGGACCATTGGTCACGTTCATAGTGGCGCTCTTGGCTGGAACGGATTCATTGCTTTTGGAATGATCTATTACTTAATTCCAAAACTTTGGAAGGTTGAAGTTTGGAGCAAGAAGTTAATGATGACCCATTTTTGGATGGGTACGATCGGCATCGTGCTGTACATGACCTCAATGTGGGCTGCTGGTGTTACCCAGGGGTTAATGTGGAGAGCATTTAATGGGGATGGAACGCTTAAGTATCCAGAGTTCATAGAGACTGTAATTAAGTTAGAGCCATTCTACTGGATTCGAATATTCGGTGGATTGCTATACCTCTCTGGACTGTTGTTGATGGTCTACAACTTTATTAAATCACTTGCTGCATCCAAAGCCGCAGGTGCTGACTTGAGTGATCCAACATACAAAGCCGCACCACTTTCTGCTGACACGCATGTTAGAGCAGATCATCCAAATCCAACACACCACTTGCTGGAAGGTAAGCCATTAGTATTTACAGTACTTGTGCTTGTTTCGGTTGTTATAGGTGGCATTTGCGAACTTATTCCACTGGCAGCGATACAGACAAACATTCCAAGTATTGCCTCGGTTAAACCGTATTCAATACTGGAACTTGAAGGTCGTGACATTTATATCCGCGAGGGTTGTTACGTATGTCACTCTCAGATGGTGCGTCCGTTTAAGGATGAGGTAATTCGGTACGGAGCCGCTTCACAATCCGGAGAATTCGTTTATGACCATCCTTTCCAGTTTGGATCTAAACGTACTGGACCTGATTTGCATAGAGTTGGTGGCAAGTACTCCCACTTCTGGCACTTCCGTCATATGAAGGAGCCTACGTCTACAACACCTGGTTCAATAATGCCGAGGTATCCTTGGTTGTACGATAACGATTTAAATACTGCTCATACAAAGAAGAAGGTCTCAGCTATGAGAACTGTTGGAGTTCCATATACAGATGCAGATGAACAGGGGGCACTTGAGGCGCTCTCAGCTCAGGCAAATCAGGTTACGAACGAATTGTATCAACAAGGGGTTTCGCAGACACCTGGTCTTGAGAAGAAAGAGATCATTGCCCTTATCGCATACCTACAGCGCTTGGGTACTGACATAAAGAAGGAGGGATAAGAAGTGAAGCACTTGTTGCCCACTGTTCAATCCCTAGGCCCAGTTGTTGGTGTAGTTCTGTGCACAGCACTATTTGTTGTGATTGTAGCATGGGCATACCGACCTGGGTCTAAACGTATTTTCGATCAAGCCGGCAAGATGCCGCTAGATGACTAAGATGAATGAAACTGATTTGGAGATGATTGAGTATGAAAAAAGAAGATGAACTACTAGACCACAACTATGACGGGATTCAAGAGTACGATAATGATTTGCCAAGATGGTGGGTCTGGTTGTTTTGGCTGAGTACCATCTTAGGAGTTATCTACGCCATATATTTTCATAATCCGAGCACTCCAACTCCACTTGAGCAATTATCTGCTGACCTAAATGAAATTTCCGCACTGAAGCAGGCAGCAGCCCCTGTTGCTACGGTTGAGCCAACTAATGAAGAGTTGATGAAGGTGGTAGTAGATTCATCTCGACAAGCTAAGGGTAAAGAGATTTTCGTCACCAAGTGCATGCCCTGCCACGGTGAGAATGGACAAGGTATTATCGGACCCAACTTGACCGATGATTTTTGGATCCACGGTGGTCGTCCTGTAGATATGCGCACTGTAATTATGAACGGTGTACCTGCTAAAGGAATGTTAGCCTGGAAGGGCATTATCCCAAGTGAGGATATTAATTCATTAATTGCATTTATATGGTCTATCCATGGAAGTAATCCTCCAGGAGCAAAGGCTGCCGAAGGAAATGAGTTTAAAAGAGAGTAATTCGAAGTATTATGTAGCCTTATGAATATACCAGAGTCCCATGACTTCAGAGAAACTCTCTATACTATTGACAGTAGAGGTAGACGGAAGTTTGTATATCCAGCACTAGAAAAGGGAAGGTTTTTTTTCCGCCGGTCAGTCGTCATTTATATATTAATGGCGATATATCTTGTTATGCCGTGGATCGAAATCAATGGCATGCAAGCTATTCTATTAGATATCCCCGGTAGAAAATTTGTGATTCTTGGCAACATATTCTGGGCCACAGATATGATCTTTCTTTTTCTGATACTTGCCGGCCTCGCCCTGAGTCTGTTCCTGTTTACTGCGATGTTTGGGAGGATATGGTGTGGATGGGCCTGTCCCGAAACTGTCTTCCTCGAATTTCTTTTCCGTCCGATAGAGAGAGCAATTGAAGGGGATCCGGCGCAGCGTAAGAGATTAGATGCGAGTCCTTGGAATTTTAAAAAAGTTCTACTTAAGGGAACTAAGTATTTTGTTTTCACAGTCCTAGCATGGATTTTAGCAAGTACATGTCTTGCCTATTTCTTAGGACGGGAAACTCTTTTTCAGATGATGTCTGGTTCTCCATTAGATAATCTTGGGCCATTCATAGCTAGCTCATTGATGATGGGTCTTATGCTTTTTCAATTTGGTTGGTTTCGAGAGCAGTTTTGCACAATCGTTTGTCCCTATGCACGTTTTCAATCAGTTTTGATGGACGCACGATCTATAACTGTTGGCTACGATAGTAAACGTGGTGAACCAAGAGGAAAATTAAGAGATAAAGAGCAAAGTTCAGGAGATTGTATTGATTGTGGAATGTGTGTCCGTGTGTGTCCTACTGGTATAGACATAAGAAATGGTCTTCAACTGGAATGTATAGCCTGCGCAGGATGCATAGATGCTTGCGACTCCATCATGGACAAGATCGGTAAGCCTCGTGGCCTTATCAGGTATGATAGTGAGGATCGACTGTTTGGTCGGCCACACAAGTTTTTACGTCCTAGGTTGATATTTTATTCGTTCTTAGTAGTTCTGTATATTTCAGCTTTTTTCTTCGTTGTTAATCATAGACACACTGCTGATGTTCAAATTATTCGTGGTGGGCATGATGTTCCATTTTCGGAAATTGGTAAGGATGCAATCTCGAATCACTTAACGGTAAAGATCTCTAACAAGACTTCTGCAGATCGCTCATATACTTTTCATGTTTTGAATGACAAGGTGAGTTTGGTAATTCCAGTTACTCCATTCGTAGTGCCAGCAGGTAAAATTTCGGAAACCCCGATATTTTTTAATTTCAATGAAGATCTACTAGAACATGGGAAGAGAAATGTTGGTGTAACAGTGGAGAGTGATCAAGGCGAGAAGTTTGAACTCGATGTAGTTCTTCTTGGGCCAGGAGACTAGGCGATCCTATACTTGAGTATTTCAGTTAAGTATCTGTAATTATTATATATTCTATTGATAGACCTTCAAGTAGTTGGCATATTGGTTACGGCAATTACTTTAGGAGATGTTTATATGCGTAATATTTTTGGAGCAGTACTTTCAGGAGTGGCTGCTTTTGGATTTGTAGGGAACGCTTTGGCAGAAGGTACTCCGTTGGATCGGATGATCTCTCCAGTTAGCAATCCAGTAAACTTTGAAGATCCTCGTATCCAATCGAATCTTCGTCCTATCTTTGTTTACCACAAGCTTGATGATCGTTTTGTCACAGGTGGTGGCGATGCAAAGATTTATGCACTGCAAGCAAGATTTGCAGTTACAGATGACTTAGCAATTATTGCTACAAAGGATGGATATATAGATCTAAATCCCGATGCAGTTGTTGCTAAAGATGAAGGCATTGCTGATATCGCTGCAGGACTTAAGTATGCAGCTTGGCGGAATGAGGACTCTTCAGCATTGTTAAGCGTTGGGCTCCGTTATGAGTTCCCACTTGGTGATGAGGAAGTTCTTCAAGGCCAAGGAGATGGAATGATTAATCCATTTCTAAGCTATGCTGCAGCATTTGATGGTTGGAATTTCATGGCTGGAAC
>CAZYRE010000064.1:0-14082 GCA_964650155.1 uncultured Bdellovibrionales bacterium
TTCCGATCCCGACAAGTTTGGGACTCCTTGAAAGAATACTTTCAGCAACCTCTAAAACTCTGTCAGTTGTTTGAAATTCAAGAATTTCAGTAGTACTCCTCAGCTCGCCTAAATTAGCCTGCAGATATCGTAACCCAAATGAGGCATGTATATATTTTGCGTTTAAGGTAGTAAGAACGATGTCGGCCATAGAAATCTAACTCTAAATGCGGAGTATATAACAATGAGCCAGCTACTCAAAATTTATATATTGCTTATCCATGGACGCTAAAATGAGTTCTAAATATAGTGAAAAGTACTCAACTGTACTCGAACATATTGACAAATATTGGGATCGATTAATCTGCCACCATACCGTAGATGCAGAAACTAATATTGGATTGCCTAGGCGATTTGTTGTCTCCAATACTGACATGTTCAAGGAGATGTACTATTGGGATAGTTTTTTTATCGCTACTGGGTTGCGATCTACTCCTCGCCGTGGACTTGTTATCGAGATTACAGAGAACCTAATTTATCTCTTGAAAAGATTTGGTAGAATTCCAAATGCATCTCGTTTTTATATGTTAAGCCGATCCCAGCCACCATTTTTAAGCTCTCTTGTTTTGATGGCTTATGAAATTTTAATCGAGAAAGACCCATCTGAAAGAACAAGTTCTTGGTTGAGGTATGCCTATGATGCAGTAGAGCAAGAGTATCGTGGGGTATGGAGGGGAACTTCCTTCCCGAACGACAGAGAGGTAAGGGAGAATCTCTCTCGGTATTATGATCTAAATATTTGGCACAATGCTGCGGAAGCTGAGTCTGGTTGGGATATGACTCCGCGGTTTGATAATCGCTGTTTAGATTTTGTAGCAGTAGATCTTAATTCTCTTCTTTATAAATACGAGATTGATCTTTCAAGAATGTCCGACATTTTGAAATTAGACACCGTAGAGTACTGGAAGAGGGAAGCACAAAGTAGAATTTCAAATGTTAATTCTCTGTTATGGAATGAGAAGCAAGAGTTATATGTAGACTATGATCTACGAAACAATAAGCAGAGTAACTTTATAAGTGTTGCTAGCTTCTTTCCGCTCTATTCTAAATTGGCATCTAAAGACAAGGCCGATCAGTTTATTAATAGATGGTTGCCAAAATTTGAAACTGAATACGGTGTTGTAACTTCAGAAAAGTGGGATCAAGATCCCGGCGATTATTCTAAGCAATGGGCCTGGCCAAATGGATGGGCACCGCTAACATGGATCGTCGTTCAGAGCTTACTTAACTATGGCTATATTCTGGATGCTCGACGTATCGCCGACAAATGGCTTTCATTAGTTAGCGAGCTTTTCATGGAATCCGGCGAACTGTATGAAAAATATGATGTAGTTCACGGACGTCGCGCAGTTTCTGATCGATACCCCGATCAGGTTGGATTTGGATGGACCAACGCAGTCTTTATAGATTTTGTGCGGTTTCTTGATTCCTAAACTTAGTCATCTCTGATAGGTCCTCGTCCTCTCTTTATCTCTCCCCTTAGCCGTTTTCCCTCCGCAGTTTGCTGCCTTGATCTTCTGGACCTTCGTTTCTTCTGTTTTTTAATTTTATGAATTTCGCGGGCTTGGGCGGACTGTGCTCCCTTAATTTTTGATTCGATTTTATCGCAGAGTTCCCGACGAGCCAGGAAGCGATTCATGGTTTGAGACCGAGTGGCTTGGCACTTAATTTCAATTCCAGATGGTTTATGAAGAAGATAAACACAGGAAGATGTTTTGTTTATCTTTTGACCACCAGCTCCGGAACCCTTGACGAATTTCTCAACAAGGTCTCCCTCGTAAATTCCTAACTGCTCCATTCTAAGAAGAAGAGCAGATTCTTTTGCCTGACTAACGTTAAATCTAACCATATAAGAATCAAATTTTACTAGCTGTGAAGGTATCATTATAGCGCTATATTCAAGCGGCTTAGTTCCATTAGTTAGGAGGTCTACCATGAATATCAAATCTCTGGTCCATACTTTTATTACTAAAACTTCCAGTCTTAAAGATCTTCCTCCTCTAATGTTTAGGTTGATGTTGGCCTACGGTTTTTATGAACCGGCCATGCAAAAATTTAATAATTTTGCGACTATTCCAGCTTGGTTTGAAAAGATAGGAATTCCTTTTCCTACTCTGAATGCCTATATGGCAGTTGGAACTGAGCTAGCAGGTGTAGCACTGCTTACACTTGGACTGGCCACCAGATTTATTTCAGTTCCATTGATAGTCGTAATGCTTGTAGCTATTAAAACCGTTCATTGGCAGCATGGCTTTGCCTGCGGAGATAACGGTTTCGAGGTTCCATTTTATTATATGTTGATGCTGTTCAGTTTGATCGTGACTGGTGCCGGAAAGTTTAGCTTGGATTATTTTATTAAATCTAAACTAGCTTAATATATAAATTTTCCTAGTTAGTTCGAATATCAGGATCAGGATAAATTCTCCGAATCTCACGGTATCGAAACACTGTGTCTAAACTTCTTCCATCTGCTAAGTGAATTCCGTCGGATAGGGTATTAGTAATAATACCTGAATACGTTTGATTATCTATGGTATCGAGATAAGCTATGTGACCATTTCCTGTCAGGAGGTAATCGCTGATTCTTGATGTAACTATAAGTGGAGTACCCATTACTTCTCTGTGAGCTTGATTAATCCTGCAAGCGAGCTCTGCAACAATTGACTCGCGATGTAATCTTTTATCTGTTAACTGCTCAACAGAAACTGGTTTGCTACGAATATTGACCCATTCCTTATTTCTAGGGCCAAGGTTTATTCCAACTCCAACAAGGAGATTATCTTTTGATAATGTGTAACCTTTGCTCGATAGGTTCGCGAACTGCTCTGTATCATCAACACTTACATTTAAAATTCCGGATACTTTTTGCCAGCCAGCACGGGTGAATACATCATTTGGCCATTTCACAGCTAGCCCCGGTAGTTCTGGACATTGCGACTTCAGCGTATCAGCAACAGCCACACCTACGGCAAAACGGAACAAGGCTCGTAAGTTTGAATCAGGAATACGTAGAACTGACATGGTCATCATCACATCGCTTAATCCAGAGAACCACCTGCCGTCTTGGCCAGTGCCATTGGTTTGCTCTCCAGCAAGAAATACCGTGCCTGTAGATGACCTTGCTTCGAAGGCTTCAAATCGAGCTGGCGCATTCATTGTGGAATCTGTCCGAGGTAGAAAAATAAGCTCTCTAGGGCGAGCTATTTCAGGAAAATTAGTAATGTGTGCATCATAAAGTTTGTAATCAAAATGATGCCCTTCTGTAGGACCATCTCCTTTAGGAAAACTCGCAAAAGATTCCGAATGAAGAGCTAATGATTGTTGTTCGAGCTCGGTAGGTACCATTTTTAGGCTCGTTTCCTTAGAAGGGATATCAATTCAACATGTGGAGTATGCGGAAACATATCAATCGCCCGCATAGCTTTAACTTCGTAGTTCTTTCCTAAAATTGCCATCTCTCTAGCAAAAGATTTGTAGTTACAAGAAACGTAGAGAATTGTTTCAGGAAGAGCGGATTGTAGATCCTTAATTACATCATCATGTAGGCCGCTTCTTGGAGGATCTAAGATTATCGTATCAGCTCCCAACTTCTTCCAATCCGTGGCTTCAGCCTTTCCGCTTTGATATTCAACATTAACATTGTTGTTAGTAGCGTTAATTCGCGCATCCTCTATCATCTCGGCAATTAATTCTACCCCAACAGTTCTCTCTGCAGTATGAGCTAGTGCGATAGAGAAGAATCCTGAACCACAATACAGATCGAGTAATAATTTTGGTTTTGGAGCTAATTTTAAAAATTGTGTTGCAGTTTCTATAAGTAGTGGAGATGCCCAGGAGTTAGTTTGAAAAAAAGAGTTTGGGGATATGCGGTAACGAAAATCACATACCTGCTCCTGAATAAACCCAGGCCCACCAATTACTCTTATTTCGTCGCCAGAAGATACGTCGTTGGTAGTATGGTTGATTGACCACAGAGTTGTTGTTACCCCAGACTGTTTATGCAGCTCTAAGAGCTTTTCTTTGATTGAGCTTTCCTCAACTAGTGTTGGAGCGCTGCTAACAATATTCAGCATTGATTCCCCAGCCCTTGAGGATCTAATTACCGCATACCGTAAAAATCCCGTGTGAGCTTTCCTGTCAAAAAAAGTAAGGCCAGCTTGTTTCGTCCAATTTCTAATAATTTCAAATGTTGCTTCGATTTTTTCATCAGAGATAAAACAGGTGTGGTTATCAATTACCCGCCACCACTTTCCCTTTTCTCTTAGCCCAACTTCCCCTTTGAAGGAGATCACGAAATCCATTCGGTTTCGGTAATGGGAGATTCTTGGTGAAGGAAGTATCTCGGTACACTCTAAGGAGAGCTCTTTAAGTTTAAAGCTGCCATTAATGTCAGCGAGCTTTTGCTGCAACTGCTTCTCATAAGGAATATGGGACCAGCCACAGGAGCCACAAAGGGAAGGATTCGGACATTGCTCTTTCGTCATAAGAAGGGTGGTACTATAACGACTCTTTCAATCTCACTCAAAAGGTACTGTATGAGACGACATAAGACACTGAGTTCTAAGGTTATATTTGAAAGTAGAAATTATCGGGTCGAGACCGAAGATGTGGAACTCTTTAGTGGAACACGAACTACTCGTGACATTGTCGTCCATCCAGGGGCAGCCATTATGGTACCCCAAGAGCGTGATGGCACCCTGATTTTAGTGCGGCAGTATAGACAAGCCATCAAGGAAGAGATCCTAGAATTTCCTGCCGGAACTCTTGAAAACAATGAGCCTCCCATTGAGTGCGCCAAACGGGAATTGATGGAGGAGGTCGGGAAGGCTGCTACCGATTGGATAGATTTAGGAGTTCTTTTTCCAGCTCCTGGATTTTGCTCAGAGAGGCAGTTTGTTTTTTTAGCCCGTGACATGACACCGGCAAGTGCCCATAAAGATGAGGATGAATTAATAGAATTAGCACCTATGAAGCCATCTGAGGTGGTAGCAGCAATAAAATCAGGCCAAATAAAAGACGGTAAAACCATCGCCTCATTTTATAAAGCCGTAACAATGGGATACATAAAATAATTCGTGCCTGTCCCTCATATCCCCCCCCCCTTGAATCTAAAATAATCGATGCTTACCTAAAAGACAGCCGGGACTGATTAATCCGGTAATAATTTTTAGGAGGATTGATATGATTATTCCAGCATTATTTCCACTTTCTACTAATGGAAGATTGGCTCGAAGAGGTACTGACAGCGTATTGGAAGATTTTCTTAGAGGGTTTGATTTAGAGCCTCTAGCCGAGTCTGAGAAGCGTTTAAGTACATTTGCTCCGAAGCTTAGTTTAGCGGAGGACGAGAGCAAGATTACCGTTACAGCTGAAATGCCAGGAATGGCTCAGGAGGACGTCGATATTTCATTGAAGGGTGGATATCTGACGATTCGTGGTCATAAAAAGGAAGAGAAAGAGGAATGCGAAAAGGGCAACTGTCGCTATTCTGAACGCAGCTACGGCGAATTTGAAAGGGTAATAACGCTTCACTCTGAAATTGATACCGATAGGGTGGATGCTTCAATGAAGAACGGGGTGCTTACCTTGGTTCTTCCTAAAGTGATTGAAGAAAAGGATAAAGAGAAGAAGATTAGTATCCGTAAGTCATAAGATAACAAGACATTGAAAAGACAGGGGCTGATGCCTCTGTCTTTTTGCTTATAAATTATGTCAATACATGTGTATTGACATAACCTTGTGCAGGAGATACCATGGGTGCGTGAAGACAGAGCAGTTACAGATTCGAGTAAGTAAAAAACAGAAGGCCGCACTTCGCAGGTTGGCTCGAATTGCTAATTTATCACTTTCGGAATTTGTTCTTTCCAAGGTTCTAGAACCGCCAGAGAGTCGGTTTTTAGCTCTTGTGTCTCAATTGAAGGAGAGCAATGGCAAGAGAGAGGTTTTTGCTGAGATGAACGACCTTCTTAGCTCTCTTCAGGCTACTGAATTCCAAGAATTCCTTATTGAGCCATCAGAAGATCTCTCTCCTTTTATGAAGAATTATCTTGCTGCAATGATTGAGCGCAGAGCCAGAGAGATCCACTGCTTAGCCCCAGAGTGGGTTCGTAGAGTAAAGCCACTTGAAAATCCATATTTTGGGAGCGAGATTGAGTCACTGAGAGTTCATTTGCTTGTGAGCTCCCCAGTGGAATTTAAAAAGCGAAATATTTTCATAGATTCGACCCTTGGTAGTAGGATTTAGCACCGTGCCGAATAGTTTAGGTAAAGAACAAATATTAAGTCTATTTAATGACCTCAATTCTGAGCTCAATGCAAAAAAAATTAAGGGCGAGCTTTATCTTGTTGGCGGAGCGGTCATGTGTCTGGCTCTAAATGCCCGAGAATCTACTAAAGATATTGATGCTATATTTGAGCCTAGTGCTGAAATTAGAAAAGCAGCTGCACGTATTGCCACAAGGCATGGGGTCGAAGAGAATTGGCTAAATGATGCAGTAAAAGGCTTTTTAAGCGAGGCCGCAAGTTTTAACAACTATCTTGATCTTAGCAATCTTAAAGTGTTTGTCGCCTTACCGGAATATCTTTTGGCGATGAAGTGTTTAAGCTTTAGGATCGGTGTTGAATTCGCTGACGAAAGCGATGTGCGATTTTTACTCCGTTATTTGAATATTGATAAATACGATCGAGCTATTGAAATCATTACGCGCTACTATCCTAAAGATCGGTTTCCACAGAAGACATTTTATGCGTTAGAAGAAATTCTGGGGTCCTAGCCGATACCGCTATTGAGGGACGCTTTTAAGTGAATCCTTAACCCTTCCCATAATTTCAGGTGTTAACTTCTCTTTGAACTTAGCAGCCAGAAGATTTTCTTCAAGCTGTTTGGTGTTTGTTGCTCCTAAAATTACAGTGCTGACATTTTGATTCATTAAACACCATGCTATGGCGAGTTGGGCAAGGGAGCAGCCGATATCTCCGGCAATGATAGAGAGATCCTTTACTGCGTTAGCCATTTCTTCTTGCATGAAGCGCTCTTTGAGCCACTCATGTTGAGAGAGCCTTGAATTTTTTGGAATTCCGTTTAAATATTTTCCGGTAAGAAAGCCCGAAGCCAGCGGGCTCCAAATAGTAGTACCTAACCCCCATTTCTCGTAAAGGGGAGAATATTCAACCTCAAATCTTTGTCTATGAAGCATGTTGTACTGAGGTTGCTCCATCGTTGGTGGCACGCAGTTATATTTATAGGCAAGCTCGTAAGCTTGATTGATCTCCTCGGCAGACCATTCAGAAGTTCCCCAGTAAAATGCGTATCCAGATTTAATTAAAAAATCCATCGCTCTGACTGTTTCTTCAATCGGAGTCGTTGGATCGGGGCGGTGACAAAAGAGTAAATCCACATAATCTAAATCAAGCCGCTTTAGTGAGCGTTTAGTTCCTTCAACTAAATGTTTCCAGGAGAGCCCTGTGTCATTTGGGCTATCACCACCCCAGAAGATCTTTGTAGAGATAACTAGGTCTGTTCGTTTAAATTCTTTAAGAGCTTTACCCATTACCTCTTCGGATTTGCCGTGACCGTAAACTTCAGCATTGTCGAAAAAGTTTACTCCATTATCAAAGGCAACTTTCATACACTGAAGAGCATTCTTTACATCTAGATTCTCGCCAAATGTGAGCCACGATCCAAAGGAAAGCTCACTCAGTTTTAATCCTGAGCGACCAAGTTTTCTATATTCCATTTTGATCCTAATTACTATTTAGTTGGCTTTACGAAGATATACCTCTGATACTCACCACTTTGGACCGTTAACCTAAATCCATTATCCCGTGAGATTTTTCTAAGCTCAGATTCGAGTTCTTTGGCTGAATCAATCTCTTTATTGTTAAGTTGCAAAATAATATCTCCTGGTTGAATTCCGGAACGGAAAGCCTGACTACCTGGGTCTACATTAACCACAACTGCGCCTTTATTTAACTTAGTGTTTAATTGCTGGGCTATTTCAGGCGTTATATCTCTAAGAGTTAAACCCAAATCTGTTTCGGTATCGTTGTCCTCAGCAGGCTGGTCATTGCTTTCCTGCTCGACAATCTTGATTTTAACAACGTCTATATTTTTATTTCTGAAAACTTTGAGAGTTGCGGTCTCTCCGGGCTTTGTTTCTGCTACTAACTTGCGAAGCTGAGTGACGTTCTCAACATCAGTTCCATTATACCCGATAATAATATCTCCCTGTTGTAGCCCGCCACGATCTGCTGGTCCACCACGAGTCACGTCTCCAACAAGGGCACCATTTGTATCTTTATGACCAAATGATTTTGCCATATCTTCATCAAGATTTTGGATCATGACCCCAAGCCAGCCTCTAATAACTCTTCCCGAATCTATAATGTTATCAAAGACACTTCGAACCATGTTGGAAGGGATAGAGAATCCTATGCCCATGTATCCACCACTCTTTGAGAAGATAGCGGAGTTGATGCCGACTACTTCACCACGAAGATTTACTAATGGTCCACCACTGTTTCCGGGATTTATGGCGGCATCAGTCTGAATAAAGTCCTCGTAATCGACTATGCCAACATTCGATCTTCCCTTAGCGCTGACAATTCCGGCCGTAATCGTGTGATCAAGGCCAAATGGGTTCCCTGCTGCTACGACCCATTCTCCAATTTTTAATTTATCACTGTCGCCCAATTTTGCTGGCTTGAGATCAGGCGCGCTAATTTTAATAACTGCGAGATCTGTTTTGGGGTCTGTACCTACAAGTTTGGCTTTGTACTCTTTAGTATTCGAAAGCCGCACAGTGATCTCATCAGCATCGCTTACGACATGATTATTAGTAATAATATGTCCTTCGGTATCAAGAACTACACCTGTTCCTAAGCCTTGTTGACCTTGGTCTTGTGGTCGTTGTTGATGAAAAAATTTCTCAAAAAAATCATCATTTAAAAAATCATCGTATGGATTGGGGAAGGGGCTTTGCTGACGCATCCCTCTCTGTTTTGGTTGCCTTGAGACTGGTCGAGCGAATTTAACAGAGCTTATGTTTACAACCGAAGGACGGATAGCATTCGCTGCATTCTCAAATGCTGAGGAAAGGCCCTCTGCGCTTTTGATTGCTGCCTCAACGTCCGTCTCAGCAGTGGCCACGATGGGCAATTGAAAACAAAGTAATAAGGTAGCAAAACCTATAAGTAGTTTATGAATTTTCATAATGACCTTTGAATAACGCAGAATATTGACGAAGCTAAGGCTAGCTTATTCAATTAAAATCACAAGTTATAAGAATTCCGAAAAATCACTATTTTTTAGCTAGCTTAACTAAGTCTTCGACGGAAATAGGCCTTTGTTCCTTGGTCGTCAGGTCTTTAACCTCAAGAGCTTCGTTTTCTCCGGTAAAGGCAATAAAAGGGATCCCCTTCTTATCCGCGTACTCAATCTGCTTTCCAAACTTGGAAGGTTTATGAAAAACTTCAGTACTTATGCCCCGACTTCTTAAAGTTTCGGCAAGCTTAATTGCCTTAGGCATAGTTTCAGCATTTGGTAAGGAAACAAGTACCCGAGTAGGGGAGCGTTCTTTAGTTTTTAGTAAGCCCTTTGCAAGGATAAGCGACATAAGTCGCGTTACGCCAATCGAGATTCCAACACCTGGAATATTTTTATTACCAAAGCGCGAGGTAAGGTTCTCGTATCGCCCACCTCCGGCTACCGATCCAAATGAGCGATGATCAGTAAGAACGGTTTCGATGATAGTGCCTGTGTAATAATCAAGTCCTCGAGCTAAGCTAAGATCTACAATAACGCGATCTGCTGCTCCTGGTACGAGAAGGTTCAGCACCTCAGATATTTCGCTAACTCCTGCTTTGTATAATTCATTGGTTGGACCCAAAGTATTTACGATAGATGCAAATTCAGAGGTCGAGACTTTTATACCTGCGCACCTGATTATTTCCTTAGCAACAGATTCATTCAGTCCTATGGCAAGAAGTTCCTTGGTAACTCCCTCAGGACCAATTTTATCTATTTTATCAACGGCGATAACGGCATCTTGTCGTTGAGCTTCACTAAGACCAAAGTGTTCATAGATCCCAAGAAGTAATTTTCTATTGTTTATCTTGATCTGAAAATCACCGAGACCAAGTTTAGTAAAAGCCTTGTAGATTATTGAGACCATCTCCGCATCATGACAGATTGGAAGATCGTCTATACTAACTACGTCAACGTCGAACTGATAAAACTCGCGAAATCGTCCCTCTTGAGGCCTTTCTCCGCGCCAGGAGCGTTGAAGTTGGTACCTTTTAAAGGGGAAATCTAATTCATTGAAATTTTGGGCTACGTATCGGGCAAAAGGAATGGTTAGGTCAAAGTGCAAGGCTAAGCGATCCTCCTTACTTTCAGATTTCTCAGCAGAGGCCCGCTCTATTGCATAGATCTCTTTATTTACATCCCCCTTAGAAGCGAGCACTGACATGGGCTCAACAGAGCGTGTTTCTATAGGTGTATACCCGTGAGACTCATATATCCCTCTAACGATTGAGACGACGTTATCTTCGAGGATCTTCTCTTGGGGAAGCCACTCTGGGAATCCGGAAATAGGGGTTATTTTGGCCATGGGATGTAACTTACGGGTACGGTAATAGAGTGTCAACTACGCGGATACCCTAAAGAATGTAGAGGCCCCTACGTCTTATTCCTTCCTTAGGAGGCAGTTACAATGTACAATGCTGCCTTCGAGAGGGAATACCAGACGCAAAACCGGAGGCTTTCATGAGACGATATTCTTGGGACCAAATTACTCGCCGCTTTCAGGGGGAATGGATTGAGTTGGTGGAGTTTGATTGGGACTGGAATTCTCCATTTCCTAAATGGGCGCGTGTTAGACACCACTCATCTAATAAGAGTGAGCTGCAAGAATTGATTAGAGGCTCCTCTGCGGTAGAAGATTCTGTAACACTTTTTGTTGGACCGCTACATTCTATGGTCGACCACACCGAAAGTTCGGTTGTGATCTAAGGCTCATTACTGGACTTTGTATAAGTAAGGAAGTTCGGTTGGTCTTAGCTTTAGTGCGCTCTTGGGATCTATCATTCGCCATTTAGCCTGTTCGTTTCCTGTCCACAGAAGGTAATCTGGGCATATTTTTTTCTGAGCAGATTTAAATTCTGATTTTCCGCTACAGTTTACCACTTGAGTCAGGGATGACATCATCTGTTCCCGATCTTTATATAGAGCGCCATGAGAATATAATGTTCCAGGAAATCCCATAAACAATTTTCGTCCGGTGAGAGTAATCATAGAATTATGCAGGGGGGCTGCTATAAATACGGAATCAGGAGCTGTGGCTGATATTAATTCTTTGGCCTTGGTTACGTCATCCACAGAATAAATTGTGTAACGATTATATTTAATAAGAACCAAGCCTAATTCGGCTACTCCTGCGATCATTCCAACAATTAGAATATAGTGCCCTAAAATCAATTTCTTAGCATTTGGTTCGTACATCCACAAAGAAAGAAAAATCAGATAAAGGGACATAAAAATTTTAATTTGATCCCATTCCCAAACTGCTAGGTGAAAAATGTTTCCAGCAATAAAGAGAGCACAGAGAGTTATAAAATGGGCGTGAGCTTTAGTTAGGAACCATAAGATAATAATTAATAAAAACCAGTGCCCGGCATTGAAGAACCACATCTCCGCACTTCCTACTAGAGAAGAGAGAAAGTGGTTTGAGATATCACTTTTCCAAGGATACCAACCGTCTTCGAATTTAAAGATGCTTTGCTTTCCAAATAGCCAGGGAAGGGAGATTAAAGAAAATACTGCGGCTGTTGAAAAGATTCTAAGCGGAGTTAAGGCACGCAGTCTGAAGCGGAGAAGGATCGTTCCGCCGATATATAAACAAATAACTAAGAATAGATGCGTATGAACAAGAGGTAGTAGGGCAATTATACTGCCAGTGCAGAGTAGGTGAAAGCGATTAGCCGGATCCTTTATAAAATCATTGAAATACCTAAGAGCAGTTAGCCCGCCAAGCATTCCCATCATGGCGGAGCGTTGCGGTATCCAAATTGTAGTAAGAAATACTGACCAAGGGTAATCTGATTTAATGTTCTCCCCAGAATGTGTGCCTAGCCTGGCTAAACTTCCTCCTCCAAATAATACCGCCCATGGGAGAAATTTGAATCTATCGCCATCTACAACAAAATATAACGTTACCCATATGGTCATCCACTGAGCTAGTAAAACCAGATTGAAAGAGCCTGGTACTGGATTTGCCCACCATAAAGAGGCAGCCCAAAGATTTACAAAAAATGGATAAGATAGAGGCGTACCAGACAAGATCTGATTTTGTGGAGGAAAATTGTCTCCAATCGCAAAGGAAGAGATCATTCCCATGTGATAAGCTAAGTCTCCATATGTATTCACCCAGATGGTCGTCACGCTCTGAGTTGTGTCAGCCAAGCTAATGCCTAGGTAAAGAACAACCAGGATCCACAGAGCAAAGTTTAAAGAGAGAGATTTTGGAATTAAGGAATTAATCGTCAAACGAGTTTCTTTAAGTGGGAAAAGAAAGGGAAGAATAGATATTGCAGCTGTGAGAACCCAGGAGGCTCCAAATGATTTTAGGGCTAATATCAAATAGATCTGAATTGCTAACCCCGGGAAATACAGCAGGGAAAGACGTGGCTGGGAGGTGCTTTTCTTTCCTATCGGAGTTTTCTTTAGAAAATTCCAAAGAAGTTTACCTACTCGTAGGTGGACCAATGGACTAATAGTAAATATGGCGAGCTGTGCTAGAAGAGCTAGTGGATCCATGATAAATTCCAATTTATGTAATTCTGCATGACAACCTGATAAGTAGCCACCAGTAAAGATTAGAATTGTGTAATATGAATTCAACTGAACCGCGTCACGCCATCTTCGTAAATGGGCTTTTATCTGCTCCTGAAGCGCTCTTAAAGGAAGTGCGCCCAACGGATTATATAATTGGTGTTGATGGAGGAACTGATCATGTAGTTAGACTTGGTTTAACACCGAATGTAATCGTAGGAGATTTAGATTCTATCTCCCCTCAAAATCTTGAAATGTTGCAGAAACGAGGCATACAGGTTCTACGATACGATCCTCGAAAGGATGAGACAGATTTAGAGCTTGCCATTACCCACTCAGCATCAAAAAATCCTAAGGAAGTGATTCTGTTTTCCCCTTTTGGTGGACGAGTAGATCATGCATTGGCGAACATAATGCTCCTTACAAGACCCGCGCTTGCAGGAAGTCGAATTAGTCTATTTGATGGCGAAGTGCGTATGTTGTTAATTCGTGCGGGTATCCCTGAGAGCCTATCTGGAGAACCAGGCTCTAAATTTTCATTGATTCCACTAGGTGGCGACGTGCATGTTGATTCACTTACTGGCTCTGAGTGGGAACTTAAAAATACGATTTTGCCACTTGGAGTTGCCAGAGGGCTAAGTAACATATTTCGTTCGAATGAAGTGAAGATAGGGATATCTTCCGGCCTACTACTTGCAATTTCGGGAATCTAAAAATTTTCGACCATACAAAAAAGTTTCTGGAACATGTTCTAAAATCCGTGTATCTTTACATTTAGTAGTGAGACATCGCACGCCTTTCTGCTCGTTTCTAGGACAGCAATACCGTCCAAACCGCAGAGAGGTGAGGTTAAGGTTAGGAGCTTTGAGGTTTCCGATTGTTTGATCGGATCAGGGTACGATGGAGTGGCGCTTTTGCGACTCTGCGTCGTGCCCTTACCTGGTCACAGTCGATCAATTCCACCCCGGTTCGTTTGCTGAGGCACGTCTGATTATTTCCAGGCAGCCAACGAGACTCGGGAGAACCAAGGAGCTTCCGCCCCATGATGGAGACCAACCAGTATCTGTTCGAGCACGGAACGAGTGGGGCCGGAAGGGAGGTGATCCACATCTCCCTGTAACCCCGTTGCAGGGTAGAGGGCCGTTGCGGATCCTAGCCCAGGATCTTACACGACCGTGGTTCACGACCGGATATTTGAGTGTGCCCTCGCTCAA
>CAZYRE010000065.1:0-14042 GCA_964650155.1 uncultured Bdellovibrionales bacterium
ACCTCATCTGGTATTAGACCCTGAGATTTCGGGGACAGTGTCCCCGAAATCTCAGGGTAGAAAATAAAAAATCTCTTATATCTATATAATTGTCTATGATTACAATTAGATATGCCTATATCCTTAAGCACTTCCGACAATGCACTGAGTAGCCTTGTCCCGTACTCCGCACGGTCCGAACCCTTCAATTCGTAATTGGCAATATATAGCCCTATCAACCAGTTCCTGATCGTTAGGGTGGTGTTTACGGCCCTATTAGCCTGTGCAGCGAGTTCACGATCTATTTCGTTAATGGCACCTACAAGGCCAGGAAATGTTAATTGTACTTTCATCAACTAAGTAATCGCAGCAGTGTGAGGAAAGTTTCTTCAAAAAATTATTAAGAATCTACATCGAGTCTGCCTGGCGGTAATTCTCTAACCAATGGTTGGTGTTTTGATTTGCTAATTGTATGAGCCCAGAAAACAAATTCTGATTATCTGAAATCTATCTACGCTCTAAGGCTTGACTGGCAACGCTAGTTCTATTATTATTCTATATGCAGATTTCCTAGGTGTGATTATGTACAACAAATTGCCTGCTTTAAGTCAGATTTATCAACGGGTTAATGGAGGGGACCTAAGAGGAGATAGATTGCTTAAGGATATATTATCACTTTACGATAATGCGATAATATGATACGCTCATTCAGAGGCCAATTGGCCGAGGATTTATTCCTAAATAGAAGAACCGGTGTAACTAAGAGATTTCCGGCAGAGCTGTTAGTGGTTGCACAGAGAAAGTTGCAGTACTTACATTCTGCGCGGTTACTTGATGATCTAAGACGACCTCCTGGAAACAGGCTGGAGGCGTTGAAAGGTAACTTAAGAGGCAGGTTCTCTATTAGGATTAATGACCAGTGGAGAGTAGTTTTTCGTTGGTCAGATGGTGCTAGTGAAGTTGAGGTTCTTGATTACCATTAAGGAAAGTTATGAAGCCAGGCAATCCAATTCATCCCGGAGAGATGCTTTTAGAGGAGTTTCTTGTCCCTGCTAAGGTTACGCAGAGAGCGTTTGCGGCTAAACTTGGGTGGACTCAGGCAAAACTTAATGAACTTATAAAAGGTAAGCGCGGGATTACGGCAGACACCGCGCTTGACCTTGCTGAGGAGCTGAAAACTTCTCCTGAATTATGGATGAATCTTCAAGCTTTTTACGATCTTCATCAGGCTGAGATGCGAAGAAAAAAGGCGAGTTAGGGTTTACCTAAACCAAACACCTATCCCCTGCACCACGAGAAAACGAGTATGAAGCGAAGCGTTCCCTGTTTATGGTGTATCCTTCGAGCAGATGTTGCTTGAGAGTCTTGGTAGCCCAGATACGAAAGGTGGTGGCCTGCTTGGAGTCGATGCGATAGCCGACGGAGAGGATTAGATCGAGATTATAATACTCAACATTACGTACTACTCTTCTTGAGCCTTCTTTTTGAACTGTTGCAATTTTTGCAACAGTTGAGTTCTCTTCTAATTCCTTGGATTTAAATATGTAGAGTAATCACCAACTATCGAATCGTTCATACAAAGCACTTTGAGATATCTAACCGACATCTATTTATCGCTTGGTGAAACGAAAAGTTGCTTATAAGGCATTAGCCAATGCCATACCTTAGCCAATGCCTTGTCTGAAACGCCCTACTCCCCATCAACCAACTGAATTCCTACGAGGTTGGCGACGTCTTCGAGTTGGTCGTCGGCCTCAAGAATTAGGGAACGGGTGGAGGTGCGGGTGGCTGAGCCGGAGTAACCGACAGCGCAGGAGGCAGGACCGCAGCGGACGTTGAGGACGGTGGCTACGTCGGCTTGGCCATCGCTGGCATCAGTAAATCTGTAGGCGAAGGTATTAACACAGCCGTTTTCGGCAAAGGTTTCACCGAAGACATCAAAACCATCATCCTCTGGTATGGTTACCCCTTCAAGAACAATCTTATTAGAATTTACTACTACCCTTTCCCCGTCTTGATTGACTATTAGGGTCACATCTACGGCTGATGGGATTGAAATTACTGAGGGGCATTCATTAAGGGCTGCAAGGCCTGTGAATCGCCAGGTGCCAGCGTAAAATCCGCTGGAGGAACCACCGCCACCTCCTCCACCGCAGCCTGCTAAAATTGGTAATATGAATAATGTCTGTAAAAAGGATCTCATGACGCACTCCATTAAGTAAAACGGAAAAGTTAACAGTTACCTCTCCGGAGTAACTCAATGGATCGATCAACTCAATGAAGTGCCTCCCTATGTGGGGCGGATTAAATATGTCACGATTTACTGCGCTAAATTTTTCAGAGTAACTTCTAACTCCTGTGCGACTAATGATTTTAATGTTGGGGGTGAAATCTTTGTAACGTGGCGGCCAAGGCTTAGAGCGCGGCGGACCAGCTCAGGGGAAACGATGCCGGGGAATTTACGAATTAAGGTGGTGCCATCCCAAGTGTCTTCCTGATCTTCATGCCACCGTTGCGTTGAATAATAATTACTGGCTGGGGCGGCGATATGAATCTCAATCTCTTCTGCGTTTTCACCACTCCAGACACCGAAGGTCTCAAACCAATTTTCGGACTTTACTAGATCAGGATTACTAGAGTTTTTAGGAGGTTTTACATCATATTTTAAGATCTCTGATGATTTAATGAAGGATGCGTTCAGTATCCGCGCATGGCCTTCGCTATCTAGAAATCTAAGGTAGAGCGCGCCATCACTAAATCGGACATTGAGTATTTGTCCTTCATATATTTTATCCTGGGTATGTCGCCAAGGAGAGCGATAAGTTAAACGCACACTCTCCCCTGCTGCTGCCGCTGTTACCCATTTTAAAACGCCCCAATCGACTAAATCGCCAACTGTAGTTAGATCGTAAGAAAAGTATTTTAGTAATGGTTCAAGTTCCCTACTGACGGATGAATTATTGATAGAGAACTGATTCCATAAAGTTTTTAGCTGATTTACTAAATCAGGTGCGTCCAATGCTTCCACCATGCAGCGTGCAAGTAGGAGCGCGGTTAATTCATCCCGTCCTGGTGGTAGGAAGTTAGCGAAAGGATAGTTTGGATCTTTAAGGTAATATCCCTTCCTAGATTCATCGTAATCTAAAGGTACTAGGTACTCATCCCGCAGGCGGTAAAGGGTCCGCTGAGCTGTATTCCTGGAGCAGCCACACAATTTGGAAAGCGATCGTGTGTTTGGGTATTTCTGGCTTTTAAGCTCTTTGTAAATTACTTGCGCTCTTTTTAAGAATTGATTCCCATCAATTACCATGAGTCCTCCAAAGTCGTTGGAACGGAGAGTTAATACGTTATCGCAATATCATAAGCTAATACCTGCCCCTGTATGTGGGGTAGGTGCAATTAGTAACTCTAATTGGCAACTTTTAATGTTCAGCGGCGATTACTTAAGTGAAGTTAATCAGATGAATTTTAGTTATACAGTATGCTTGAGCAAAGTATGTTAGTCGTATATAATACGTGTACTAGTCGTGGAGATTTTAGTATGCAAAAAAAGCTCACCATTACATTAGATAAAGGGGTTTACGAAGGCCTACAAAAAGTCATCGGCAAAAGAAAGATCAGTCAGTTCATTGAAGGCTTAGTAAGACCTCATGTGTTGCCCAGTAAGCTTGATGAAGCCTATCAAGACATGGCTAAAGACAAAAAACGGGAGGCTCAAGCATTAGACTGGTCAGAAGCATTTATTGGGGAAATCAACGATGAATCGCGGTGAGATCTGGTGGATTAACTTTGAGCCAGCAGTCGGCGGCGAAGTAAAAAAGCGAAGGCCTGCAATTATAGTTAGTAATGATGCTTCAAATAAACATCTTAACAGAGTTCAAGTTGTCCCCTTAACAAGCAATGTCGAGCGCCTCTATCCAAGCGAAGCGTACATCACCATAGGCAAGCAACAAAGCAAAGCCATGGCTGATCAATTAACTACGGTCAGTAAATCTCGCCTCATTAAACAAGTAGCTCGGATATCACAGCTTGAAATGAAACATCTTGAACGAGCCATTAAAGTCCAGTTGGGAATAAAATAACAACAATACTAATTGGTAACCTTGGGGTCTGCACGGCTTATTTTCTTCATAATACCTTCTACATAATGCTTCCGTGGACTCTTCTCGTATTCTGGTTTATTTCTAAGCAACGTTATGAATACAAAATCAGTCACTCCTGAATCTATCCGTCCGTTTTTGGACACAACACTTGAGGCTACTGACTTTAAGGGACTGGGCACTCGGTATGTTGGCAAGGTGCGGGATGTATATACTCAGGGCAGTAGAAGTATTTTGATTGCGACAGATCGGCAATCTGCTTTTGATATCTCGTGGTGCACAATTCCACTAAAGGGTCAGGCTTTAAATCAGATCAGCGCTTGGTGGTTTGAACAGATCAAAGACATTATGCCTACCCACATCTTGGCAGTGCCTGATGAAAATGTGGCCGTGGTCAAAAAATTAGAGATGTTGAAAGTTGAGGTTGTAGTTAGAGCTTATCTTTCTGGCTCAACGGGAACTTCTGCTTGGGTAAACTATTCTAAGGGAGTTAGAAATTTCTGCGGGAATCAACTTCCTGAAGGGATGAAGAAGAATGAGCGATTTAATTCAGGTCCGATAATTACCCCTACTACAAAGGGTGAGCATGATGATCTAATCGATCCGGCAGGAATCGTAAGCCAGGGACTTGCTACAAAAGCTCAGTGGGAAGAGATTTCTACTAAGGCAATGGCTTTATTTAAACGGGGCCAAGAGATATCTCAAAAATTGGGGCTTATATTAGTAGATACAAAGTATGAGATGGGCTTTGATGAAAATGGCGTCTTAACAATTGCTGATGAAGTTCATACCCCTGATTCATCTAGATTCTGGGTGGCTAGTAGTTATGAAGAACGCATGAGCAAAGGACTTGAGCCGGAGAGCCTTGATAAGGAATTTTTTAGATTGTGGCTTAGAGAGCAAGGTTTTGATTACGGAAAACCAAAGCCAGTGATTACAGATGAAGTACGCGCGATGCTAGCACTGAAATATATCGATCTTTATGAACGACTCACTAGTAGAAGATTTACCCTGCCCTCAGATCCGAATGTAAAGGGCCGTATAGAGAGAAACCTCAAACCTTACTTGGTCTAAAATGAAGGTACTTCTTCAGCGAGTAAACAATGCTTCTGTTGAGGTTGATGGTACCATCGTTGGTAAGATTGGTCTTGGTCTTCTTCTACTGACTGGATTTGGTGAGGGAGATGATGAATCTGTTTGTGATCCGATGGCTTCAAAGATCTCTACCTTAAGGATATTCCCAGATGAGAAAGGACGGTTTGATAAATCTGTTCTTGATGTTGGTGGTGAAGTCTTGGTGGTCCCGCAATTTACTCTTTTTGCTGACACCTCAAAGGGGCGTCGGCCAGAGTTCTTCGGGGCATTAAAGCCGGAATTAGCGAAACCACTAGTCGATGTTTTTAAAACACAATTGCTTAATACTGGAATTTCAAAAGTAGAAACTGGGATCTTTGGTGCTCACATGAAGGTGTCACTTCTAAATGATGGGCCGGTAACAATCATGCTTGAAAGTTAATTGAATGGATTAACTATCTCCATCTCCCTGATAGCCAAGCCATGAGTTAGATCCTCAGTGATCAAAAACCGACACTCACAATCTAATGCTGAAGCAATAACAAGAGAATCCCACCACGAAGTTTCGTAGCTCTTTTGAATCTCTAATGCAGATAAATAGAGTTCTCTACTTGGATAGCTTTTCCAGAGAGGGAAAAGACAGTCATCTAAAAATCCAACAGTTTTACTTTGAGTCAAGGGTATTTTGAATTTGGATTGAGCGACGCTGACGAATTCCTGAATTACCTGATGGCTAATCACACCATTTCCAGAAGAGATCGCCTTATCAAGAAGAAACTGAGAGACTCTTCGCTTCTCAGGAGCTTTATGATCAAAACAATAGATCAATATATTTGTATCTAAAAAGCACCGTTCTCCAAAATAAGAAAATAGCCTTTCATCACTCCTCATAGAAATCAGATCGCTTGAACTTTCCACCACTGTCCACGTTGTTAAACTTCTCCATATAACGAATAAACCACCCTTCAGGACGAGTTGATCTAGTAAATTGCATTAACCAATTTCTAAACTCTTGGTTAAGCGTTGTCCGTGAAGCTTTGGCTTTACGTCTAGCCATCTCAATTAACTCCTTCTCGGCACTCAAAGTTATATTTTGTAGTTTAGTGGGTTTTTTCATAACTTTCACACTATCAATAGTGTACACTGTCAATAGTGTATATTCAAGTAGGTATAACCTATTGCAATCTATAAATATTAGTTAGAGTGCGAGCAAACTATTGCGCCAAATGTCAGGGATTAATTGATTTATGAACAACCCCGAGACCAACTCCAAACTTAGAGAGCTTGAGCAAGCATTAAAAAATCTCTCCGCTCGCCTTGCTAGAATAGAGATGAAATTGATGATTCAGCCAGAGCAGTTGGAGCAGATTCCTCCCCTACCACGTGCGACGACCACTCCACTAAATGTCGATCAATCAAAAGAGGATCATAGTGGCACATCCGGCTCCTGGCTGGCTTATTCCGGAGTACTATTCTTTGTTCTGGCAGCAAGCTTCTTGATTAAAATTGCGATCGAACTTGGCTGGCTAACTCCTGTACGTCAATTATCAGGAGTATTTATTCTAGGAGGCGCATTAATCGCCCTGGGTTTTAAAATTAAACAGCAAGACAAAGCATACGCCAGCTTCCTGCCAGGTGCAGGGATTGTTATTTTATTTATGGGAGCATATGCCGGGCATCTTTATTTCCATCTATACGAGGCTGTATACGCTGCCATTTTTGCAGGTGGGTTATCGATAGGATCTCTAGTTCTTTTTAGATATTTCAGACACGATTTCTTTCTTATCTCTTCTGTTTTTGGAACTTACTTAATTCCAATGCTCCTTGATCGTTATCATTCTGATCCGATGGCAGTGCGGGGGTATTTCCTTCTTTGGGATGCGCTATTTGCTACCTGTTCGATTATTTTAGGCCAGAGACTACTTATCTCCCTTACCGCATATTTTGCTATATGCTTCTGGCAACTTTTGATTTTACCAATTGAGCCACCAAACTCACAATTTCTTTATGATGCAATTACATTTCAAACTTTACAGTTTTTAATTTTAACGGCATCGGTTGCTCTATTTTCTATAAAACTAAAAAGACCACTCTCATCAAAAGAAGCCTGGGCTTTCTTTCCGGTATTACTTTTATTCTACGCGATTCAAAACTCAATGCTGCGAGAAGTAATGTCTGATAAGGCAGCTTGGGTATGTCTAGGCTTTTCAGCGATATTATTTACAATTCATCTCTGGGCAAAACAGAAGTTACAGAAAAAAACTCTTGAGAGTGCACCGATGATCGCAACATTTATTGCCGTCAGTGTGGCCCACTCATTTTATCTTGAGATACTTCCTAACAGCATGGGCCCATGGTTTGGAATTTTGATGATTCCTTTTTTGTTTGGATTAAAGCGAGCTGGGCTCGAGTACGATCGATTCTGGCCAGTTCATTTTGTAATCTTTGCAATTATCGGAACTGAATACATAGCTTCTCTTGGTGATCTTGATCGACATGTAAGTGCTTCAACTGTTTTTGTGAACCTCGGGTTCTCTGCTCTTTTACTCGCAACTTTTAGGTTTATACCGAACGTGGGATCTTCGTCTTGGATTTTAGGCTTGGGAATAGTTCAGGGTCTATACGGATTGAAGAGGGTGACGGATCTATATGTAGATGCCCCGCTAAATTCTTTTGTAGCTTCCGGCCTCTGGGGCGGAGCCGCGTTATTAGGGCTCTTTTATGCCTTAAAAGTTAAAGATGCCTTAGTCGGTAGAGCCTGCGTGATTGTACTTGGATTTGTAGCCCTAAAGGTACTCCTAAATGACATCGCCTCCTCTGGATCTATCGCCAGAGTTATAGCCTTGGTCTTTATAGGCGCAGTGCTATATTCCGGCGGGCTTATCTGGCGGAAGATACAAGGGTGGAAGTAGAAATACTTGTGCTCTACTGCCCTACTACTTTAAATTTGAGTTTGGCGTTCTTATATAGTGAGCGCTGTTATTTTTAGGAAGGAATATGTTTAAAAGAATTACCCTTTTTATTCTCACAAATATCCTAGTGATGGTGACGATCTCTATCGTCCTTAACTTACTAGGCGTTCAGCCATACCTAACTGCAAATGGCATAAACTACGAAAACTTAATGGCCTTCTGTCTTGTTTGGGGTATGGGCGGATCACTCATCTCTTTGGCTCTATCAAGAATCATGGCCAAAATGATGATGGGGGTGAAAGTTATCGACCCTCGCAATCCTGCCGGAAACAATGAAATTTTACAGATGGTACATAACCTAGCAAAAGGTGCTGGGTTATCTACGATGCCAGAAGTAGGAATTTACGAGAGTCCGGACCCAAATGCATTTGCAACTGGTCCAACAAAAAGTAGAGCGTTAGTAGCCTTCTCTTCCGGACTTTTACGCTCAATGGATCGACAACAAATTGAGGCAGTCGCTGCACATGAGATTGCACATATTAAAAATGGCGATATGGTGACGATGACGCTGCTTCAGGGTGTCGTAAACGCTTTTGTTATGTTCTTTGCTCGAGTGATCGGATTTGCTGTAAGCAAACAGGTCAAAGAGGAATCACAAGCGATGGTGAGAATGCTTGTAACTATCGTTCTTGATATCGCGCTTGGAATACTAGGCTCCATGGTTGTCATGTGGTTCTCTCGACAACGTGAGTTTAGAGCTGATGCAGGGGCAGCAAAACTTTGTGGGAAAACTGGTATGATTTCGGCTCTACAAGCGCTTGGTCGCTTGAGTGGCCGCATGCCAGTGGAAGAACACGCCTCTGTTGCTGCATTTAAAATATCAGGGAGACCTTCAAAGTTTTTAAGGCTTCTATCTTCTCATCCTCCAATGGAAGAGAGAATTGCACGTCTAAATGCTCTGACTTAACCACTGATGCAACGCGCCTTCTATGAAAACACCATGGCCTCACCTCCGAGGCCATGGCTTAAAAAAGCTATATCAGTTGCTCGCAAAAAATGGGGTGGTAAGAAATTTTTAACAGGACGAACTGCTTTAGATATAGGAAGCGGTTCTGGTAGTGATACGGTAGCCCTTATTAGAGCTGGATTTAAAGTCACCGCTCTTGATCCAAGTAAGCTTTCTTCTAAATTTCTGAGAAAGAAGATTAAAATCTTAGCGTTGCCTACTCCTAAGATTATTAATTCAAAGATTCAATCCCTGACTCGGAAACGCAAGGTCAAATTCGATCTCGTGAACGCAAGTTATACTTTCCCTTTTATTCCCCCTAAGGAGTTTCCATCAGAATTAAAGAGGATTTCTAATCTTGTTAATCCTGGAGGCATTATTTCATTCAATGTTTTTGGTAATCGAGACACCTGGCGAAAAGAATCTCCTCACATGACCTTTATAACTAAGTCTCAAGCAAAAAAATTACTCCCTGGCTTCTTAATTATTAGTTTCAAAGAATGGGAACACGATGCCTTTCCAGCTGTGGGCCCCAAAAAACATTGGCATATGTTTAGCATTGTGGCCAAAAAGAAACTCAGATCTTAATAGCGCTAGGTCGCTCTTCTTTTCGTCGATAAAACAAATCCGATCAAGACTAATAAAGGCGGGATGAGATTGCTTAAAAATTCAGCCGTTTGTTCGTACTCGTACCGACCTTGGCTTAAAGGAAAGTTAATGAGTGTGTTATCGTCAGAAGATACGTAATAAGCTGCTATCTGTTGAGCATACTCCTTACCAAAACCTCTCTCTTCGATTTTTTCCGTGACCTCGGAAGCAGAAATCTTTTTTCCAAAGTCAGATAAGGGATTGTCCCAAAGAATCCCCAGGTCTGAATCAACTACGATCTTCTTTCCACCTTCAACACTTACTTCAGTAGCGACATGCCCATTTAATAATGCAATTTGAGCATCTAGTCCTAATTTCTTTGCTTCATTGACATAGACCATTGCTGATTGAAGACAGAATCCTCCACCACGCTGCCTAAGTAATTCTGCATCCTGGGTAGATACATATGGGCGACCAAACTGTTGATCTATCCAGAGCACCCAATTATCCCACGGCTTTAATACGTAACTATCAGAATGAATAAACGATGCGGAAATAATCCTAAAAAGCTTCTCTGCGAGTTCACGCTTTGAAGCTCCTTCCGCAGCTAAATCCTTTAATTTACCTATTCTAGAATTAGCTTCGGATACGCTTAAAGTACGAAGATTATACCCTGAAACAATTCCTTCAGATTGAATTTTCTCTACCGGTGGGCAAAGCACTGCCCCGTAAAAAATTACGAGGCAAAGTAACGATCCTACAGCCAATAGGAGGCGACCGAATAATATTCTTAAAGAAGTAAAATTCATCTCTTTAGTTAACAGAATTGTTAGTTCCACATTATCAGGTATGCAATTATCCGGTAGTAACTATTAGGTTTTAGAATTGAAATGTTCTAGTTGGAAAGACGGGGGTTTATGTTCAAACTACAAAGAAATAAATGTTTTTGAGGAGAGGAAATATGAACCGAAAAGGGGCAAACTACGCAAAAATTGCACCTTTTAGGCAGCGTCCCCTTTTAGGAGTTTTATGCGTTCGATGATGGTTTTTTCGTAGCCGGAATCTTTCGGCTCGTAGAATTTTTCATTTTTAGCCACATCAGGCAGGTATTGAACACCTCTAACGTACCCGCTAGCAGAATCGTGCGGATACTCATACTCTTTTCCGTAATCAAGAGACTTCATAAGTTTAGTTGGAGCATTCCTTAAATGAAGTGGGACGGGAGTAACTGGATTCTCACGAACTACCTCTAAGGCTTTGTTCATTGCTAAGTAACTGCGATTAGATTTTGGAGCGGTGGCTAAAAAAGTAATGCACTGAGCAATTGGAATTCTTCCTTCTGGGAGACCTAATCTATCAAAAGCTTCCGCAGTAGAAACTGCTAGCGGAAGGGCTCTTGGATCTGCGTTTCCAATGTCCTCACTAGCAAATATAATCATTCGACGAATTAGAAAACGGGGATCCTCACCGGCCTCAAGCATACGAAATCCCCAAAAAAGAGCGGCATCTGCATCAGACCCTCGAAGGCTTTTAATAAAAGCAGAGATTACGTTGTAGTGTTCTTCCCCTTCTCTATCGTAAAAAAGAAATCCTCGATCACCTAAGGTCTCTTTGAGTTTTTCTAAATTCAGCTCGCCTGTACCATGCACTTCGTGAAGACTCTCAAGGATGTTAATTAGTCGTCTAGCATCCCCACCGGAAAATTGGATTAGAAAACTCTTTGCCTCAGCGGTTAAAGTAAGCTTTGTCTTCTCTTCGGCTCTTCTTAATATTTCAGCTAATGATTCATTCCCAAGAGCTGGCATTACAATGACTCGAGCCCTAGAAAGCAGCGCTTGGTTCAGATAGAAAGATGGGTTCTCTGTAGTAGCGCCGAACAGAATTACTGTGCCCTTTTCTACATGAGGCAGGAAGGCATCCTGCTGTGACTTATTAAATCTGTGGATTTCATCAATAAAGAGAATTGTAGCAACAGGATTCTCGGCGGCTTCTTCAATAATCTCTCTGACTTCTTTCACTCCGCCTAATACCGCTGAGAATTCAACAAATCTAAGGCCGGAGGCCTTTCCTAATATTTTAGCTAGTGTTGTTTTTCCTGATCCAGGAGGACCCCAAAAAATTAATGATGGTGGTTTTCCTTTCCCATCCCTAAGTCGCCTAAGAAGGTCTCCCTTAATATCGTCAAGGCCAACAAACCCACTCCAATCATTTGGCCGCAAGACTTCAGCCAAAGGAGTATGCTCGTTCCTCTTTGGGGACGTACGTTCAGAATCAACTGCAAACAGATTTAAATTCCGCGACATAATGTAGGGACAGCTCCCCTATTTTTTGGACCCAGAAGAGGCTCCCATACTTACCTTTTAATTTCAAATCCTTCTGTAAGTAGTAAGAACGCCCCCGGAAGAAATAAGCCTAGGCCTACTTCCTCCGGGGCGACGATTCTCACGGCATCGCTTCGGCAGGGGGTGCGTTTTCACCCTGCCAAACGATCCAATCCCCTAGAACTGGGGGCGGTTTACTCCCTTCTGGATGCCCGATTTGGCGCACCCAATCCCACTCCCAGCCTGTAGGTTTATGGAGCATCCGAGTGGCAAGAACTACGCCGTCCTTGTTTTTGGCCCGACGCGTTTGCCGATGGGTTTGCTTTCATCGACAAAGACCTGCCACCGATGCATCGCAGCTTCCGCATCGATCTGGCTACCGTAAAGGTAGCCGATCGAGGCAAAGCCTGCGGTAAAGCCCAAAGTCACAAGGCTTCCTGCATCGAGCACGAGTCCAATTGTCGAGCCGATAGTTGCGGCTGTTGCCGTACTTAGTGATGTTGTCGGGTGTTCAGACACCCACTCAACGGAGGTGTCGTATGCATCCTTCGATGCCTGACATCCCGTAACAACGAGGAGACAAGACAACAGAACAGGCTTCTGCATTGTTTAAAACCTTTCATTTTGGAGCCTCTACCAGGATTTGGAGAAACGAAATGATCTATGGATGTATGCAATATTAGTTATGGGAAGGGCTGTGTAAGATGCCTCATATTAATGTAAATATTTTCCAGTATTACAATTTCCCTTTCTGCTTTCCCTTTCGTGCCTGAACTTCTCACAAACATGTGTATTCTCAGTATGTTACTGCCAGAATACTCAGATACATCAAGCCTCTAAACCCTAATAACCATTAACAGTCATTTGGTACGCGGTCTTTGAAAGACAATTTCATATGGAAGAGGAGGACCTTTTTAGGTTTTTTATAGTTTTAATTTATCTCTGAACTAAATTCTTCAGTAGTTCTCTCCCAGCGGTTGCGGTTTATCACAATCAATCTTTGGCAATCTATTCTTTGAGGTGGGCTTGAAATTGCGGGACAGCTCCCCTATTTCAAGCTCACTTCGATGGACGGGGGTCCAAAGAATTGAGTGAGATGACCAACCAACCCCGGGCCCACAGGGCCTACCAAGAGAGAACCAGAACCATGAAGCAGATCGTCAACATCGTCAGCATGAGCCTCGCGCTCGTCCTGTTCCTCACCCTCGGTGCGTGCAAGGCCGGTGGCGGCGGCTATGGCAGCCCCACCAACATCTTCAGCACCGCCAAGCAGGTGAACAACCACGTGGAGCGCCAGCAGCGGGAGGCCGACAAGAAGGCCGCTGCCGAGGAGCGGGAGGTCAAGAAAACCTTCGACTTCATCGGCAACACCGTGGCCGTCGCCGGTGAGAAGGACAAGAACCTGATCACCTACCTCGAGGTCTGGCAGTCCAAGAGCACGGGCCTCTACCAGGCCTACCTCATGTCGCAGAAGCAGGGCCAGGCGACTCCCACCCGTGGAGCCGTTCAGGGTCCCTGGCCGTCCGGAACGGAACCGAGCGACGTCAAGGCCCTCTTGAACGGCACCAGCGGTAAGCTCGCCAAGAAGTGATCGATTCGACCGGCAGATTGGGATAAGAGACGAGCTCTCTAAACCAATCTGCATGGTCGGGGTTCAGGGAGAGGTTTGTAACTACAAGGCCAATGTAGGTCCTCCTCTCCCACCCTTTTCTAACTTCTTTTCTCCTCTCTTCTTATCTATACAAAAATTATTTACTGCCACTAATGAAAGCCAAGGCATAAACTAATATAGCTATTACTATCCACTTCCACCGGTGGAAGTAGTTCACTGAAAGTAATTCTAAATATTCAAGCTGCATTTTGGGTAATAATTCGTGGCTGTCCCTAAATATCTGTGAGTAACAAATTTATTTTTGTTTCTATATTGACAAGATCTTACGTAGCAAATTAGCGGGGGTGGCAGTTGAAAATAATTTGCCTTAGTAAACAGTTTTATTTTACTTCAGTCATTCGATCGGGAAAATATATTTGTAAATTCGATAACCCAAGCAGATCTTCTCCT
>CAZYRE010000066.1:0-4839 GCA_964650155.1 uncultured Bdellovibrionales bacterium
CAGTTCTTTGAGCAGGCTTTGCCAGAGTCGGTAGAGGCGCATTTTTGGCAGACTTTTGCTGGGCCTTGGCAGTATGGGCAGGTGCAAGTGATGTTGCCGGGGTCACCGCATTGAGCGCAGAGGTGGTAGTTTTTTGTTGGTTGTAGATTTGAATCAACGGCCACGCGGTGATCGAATACGAAGCATTCCCCTTTGAATGCACCGTTTGGAAATTGCTCTAAATATTTTAGGATGCCACCTTCTAGTTGATATACGTTCTCATATCCCCGACGTTGCATCTCTAAGATTGCCTTCTCGCAGCGTATGCCACCAGTGCAGTACATTAGAACTTTTTTATCTTTCGGTATTTTTGCTTGATCCAAGTAAGCAGGAAATTCGTTAAATGTTGAGATGTTTGGATCTACAGCATTTTCAAATATACCAACTGCAGTTTCGTAAAAGTTTCTAGTATCGAGGATTAAAACATCTTCCTCTTTTAATACTCTATTCCACTCTTCCGGGGATAAATGGTGGTTAATTTTTTGCTCAGGGAAAAGTTCTGGATTTCCTAAAGTTACAATTTCATCACGTAGTTTAATTTTAAACCGATTAAACGGGTCTTTTGCAGCCCAGGAATCTTTAAAAAGTACGGTATCGCAATTCAAGATCTGGGGAAGCGTATCTTTAAAATTTTCGATTCCTTCTGGAGGTCCAGCAATAGTGCCATTAGCTCCCTCAACGGCTAAAATTATTAATCCACTTATGTTATTTCCCCTAGCTAAAGACTCTAGAGATTTTTGAATTCTAGGCAGATCAGCTGCCTGAAACTTTAAGAATTTATAAAAAGCAGTAATTTTTATACTCATATCGATGATTTCCATCTCCGCACGAGATTAAAGTTGATAGAGTGAAATTAGTCAACGCTGAGTTGCCGCCTAAAGATTGCCAAATGAGATTATTTAGTTAATTAAGTAAGAGATGAAGATAGCAATACTATGTCATGCGAGTGTTGGCGGTTCTGGAATCGTAGCTACCGAACTAGCTTTAGCCCTATATGAACTTGGGCATACTGTACACTTAATAGGCGAGCAGGTTCCTTTCCGATTGAAGCAATCTGATTCGACAGGGCAGGTAGTTGCTCCTATCCAGTTTTATCAAGAGTTGGTTGATGCTCCATCAACACAGTCAAGGTGGGGTAGAGTAATTGAATTAGGAAGAAAGACTGTTACTAATTACTTCAAGAGGGCCGATCCTACAAAAATTCTCCAGGGAAGCATACATTTTCATGAAATTCGTCCTGTTGCTTATCCATTATTTGAAGAAACTTCTTTGATTACTTTACGTGCCGCAAATGCGATCGCAGCAGTTGTTGATAAATATAAGATAGAAATTGTTCACGCCCACTACGCAATTCCTTATTCCACTTCTGCCATTCTAGCTCGTGATGCTGGGTTGCCTTTTAAATTAGTTACCACTCTGCATGGGACGGATGTTACTAAGGTTGGTTGTGATGAGGCCTTTAAGTACACCACTCGTCACGCCATAACACACTCTGATGCTGTGACTGCAGTATCATCATCACTAATCGATTCTGCCAAAGATATCTTTCGAATTAATCGCGAGATGGAGAAGATTCCTAACTGGGTAGACACGGTTAGATTCAATGCTTCAACTGAAGCCTCTGCTAGAGCCAAGTATGCGCAACCTGAAGAGCCAATCCTTGTTCACCTATCAAATTTTCGACCAATTAAACGCTCAACAGATGTAGTTAAAATATTTGCAGATGTCGTAGCTAAAAAACCAGCGCGGTTAATATTAGTTGGAGATGGTCCTGATAAAGCTGAATGTATAGCTTTGGCACAAGAGCTAGGAGTTAATGGAAGACTATTGTCAGTACCTTCTACGCCACAAGTCGAACATTTTCTAAGCATAGCAGATTTTCTTCTTTTACCTTCGGAACAGGAATCTTTTGGTTTAGTAGCACTCGAAGCAATGGCAGCTGGATGTGTTGTTATCGCATCTGAGGTAGGCGGATTGCCTGAGTTGATAGAGCATAAAAAGACAGGATTTCTTTCTCCAATGGGAGATACTCAAGGCATGGCGCAGTATATTTTGGACGTTCTTGATCGGCCGGAAGAATTAGCAAACATAAAGGTGGCAGCTAGAGCAAAAGTAATCGAGAGTTATAGCCCCAGACCGATAGTTGAGCAGTATTTGAAAGTGTATGAGAGGCTACTTGATAGCCGCAACTAATTTCTATTTGACGTCAAACTTTATGGGCACCCAATTTTTAACTGCACACTTTGGGCAGGCAAAAGTAGGGTCATTATGATTCATGAGTAAAGTTCTCTTGTATGAGTGTCGGCATTGACCACACTGAAGTTCCACTCGATTAGGAAAGACTTCAAAAAAATGTGGCACTATAGCCCCTTTAGTCTTGGCTTTGGCTGCCCACTCGGCTTTCTTTTCAGGGCTTGGCTGGCTCATAGAAGTATTAAATATACACTTATAATGGATTTCGTCATAACAACATTAGTACCAGATCCTTCATAATTTATTTAGAGAGTATTTATGACACGGATGAGCCGCGTTGGTTCATCATAGGTTTTTGGCAGCTACGAAAGGAGACTTATGCGTAAGCTGGCCCCACTAGTGTGCGTGATCTGTTTGACCCTCTTGATGATGATAGCTTGGGACAAGACCGTTGGTGTGGCCAAGGCCGAGCCAACGGTTCCGCAGGGAACTGTCACGGAGGAGAGAGAAGAAGAGAAGGCACCCTCGATCCAAACTTTGGCGATCCACGTCGAGGGAGGAGCCGAAGGCTTCTCAGCAAAACTCGTTGTTATCGTCGATAACCGGGGCCCCCGGAAGCTCGACGAAGAAGGTCTTTCTTTCTTGAAGGAACAGCTTCAGGAAAAGTTGGAGGAGGAAGGTCGTTTCTTTAACTCTTTCGACAAGAAGACATGGCAAAGAGTACCAGCTTGCCTTGTAGAATTGTACGAAGAAGGACAGAAGAAGCAGCTCAAGGAAAGGATGAGCTTCTCCGAATTTGACTGGATGAGTTGTGTTGTTGAGGAAGTTATCGTTGAGGAGCTGACCCTCCCGCCTCGCAACTGACTTCCTTCAGACCGGCGGCGCGAACCAGGCCAGACGGCTTAGTTTGCGCCGCCATCGGATCGAGCGCATCAATATAACGTTAGGTTCAGGCGGTTCATCCAGTGTCACCATTTCAAAAGCTCTCAATCCAATGACAAAATAGTGACAATAGTCGCTTAATAAGCGATATTTCAGTAATCATAGACTGTATTTAGAATCAGAACTTCTACGAAACATCCGATGCATCTGATAGAATGGAGATGCTGGCTTAGCTATGAATTTTAGACTTGGACTTGGACATTGTTTATTTGGCTCGGTGATAATTCACGGGGCGATTGTGTGCGGGCTGGGTACTGGCTCTGTATATGCAAAAGCAAGTATCTCACTTGCAAACGATGTAACTGGTACCACCGTTTCGTTTACTTCAGCTCCATGGGTTCCTATAGAAGAGAGTCATCCAGTTGCCTCCGTTGTTCAGGAGGAGGCGGTTCCGCAAGTAATAACCAGTGAACTCGCTCGTCTTTCTATTCCTAAAAGAGAAAAAATAACTAAATCTAAAAATCAGAAAAAAGTAGTTGTAAACAAGCAGCCTTTTCTTGCTGTAAATAATAAGCCGATTGGAAGAGAGTCGGGAGGATTAGGTAATAGTGGCAGAAGCCAGGCTGGTGTAGTTCGTTCCCCTAAGCCACCGTATCCGCCTAGAGCTCTTAAAGCTCGCTTTGAAGGTAGAGTAACTTTAAATATCAACATTGGAGTTGATGGCAGGGTTACTAATGCAAAAGTTTTATCTTCCTCAGGTAGAGCTGACTGTGATCAATCTGCCGTATCAACCATTCTTAATTATTGGCAGTTTCAACCAGCCTATTTAAATGGTCGTCCAGTTGCTTCAACTGAACAAGTAACCGTGGTTTACGAAATAGAGCGGTGAGACTTGGCCTCTTCAAGAACTCTTAATATTTCCTCTAGGTGGGTAGCACCACTCTTCTTAGCCAACATGGCATTTTATATCATTGAAACAATCACTGGATTCGCCCTTTTCTTCTTGGCAGGATTGTCTTTTGAACTAGGGTTGTTTTCAAAGATTCACGTTCAAGGTGGTTTGGTAATGATCCCGATCTACCTTTGTTTTCAAATTCCGCATTACTTTAGAGTTAAGCATCTCAGTTCCCACTTTCATTATAAACTTGGCATCGCTTCGGCAGTAACTCTTTTAGTAGTAATCTTGTCAGGCATTCCTCTGATTGAAAATTTTAATATCTCACTTTCAAATCCAAAGCTTGTGACTTTAATACATGTAGTTTCAAGTTTTGCATTTCTAATCTGTCTAACCGGACATTTGGTGGTAGTCTGGCGCATGACTATCGGCAGATTAAGGACTTAGAGAATGCTTGGAATAATTTTAGCAATAGTGGCTGCCTTTATTCAGGCACTCGGCGATATAGGGAAGAAAAAACTCACGGCCATCGCTCCACCAGCATTAGTTAATTGGATTCCAGTTACATTTGGAGTCATTGCTGGAGGTGCTTTTCATCTGATTTATGGCTTTCCGCTTGTAAATTGGGAAACACTCGCTCCAGTCGCAATGCTTGCTGCAGCATTGCTGATTCTTATTGAATTTCGATTTGTCAAAGCAATCAGTTCTGGCGACCTTTCTTTGGTGATGCCATTTACCGCAACCATTCCAATCTTCAGTGGGCTAGTTGCGTGGGGGATGTCAGGGGAAGAACCAACTCGCGCTGCATTAATTGGGATTTTAGTGATAGT
>CAZYRE010000066.1:4939-12570 GCA_964650155.1 uncultured Bdellovibrionales bacterium
TACTTTCTAGGCCGCTATTGGCTATTGGTACCGGCATCGGCTGGGGGTTAGGTATCGCGTTGGTTTTTGTATCAATAAGTTTGACTCTTGTAGCGTACGCAACGGCAGCCAATCGTAGTCATGCTTTGTTCGTCGTGCTCCTTAGCTATATTATCTTGAAAGAAGGGGATATTAAGAGAAGATTAGTAGCCTGTAGCATTATGTTAATAGGTGTATTTATCATTCTCTTCGGTCGTTGATTCAGATCGTGCCACAATGATACCTTCCACCTACCTTTGATATTTAGTTGGATACTTTATGGGACGAATATTCGAAAAGCGTAAAGACAGGATGTTTGCCAGATGGGCAAAGAACGCGAAGGCTTTTACTAAAATTGGGAAAGAAATTGCTGTAGCAGTTAAGTTGGGTGGTGGGGATCCTAATAGTAATCCTCGTCTCAGAATGGCTATTCAAACAGCCCGTGGTCTGAACATGCCTAAAGATCGGGTAGAAGCTGCGATCAAGAGAGCTACATCAAAGGACGCAGAAGATTTACATGAAGTTGTATATGAAGGGTATGCGCCCCATGGCGTTGCTATAATTATTGAGACCGCTACCAATAATAATACCCGCACAATTGCAAATGTTAGATCCATCATGACTAAGCATGGTGGCACGATAGGAACGTCCGGCTCTCTTGATTACCTATTTCAAAGACGGGGGGTCTTTACCGTTACAAAACCTGCCGGCGATCTCGATGAACTTGAATTAGAGTTGATAGACTATGGTCTTGAAGAGATGTTCGAAGGAGAAGACAACCAATTAGTTATTTATTGTACCTTTGAAGCTTTTGGTCGTATGCCTGAAGCGCTTGAGAAGCATAAAGTTGAAGTCAAAAGTGCAGGATTACAGCGAATTCCACTTAATAATGTCGCCTTGAGTGAAGCACAAGAAAAGGATGTCGAAGAGCTGATTGCGGCTCTAGAAGAAGATGATGATGTGCAGCATGTCTATACAAATATGAAAGGTGCAGATTAACGATTTCTACATAAGGAAGTACATTATCTCCCCTGAGATCACACTGATCATCCAGAGAGTTATAAAGATCATAGTTTGCACCGGATGATCCTTAAAAAAGAATCTTCCTTTCTTGAAATCAGCATGTGCTAAAGCTGCATAAACAGCGAACAAAATAAAAACAATTAATGACAAAGAACCATGTGCAGCAGCTAGGACAATGAACCAAGTTGGATGCTCAGCCGCAGAGTGATGATCCATACGGCTGATCATATAGAGCATGTTTACAAAGAATTCGAAGAGTACAATGCCCAAGGCAAGTTTGCTGTTAAAGCCGTGGCCCCTAAAGTTTTTATAAACTACGAAAAGAACACCGGTAGTTACGAAGAGTTCCGCTATTGCGGTAAAAGTACTGAATGAGAATTCTGGCATAATGGTTGGATGAAATATTGGAATGAAAGGAAAGTTAGGCCCCCTTTACAGGGAGCCTAACTGAACTATTAAAAGTCAAAACGAACGCTTACGAAGGCAGCTCGTTCTGGCTGGTTACGGTTAAAGAAAGGTTCTTGATACTCTCTATCAAAAAGATTCTTTACCCCTGTAACAAGAGAAGCTTTGCCAAATTTGGCTTCTCTTAGATCTAAAGTCACAGAGAGATCTACAACTGTAAAGCTAGAACCATTAAATGGATCTCTGCTTGCAGTTGGAGTTTTATCCTCTGATTCAAGCACAGTGCGGGCAGTTATTGCTGGAGTAATCATCTCGAACCACTCATCTTCCATAGGTTGAGAATAACGAGCTCCGTAATTAAATACCCAATTAAGGACATCGATCTTCTCTTCGTCGTCTGTCCAAGTACGAGCAGCATTAGCGAAGAGATCGAGCTTATCCGTAGCTTGATAGGTCACGCCTACTTCACCACCATATAGATCCACATCACCAACGTTATCGTACTGGTCAGTGTAGAACCCATCGACTAATCCTAGAGCATTAACTCCGATATAGTCCTTAATGGTGTTGTAATAAGCAGCAGCTTCATAGCTGAACTTACCATCACGGTGTTTAGTGCCAACCTCAGCAGTTAAAGCTCTCTCAGGATCAAGATCCTCTTTACCGATAACACGGGTAGGAGCTCCAAGATTAACAATTCCATTTTGGAATCTCTCACCTAAGTCAGGAACTCTGAATCCAGAAGCCAAACTGACATAGTATGATTGAGTCTCGGACTGTTTATATACAGCACCAATAGAGCCGCTAACACCAAACTCATCGTCGTCGTAGTCAGAGAGGCTATTCTCAATAGAGAAGAAATCTCCTCTAATTCCTGGAATAATCTCAAAGTCTCCTGAAGTAATAGAGTCCTGAACATACAATCCAACTCTGGTTTGCTCTGCATCAGCTCTATTTCTATCTATAGAGGTGGAAGCGCCATTAACAGAACCAACACCAGCCTGTGCCACGATTGCCTGAGTTTCAGTTTCTGGAAGATCGCTCTCATCTAATCCGAGATCCAATCCAACAGTAACAGCGTGGTTGTCCCATATGTGACGCGATTGAGTTTGCCATTCGTATGTATTGACCTCATCATCAGTATCAACTACTGAAGTTGTAACAGTTGATGTTGGATCTACGAAGAATGGAGGACCAGCAAATCCAGGACTACCATTTGAGTAAAAGGCAGTTTCGCGGTGGAACTCACGGCGAATCTGCTGCCAGTAGATACCGGTCTTAAAGTAATCCCAGCCATCTCCAAGATCTGAAGCCTCGTATTCAGCACCAAGCATCTGGCGTCGATACATCGGGAATTCAAAGAACAGAGGTGAAGTTATCAACTCTGAAGATCCAGGCGGAGGAAACAGAGCAATTGGTAACGAGATGGAATCTTCAGTAATAAGCACGTCCTCATTACGATCCATGTTGCCAATTAATCTGAAACGGCTTTGACCATCTAAATGGAAATCAAGCTTGCCCCAGACACCATAGTTTCTGTACGAACCGCTGTTGGCATCTTCGTCATCAGGAAGATTTGGCTCACCGGAATCGGTCATGCTACCACCAAGTACAGCTCCGTAATCAGCATCGCCAAAGTCTACATAGGCATTGCCGCGATGCATATCACGTGAAGCATCGAATTCATAACCAAAGCCACCATTTGAGCCTGCTTCAGTACGTTTTTTAGGATCTTTGGTGATTACGTTAACGACACCACCAAAAGAATCTGTGCCGTAAAGGACAGATGCTGGTCCTCTTAGAACTTCGATTTTTTCAATTGAGGAAGTGTCGTAAAGGCTCAAGTTGCCTCCGCCGTAGCCAATACCTTGACCAGCCTGACGGATGCCATCTGTGAGCGTAAGGACACGTTGTGCTCCAAGCCCACGAACGGTAAACCCTTCCTGCCAGAAGTTTGGATTACCTTCAGCTGGTGCAAGTCCAACACCAGGGATTGTTCTAACTATGTTGTCCACATCGGGATACACATTGGACTCAATATCTTCTTGAGTTACAGAGGTAATAGCTTGAGGAACAACTAAAGGATCCTGTTCTTCACCACGACTTGCAGTGACAACGATCTCAATTGAACCATCATTTTTGGTCGCAGCTGGAGTCTCAGTGCTACCTTCAGAGAGTGCAATGTTGGAAATTCCAACAGTTGCAGTAAAAATGCCGACGCAGAGCATGCTAATTTCTCGTCGACTGATGACGCGTATTTTCATAACGAGGTACTTCCGAAATGAAGTAAAGTTAAATGCTAAATTGTTAGTTCAACCAAAATGATTAAAACTAACTTGGCGCATCGTTGTGGAAGTAGGATAAAAAGTCAATTAGATTCAGATAGTTGTGACAAAACTATGACGTTAGAAGAAAGTCATTTCAATTTTTTGGTGTTTGTTATCTATCTCAGTTAAAAAGCAGTCTATGGGACTATCCTTCAGTTTGAAATTTGATTCCCGCATTAAGTATGCACTGCTCATTATCTGGATCGTTTTTACTTTAGCATTAGCTGGTTGGTTATTTTACTTTTCATTTGAACAGATAAGTTTTTTGAAATCACTCGGCGGAGAGGAAGCCGCAAATGCAGTAAGATACCATCGAATGTTAATGTGGGAGTCCACAGTTTTATTTGCTTCCTTAATAGGCGGTGCCGTAGTCATAGGGTTTTACATCCTGCGAGATCATGAACAGGGTAGGAAAATTAAAAACTTTTTTTTGACATTTTCTCATGAGTTAAAAACTCCGCTAGCTAGTTTACAGTTGCAAGCTGAGAGCTTGCGGGAAGACCTCGGGAATTCTTCTCATATGGCATTAGTAGATCGTTTAAGTATGGATGCGAGTCGATTGGCACTACAGTTAGAGAATTCTCTTCATCTTGCCGAAGGTGATATGGGGAAGCTGTATCTCGAAGATGTCAATGTGAACGAGGCAATAAATAATATTGCTGCTGGTTGGCCCAAGCTTAAAATAAAGTTTGTTGGCGAAGGAAATGTAAAAGCAGATCGTAGAGACCTTGATAGTATTATCAGAAATATAATTAGTAACGCAGTTGTCCACGGCAAAGCGACAGAGTTGTCCGTATCAATTGATAATAAAAGCAAAGACTACAATGAGATTATTTTTACTGATAATGGAGGCGGCTTTAGTGGTGGAGTGAGCAGCTTAGGCACTTTATTTGGTCGTACATATTCTGGTAGCGGCAACGGAATAGGATTGTATTTGATCAAAACTCTTACTGAACGCATGGGGGGTAAAGTAATGTTTCCTAGTACAAAGCCAAATTTCGTTATCTCTTTGAAATTACCGAGAGCTTAAACGTGAAGAAAATTTTACTAATTGAAGACGATCCTGCACTTGGCGAGACCATGAGCGAAAGGTTAAAGCGTGAAGGGTATGAGGCAGATTGGGCAAATTCGATAGCCCAGGCAAATACACATCTTAATAAAAATCAGTACGATTTAATTGTTATTGATGTGGGCTTGCCTGATGGAGATGGCTTTCAGTTTGCCGAGAATGTAAAGAAAACATCAAGTATTCCATTCATTTTTGTTACTGCAATGAACTCCGCCGAACATAGGTTGCGGGGATATGAATTAGGCGCAGATGAGTATATTCCAAAACCATTCCACCTAAGGGAATTTCTCTTGAGAGTAAAAAAAGCCATAGAGAAATCTCCAACTCAAAAGATTATAAAGGCAGGGAGTGCAGAAATTGATCTTTATGCTATGTCAGTTCGATTTGCCGACGGTAGGGTTGAATACCCAACCTCTCGGGATTTTAAGGTCCTAAAATTATTAATACTGTCATCTCCAAGGGTTGTCAGTCGGGAAGAATTGGTTCGTGAGATTGTCTCTGATGCTAGCGATGCTCCGCCGACACATAGAACAATTGATAATTCAATTGTTAGATTGCGGCAGTTACTAGAAAGTGAAGCTCCCAATTCTATAAGGGCAGTTCGCGGGGTAGGATATCAGTGGATGGGGATTTAGTAGGGCTGACTTTGTTTAATTTCTTCTAGCATTCCACGGTATGATTCATATCTGCTCATTGCGATGGTTCCAGCCTTTAACCCTGAAAGTACAAGACAATTAGGTTCCGAGATATGTTTGCAATCTTGAAACTTACAGCCAGCAAGAGTTTTAAATTCTGGGAACGCGTTGCGTGCTTCTAGTTCAGTTAAATGAGAAACTCCAAAATTTTGTAGCCCAGGGGTATCTACTAAAAGCATCTGTGGCTTTTCAGAAGGGAACGGATAGGCCAGAGATTGGCTAGTAGTTTGCCGGCCCTGCCCAGTTCGTCTACTTACAGCCTCAATCCTCACACTGGCATTTGGTATCAATGCATTTATTAAGGAACTTTTCCCAACTCCAGAAACGCCAGAGAAAGCGATAAGGTTGCAACCAGTACCTAAAATTTTCGATCTAAGATCGGCGATTCCAATGTTCTGCTTAGCTGAAACTTCGATAATTGGTACATCGATTTTTAGATAACAACCAAGTCTTTGTCTGGCCTCATCAAGACCTTCTATGACATCAACTTTATTGAGAACAATCGTAGTTGGAATCTGTTGTAGGAAAGCCAAGGCATAAATTCGATCTATGAAAATTGTATTAAGCAGTGGACCAACAGCGGTGACTATGTATAGGTGTCCCACATTTGCAACGATATCTTTTGTTTTATTTTGATACGATCGGTTTATTAGATTTTGTCGTTTAATTACGGAAGAAACAATCACTTCAGATTTTTGCATCTCACAGGTGACTTGATCTCCCACTGTTAGATCCAAAGATCTAGAGGCCGCTTTACCAAGTGTTAGTTGGAAGGAAGAATCACAAATCTCAACGTAGCGACGGGTCGCACTAGAAACTGTGGCAGGAAAAGATGTCATAAATGATTAGGGCGAATGATTAATCGCTTGCCCCATATTACCTTGAACTTGGCTCTTAAACTGCCCAATCATTTCTTGTACCTGAGTTAGTACAAGTGACCAGTCAATTGTGCGGCCGTACTTTTCAACGAAAATTCCTACTATGGTAAATACTATCGGTGCAAACAATGCTGGCAGAATTCCTTCAACCTCAATTCCAGGTAGAATCTTAACCAACACCCAGAAAAGAACACCATTTGCTAAGAAGAGACTTAAAGTTTGTGAGGTTACATCAGAGGGAATAGCTTGGAATAAGGTTGAGTCCCAGAAGAACGAATTTACTAACGTAAGACCAATGACCATCAACATTGGGCCAAAAATGCTGGAAATCATTAAGCCCGGAATTATGGCAGAAGTTAAAATCATGGCCACTGACTGAAGGAGGAATTGGGTTAGGATCTCTTGCATGACTTGAGTCTAACCTGTCGAAAATGAACACGAAAGGTCTCTTAAAAAGGTATTCTTAATCAACCTCCTAGACTTTAAGCAATTAGGTGATTAATCTATGTCCTTACATTGGAGTTTTACCAAATGATGAAGAATGTTGAGTCGTTACTTACGCCTTCCAATAACGGAGAAGCACGCCCGTTTATAGTCATGGCTCGCCGCTTCCTAGACAGCGCTATTTTGTTTCTGCCAAGTTGTTTTCTTATTTTCTTAGGTGTTTTGGCGTTTACAAATCCAGCTCTTTTGGGAGCCCTAGTTGCTTCCGTCTTCTTGTTTGTTGGCTTTGTCTTTGGTTACCTCACATGGCGAGCTGTTCAATGGAAAAAGAAAATTGAAGCAGCATTTAAGAATTTTGGTGGTCAGTTTATTGTTCAAGGGTACGCGGTTCCCAAAGAGGAAGATGTGGTACGTGTTAGAAAGATGGTTGATGAAAAGAAGATCATCCTTCACTAACCGTTACGTTTAGTAGAAGTTCTAATATTTCAGAACCTCCCTTATCATCGTCACTAACAGCTACTGCTTTGTAACCTTCTTGTAGATTGCCACTTTTAATAGCCACAGATTCAACTTTACTGATTAGCCTAATATTGTCTTTAGTAAGTACGGTAAATCCATTTGGCTTGATGGGAGAGGTAAGATCCAAGAGTTGAGGATCCGCGGGTAAAAGAAACAGTGCACTACCAAGAATATCACCATCATCTATAGCATCGTTTGTTGCTTCGAATGAGGCACTTGCAAGAATGATAGGTATATCTGGAAGTAATGTAGC
>CAZYRE010000066.1:12670-13898 GCA_964650155.1 uncultured Bdellovibrionales bacterium
CTCGTTGCAAATCTCTAAAGCTGAAGCGGAAGTGATATCGTTTGTCTGCCTTGAGTTTGTTTCTGAAATTTCAATTTTCATATATGAATATTGTTCAGTTTATCACTTTATAGCAGTTAATAAACAGGTTGTTAGAAGAGTTCTAGTTTGTCAGCTAGCAAGATTAAATGAAAATCGCATTAAATATATTCTTCGTCACCGCCACCGGTAAGATTAATCTTACCTTCGGATTCAAGTCGACGGGCGATATCAACAACACCTTGCTGACCCTTCTCAACGTCTTTGAGCTTAACTGGGCCCATAGCAGATAGATCGTCGTTGATCATTTCGGCTGCTCGTTTAGAGATGTTCTTAAAGATCTTATCACGCAACTCTTGAGAAGCAGTCTTCAACGCTAGAACTAATTGATCTCGAGGAATTTCCTTGAGGATAGCTTGCATTGATTTATCATCAAGTTTCTTAAGATCCTCAAAGGTAAACATGAGAGCTTTAATCTCTTCAGCCAAGTTGGGGAAGGTTTCCTCAATTTCAGTAATGATTCTCTCTTCATTAGTGCGGTCAACGAAGTTAAGAATATCAGCCGCAGATTTTGGTCCACCTGCTTTTTCTTCGTCAGAGACGCCTTGTTTGAGTTGCTGACGAAGCACTTCTCGCACTTCATCTACAACGTCAGACTTTACATTCTGTAAATTTGCTACTCTAATCAGTACGTCTGTCTGCATCTCTTCAGGCATAAATCCCAGCATTTCTGCTGCTTGGGCTGGAGTAAGCTTGGTCATTAAGAAAGCAACAGTTTGTGGATGCTCGGCCATCACAAATTGAGAGAGAATATTAGGAGGCACATCTTTAATAATAGAGCTGATCGGCTCTTTTTTTGCACCAGTTATGTATTCAAGGAGATTTTCACCCTCAGCTTCACCAAACGCGTTAGAGATAACATTTTTGGCGAATTCTCTTCCGTCAACTAGAAGAGTTTGTCCGGCATTTAGCATGCCCTTAAATTCACGACTTATAGCAAATTGAGTTTCGCGATCGACTTCTTGCACAGAGATAAATGCACGACTAATTCGTTTCACCTCTTGCTCAGTCAGATGCTGCAACACTAGTGACGCGGTCTCTTGACCGACAGACATAAGAGTAAGCGCAGCTTTCTCGGTATTGTTCAGTTCCTTTCCCATCCCTGGAGCGCGGAAATTGTTAAACGCTACTAGGTTAGATGCCAGATGCT
>CAZYRE010000067.1:0-13253 GCA_964650155.1 uncultured Bdellovibrionales bacterium
GGACGGGTTGGTCTCGAACCAACGACCTGGTGATTAACAGTCACCCGCTCTACCAACTGAGCTACCGTCCAGTGAGAATACTGCAACTTATCACAAGCAAATTTCAGTTCAAATACACATTAGGAAGGCAACGCACAAAAACCTTCCTAATATGACGACGAACACTAGCAGTCAGCGCGCCGTGCTATCGAATCCGTACGTATGCTTCAACTGTGCGATTTCTAGTGTCCCTTCCTTCACTTGTGTTTGCAGCGTTCGCAAACGGATAAGGGCTGCCGCAGCATGTTGTGCACTTACCCATTCATCGAACCCAAGGAATGAAAAGACTTCCGGCAGAATTGTGCCACCCGAAAGGTCCCTAAACTCTGGAGTTCCCTCAAGGACAACAGAGTATCGACCAGGCACCTCTTCATGAACCCTCAGGGCTCCACGACAGGCGTCCCTGGATAGCAGCTTGCAATGCTTTAATTCTTCCAGACTGCTAAAGGAGGCGCTACCTTCATAAGTACTGGAAGAACCTTCTCCGAAGTCATGAACCTTCACTAGGTGTGGCTGCCAAACTCCATTCTTAAACCATCCAGGAAGGCCTGCCAAAACGTTACCGTCAAAGAAAGTAACGATCGTCCCAAGTTTGAACCCATCGACACTCCCATCAGCATAGAGATTCATGACGCCAAGGCGCACCTCAATCACTCCGTAACAAGGGTTGCTGATTGAAGTGGGATAGAAGCTGGTCACACCAGCTTTACCCTGACGGAAGAAACTCTCCACGTGCCGATCTCTCAAGTGCATCGTTGCGACGGTGATCGCCAACTGGCACAACTTGTTTCGCTCCAAGAGTTTTAGATCGAACGTAAGAAAGTCGTAGTTACCAAGCATGGAAAACCTCACTGTATCACAGCGAAAAATCTCGCTGTGGGTAGCAAAAGCATACCCCAGAAGAAGTCTCCTCTAGGGTATGCTTTGACTAACTTACTTGTCCTTATAACCTGAAATGCGTCGCATTCCTTATTGAACGCCATTTTCAACAAGGAACACGATTAGATCATCTACTCAAATGGATTTTATATACATTATATATCGAGGCCAAATGTAAGCAAATTTAGGGATGGCACGAATTAATTGTCTTTTGGAGCAGCATTAAAGGATGTTCATGATGCGGAGAAAGGCAATTAATTCGTGCCTGTCCCTAATTAATCACACTTAAGATGCGCTCCCAGATGGGACGCATGGAGATATTTTCGCCGGAGATGAGGATGTCGGCAGGCTCAAGGCCGTAGCCACGAGCAAGTTCAGCAAGGGCTTTGTTACGTTGATTCGGGGAGAGCTTATCGCACTTGGTGGCGATGACTAAAACTATAGCGCCTCTTTCGTAGGCAAGAGCACGGATGCCGAGCTCATCTTCTTCAGGCGGACGACGAATATCATTTAGGATACAGACAACGGAGAGATTCTCCCGATGCTGTACATAGGAAGAGATCATGGCGTGGAGATTTTCGCGCTGGCTTTTAGAAACTTTTGCAAAGCCGTATCCAGGAAGATCCGTAAGAATAATTGTTTTATCCTTTTTGCGTTCCTCTTTTACTTTTATCTGGAAGAGAACTAACTCCTTTGTTCTGCCGGGAGTGGAGCTGGCTCTGGCCAACTGATTCTGGTTAGTGAGGCGATTGATAAAAGAAGACTTGCCAACATTGGATCTGCCAACGATAGCAACTTCCGGAGTGGGAACATTTGGTAAATGGGAGATATCTGTGCCTGACCGCCAGAACTCAGCAACGATATGCATCTAAAATCACCCTTACTTGTCCTTTAGGACGGAATCTACCTTCCGAGAGAGTCTCCATAGGTATGCGCATATTATGAACCAAAGTGCGCCATAAGCCCAACAAAGAGCCGGGAAAGTATTTGGGACCTGCTCCATGTTATTCCTCGTTAGTATAGCCAAAAATAAGGGAGGCAAGAGCAGCGCCCATCAGAGGTCCTGCCAGATATAGAAGAGCGTGATGAAAGCCCTGGGCATTGCTAGTTAAAACATCAATAATCGCAGCACCGATTGCGACTGCTGGATTAAATACTCCGCCAGAGATATCTCCACCGAAAGAAGTAGCCGCCGTAACTACTAATCCAATCGCTAGACCATAGATAAAATTACCTGAGAGCTTTCTTGCTATAGAAACATTTAGAGTAACCAATACGTAAGCTAAAGCTCCTAATATCTCTATTAAAAGAGCAACTCCAAAAGTTATCCCCTCACCAGGAGCAGGGGCAAAAGAATCCGCAAGAACAACGTAATGAACCAAAGCTGCTAGCGTGGCACCAAGGATCTGGCTAATCCAGTATCCAATAGCAACTTTGATATCAATACATCGACGAAGAAGCATCGCTGTAGTCACCGCAGGATTATAATGGCCTCCAGATATATGACTGCCACAATATATCATTGCGGCTAACATTAGCCCTATCGAGAGAGGATCGCCGGTAAATGAAACCGCCATTACAAAAAAGAATGTTCCAATTAGTTCGACTACGTTTTTGCGCATAGATTCACCCCGCTAAAATTTATCTACTCGCTCGGGCAGCAAGCTCTACCTTGGTTCTGACCCAGACCATATAAAACTGCAAAAGAACCATTGCTGCCATACCCAACATCATAGTTTCTACGAATGTTGGATCTTTAAGCCCCCTATCTTCAACTACTTGAGGGTGAAGTTGCGCAGCCTGAGGAAGTAATTTGATGGAAAACACCACTAAAGGCACATTTATCGCGGCTAAAATAGCAAAAGCTGCAGCATGATTCGGTATCTTTTCTTTATCACCGAAAATCCGAAGCAGGTTAATTCCTAAAAGAATAAGCTGTAGAATCAGAAAGCTTACCAGACGGGGCTCCCATCTAAACCAGGTATTCCAGGCAGCATGACCCCAGATCATTCCTGTGACCATCACTACAGAGCAGAAAACAAAAGCGACTTCACAGGCTCCAGTAGAAAGAATATCCCAGAAAGGATTCCTTGTAGCAAAATGAAGAAGTGCTGCTAAGAAGATTATCCCGACAGCTACATATGTAGCGATTGCAGCACCTACGTGAAAATAAAAAATCCTTTGGACTGGCCCCATGACTCTCTCATTCGGCACAATCATAAATGTGGAATAAATTGCGTAAAGTCCAAAACCCAAAGTTGCTAACAACAGAACTGTTTCTATTTTCTTAAGTGTCGGGAGAGATGAATACCAAGGAGCACTGTTCATAACTATTCGCAAACTACCTGTTCAAACATATTCATGCCTAGAGTCACGTATATAACATCAAACCCCAACAACAAGGAGACCCAAGGTGAGGCAATATCAAGCGCTATTCCATCAAACAGAACAGAGGTAAGTTCGAGACCGGCAAAAATAACGGGGAAAAGGAGGGGTAAAAGAAGCAAAGGTAGTAACATTCCTCTCAACTTAGAGCCAAAAGAGATAGGAATAAGAAGTGTTGAAATACCAACAAAACCAACAATCACTAGTAATGAAACAAGGGCAAAATCACCAAGGATGGGCAAAACTTCAACATTTAATAGAACTGATAAAGTAAGCAATGTAGTAGCGACTCCGATTATTCCAACAACAACATTAACTAAAAACTTTGAGAGATAAACTAAATGTGGAGAGACTCCGGTCATTAAAGTTCCCAAAAGCGCGCCATCTCTAAACTCATATTCAAAGCTTCGCGTAACAGACAATGTAGATGCAAAAAGAAAGGAGAGCCAAAAAAGAGTAGGGAAGATAACTCTAATTGTGCCACCAGAAATAAAAGCACTGTTGATTCCAACCGCACCGATTACGCCCATAAGGAGAGACATTGCTACTATTAAAGATAAAGTCTCCTTCATTCTTAATTCAACGGCACAATCTTTTCGGAGTAATGCTAAAAATTCTTTCATTGCAAACATGCCTCCGCGTATATCGCGAGCAACTCACTCTCAGAGTGACGCCCGCCGACCTGCCTAACAACGCAGCCCTGCTTCATTACGACTATTCGGTTAGCAAACTCAGAGAAACCTCTGATATCATGAGTAGCGATAATAGTAGCTCCTTTTGAGCTATGAGCCCCCTCTAAGGCTTTTATAAGTATCTGCTTACCAGCATCATCTAACGCAGTTGTTGGCTCATCTAGTAATAAAAATCGGGCTTCTGAGGATATTGCTCGAGCCAATACGACTCTGGCTTCATTGCCACGACTTAAAGAAGAAACAGGAACATCTGCGACAGAGGAAAGCTTCCACAGATTAATTACTGAATCAGTATCTATCTCTTTTCCTCTTAGCTCAGAGAATAATTTAAAATTCTCTCTTACGGTCAGTGGTTCATAAAGCTGATTTTCATGCCCAGCGTAAGCAAACTCCTTAAAGTGGTGACGCTTTACGATCTTACCATCTAGAATTTTTGTTCCGGAATTTGGGCGATAAATTCCAGCCAAAGTTTTAAGGAGTGTAGATTTTCCTGAGCCATTGGCACCCAAGAGCAGAACTCTATCATCTGCACCGAAAGACAAAGAAACATTTATTAACGCTTCGCGCGCACCAAAACTTTTCGATGCATCTTTTAGTTCGAGAATAGAAGTGTGATCACTTTTTTGATTCATGACTTGATTCGCGTCTTAATTCATTCTGGAGACGCTCTAATACCCCTGCCAACTCAGCTCTAATCTGCCTGTTCATCAATCCAAACTCCTCTTCAGAGATCTTTTGGGTTTCATGATCAAGTTCGAGGTCCCTTAGAATTTGAACTAGTCTCTCTCTTTCCTCAAGGAGTGTATTTGAACGGGCCAAATTCCCCTTAAAGGCGCGCTTTTCGCCGATATGCGGGGAACAAACAGCCCAACCGGAGACTAAACCCAACAGAATAGCCGCTAATAATGAAAAGCTCATGCTGCCTCCGATCTCAAAGCGCGACGCTTATCGGGTATTAACACAACAACCGTCCCGGCAATCATAATAAGCCCACCAACCCAGAGCCAAACCTGAAGAGGGTTAATGAAGACTTTATAAGTGGCCTTACCGCTCTGGTCATCCCATCCAGCTAAAGCAATATAAATGTCCTCGCGAGGACCCATTCTAAGAGCAACTTCCGTGGTAGTTTCCTTACTCTGAATATAATATCGCTTCTCAGGATGCATCTCTTCAATCAGATTGCCGTTGTCTTTATTAAAGACCGACATCTTGGTTAGAAGTGATTCATAATTTTCATTCTGCTCACCACGTACATCATCAAGTCTAAAATTAAATCGTCCAACGGAAACTAACTCTCCGCGACTAATGCTAAATTCCTTTTCAATTTTGTGAGCCATTGAAGCAGTAATACTCACAGCCGCAACAACTACTCCGATATGAATTAAGTACCCACCATATCTAGATCTATGTCGCTTAATTAATTCATTAGTTGCAGCTGCGATACCTTGACCTTGGTTCTTAGCTTGAGTAGTACGCACACCTTTATGGTACTCAACAAAAATGGTCATTAGAGCAAAGAACGAAATAACATAAGCGAATAGGGGATAAATCTCCCTAATTCCAGCCCAAAGAAGGATTACTGTCATCAACAAGGAGGTAATTGCTGGGGCCAAAAATGCCTTACGAAGATTACTAAGGGTAGCCTTACGCCAAGCAATCATCGGACCGATGCCCATCATCAAAAGTAATAAGATAAAAAGCGGAACGTTTACCTTATTAAAAAACGGAATACTTACAGTTTGTTTTGTGCCAGTAACTGCCTCTGAAAGAATCGGAAACAAAACTCCCCACAAAGTTGCAAAGCAGATACTTAAGAACAATAAATTATTAAGTAGGAAAGCTGATTCTCTTGAGAAGAAACTTTCAATGGTTCGCTCTGGTTTAAGCAGCTCTCTCTTCTTCCAAGTAATAATAACTGCGGCAAGAATTACAATTGCTAGATACTGCAAGAAGACCTCGCCAACATCAGTCTCAGCGAATGCGTGAACACTCTGCACAACACCTGAGCGAGTTAGGAAGGTTCCAAATATTGTGAGAGCGTACGTCAAGACTATCAACCAAACGTTCCACATCTTAAGCATGTTCTTTCTCTCTTGAACCATGACCGAATGAAGAAACGCAGTCGCAGTAAGCCAAGGCATAAACGAAGCGTTCTCAACTGGATCCCAGGCCCAGAATCCTCCCCAACCAAGCTCCAAGTAAGCCCAGTGCCCGCCCAACATGATTCCAGCAGTCAGGAAGGCCCAACCAACAAGGGTCCAGCGACGAGTTAAACGGATCCACTCATTCGACTTCTCACCAGCAAGCAAGGCGCCTAAACAAAAGGCGTAAGGAACAGTAAACAAGGTAAAGCCTACATACAAAGATGGTGGGTGAATCTGCATATAGATATTCTGAAGTAATGGATTAAGCCCGTTGCCATCTGGCGGAATGAAAGGCTGACCTAAATACCTAAATGGATTTGTGTAAAATACAACAACTGTCAGAAAGAAAAATGTGGCCACATTTAAAATTGCCAATGCCCAAGCCACTAACCCTTTTGGATACTGATTAACTAAGTACGCAACGATTGCGGCAGCAATCGCCAAAAACCCGCACCACAGAAGCATAGAGCCATCCATGCCGCCCCAAATAGCAGAGAGCTTATAGTTGCTCTCCATGGCCCTGTTAGAAAATTGCCAAACATATTTAACAGAAAAATCACTGACGTAAAAAAGATACCCAAGAGAGATAAGAGCAAGATTAGTGGTTACGCCAACAAGTAAGGTGGCATTACGTGCGGTCTTTAACCAAGCCTCGCTGCCATTCCGACCAGATATAAGTCCAGCAACAATTCCAATACCTGCCAGAAACCAGGCCAGCACCTGTGCGTAATGTCCAAACTCAGCCACATTTCCTCCGTAAATTTGGGACAGGCCCCTTTTTCTATATAGAAAAAGGGGCCTGTCCCCATTTACAGATACTAGCCTGTAAGAAAATAAAGCTCAAAGTATCATTATTTAGAATTTTCAGGTGGCTCGTACTTACTTGGGCATTGCGTTAGTAGCGCTGAAGCATAAAGAACTCCGCCTTCGTAGCGACCATCAATAATAACGTCACGACCAGCAGCAAACATGTCCGGTTTCAGGCCCTCATAGACAACAGGGATAGTTGACGCCTCTGTCGCAGGAATGTCTTTGCCCGGATCTAAAATTCGAAATGATAATCTTATTTTTGGTTCAGTGACGTAATCAATTGGAAGATCCGCAACACGTCCTCCAACACGAATTCTATTCATTGAAGTAAGAGAGCCGTGTTGAATCAAATCTGTAGCAACTAAAACTGTGGCTGAGCTATCTTTGGTCGCTTGAAACACCATTAATCCAGCAATGATAATGGCGGCTAAGAAAAGAGTTAAAAACTTTGAATTCATAGAAGCATTCTACAGGGTAACTTTAATTAGCGCTACTCAAGTGGATTAGGCTGGCCAACTCCAAGTAATCGCTTAGTCTCTTTTATTTTATCTAAAATATGATTCTTAACCCACGCTGCATCCCACCATTCTAACGGAGTTACGGGTTCGCCTTGGACACGCACTTCAAAAAATATTCCAGGTCTAAAAAACAAACCACTTAGACCACTAGTTCCGATAGGACGCTCGGATAGCACCTTTTCTCCTCGTCCAGCTAAAATGCTTTGTAGTCCTGCATATACAGTTGAAATACCTGCGCCGTGATCAATGACGATCGTTTTGCCATAAAAGGCTAAATTCTCAGAAAAGATCACAGTGCCATCAAGAGAGGGAAACACATCTGTCCCAGCAGGAACATCAAGTCTAAAACCTGAACTCTCTATCGTACCAACAGATTCTCCTGACATGAAGTAAGTTACTCGTTCACCAAACCTGTAATAAGGAACTCCTCCAGGGTTTAACAATGCACCAGTAAATACTCTCTTTCCGAAACCTGCCTGCTTAATTGCCGAACGGATTCTTTTATCTTCTTCAATTCTGATGTCGTTGATTAACAACTGCGTTAGCTTAAATGGATCACTTGAGCCTAACTCCTGCTTTTCAAGCTTAAATGGCTCAAGCAACTTCCCAAGCTCACCCTGACCAAATTCAGTTGGGACTTTAATCTCTACGGATCGATACTTTCTTCGGGATACCTTATTATAAAAAGAAGCTTCAGCTAAATTGCCAACTCGATCTTCAGCAAATAGTTTTATCGTCTTTTCCTGAATGTTTTTATTCGCTGGGATAGCATAAAAAGCACCAAAACAGTCTTCCCCCCGCATCGTAGGGTCAAGGATCTCACCCCTCACGCCTAGATATTTTCGGTTGCCAACGCGAGCACCACTCCTATCAAGATGTGCATCTTTGGCTTTATAAAAAACAAGCTGGGTACCACCTTCCTGACCATTATGCTGGGAGGTCAAGACGGATAACTTTGGTGTTTTTTTATCGACCTCTAAAGTTATCCGTGTTTCATCAGAATTAGACCAAAAGCTTTTATCCCAAACACGAATCTCCAACCCCAATTCGCCTTCATCATAAGGAATATCAGGACCTCCTAATTTAAATGTAAAGGTAGTTTCCTTTTCACCATCGAACTCATGTCTAATTAAGTCAGCTCTCTCCCGATGCTGTTCCGTTCTGACGATTAATTCATCTAATCCCATTCCTTGATCAGAAACCTCGACGGTCACCTCAAAAGGTTGCAAACCAACACCACTAATTTTACTACTATCAACAATACTAATCTTCGGTGCGACGCGCTCCAAAACACCTCCATCAAGCTCATACCAACCAAGATAAACCGAGCTTAAAGCGACTGCTATTATAGCAATGCTTAGAAAAACCATTCCGATTGCACCGGAATCAGCGCGCCTCTTTATTGACTGCCTCACGATTCTCCCTCTGAATCACTCAAACCCATCTCTTCAAACAGAAATCCAGACCCAAGGTGCTCAGATAAATGACTCTTGAGCTTAGCTTTAACTCTATTCTCTATCTGCCTCACACGCTCTTTACTAATTGAAAACTGATCGGCGATTTCATGCAAAGTAGCCTTATCCTCTGCAAGTAATCTAGTTTCGTAAATTACCTTCTCCTTTTCATTTAAGCCCTGAGCAAACTCATCCATTGAAGCCTTAAGCTTTTGTCTAATTTCTTCGGCAGCCATCGTATCTTCAGCACTTGGAGCTTCCGAAGGTAAAATCCCATGCATATTGGACTCGCCATTCTCTCCAACGGGGGCATCTACACTCACATCCCCACCACCTAAGCGTTGCTGCATTTCTAAAACTTCACTCTCTTTGACATTTAGATTTGCCGCTAGAAGTTTCGCGGTTGGACTAAAGCCTTGTCGCTCAAGTTTCTCTTTCTCCTTTTCAAGATTGAAAAATAGTTTGCGCTGAGCTTGCGTAGTTCCAATTTTAACCAATCGCCAATTAGCAATTATAAATCGCACTATATACGCCTTGATCCACCACGTAGCGTAAGATGGAAAGCGAACATCACGGTAAGGATCGAAGTTCTTAACCGCCTCCATTAAGCCTATGTTTCCTTCCTGAATTAGATCGAGGACACTCCTAGCTGCACGTTGGTATCTTCTGGCAATCGCAACTACTAACCAAAGATTACTTACGGTCAACTTGTAAGCAGCATCTAAGTCATGTTTCTCTTTATATTTAACGGCTAGTTCGTGTTCTTCCTCTTTAGAAAGTTTCGGGTGGTGAGCAATCTCTGAAAGATATGCCCGCAGAGGATCGTATGAAACAATTGAACCTTTGGAAGATTTGCCCTCAACTTCAACAGGCTCGATTTCTGCCTCATCTAGTGCTGGCAGAGCATCAGCATCAATAGCTTCCACCTCTGATTCTTCAGGCTTTAGATCTTCATCGGTAGGCTCAACGGCAGGTAAAATCTCAACGTCTTCCACACTTTTGGTAGAATCCTTAGATTTATTTTTGTCCTTCTTTGTCGCCACAATGAGCACAAGTTATCAATGCAAACGATACAGTAACGCAAAGATACTTAGGCTACAACAAAGTAGAATCGTTGAATTTTAGAGAAATTAGGCCTTAGGTGCCTTTGATGAAGAGGATTTATTTTCAGATACTCGTACTATCTCGCCAGTGTTTAGGGCCTCAGTTTTTGGTGCAGTGGAACTCTCTCGGACCTCACTCTTTGGATGGTCCCTGTGAACTGGTGGATCTATCCATACCCAACCGGCGGCTAACAAGCTGCCTATAGTTCCACCTACAAATCCACGTAAAAAGTTTCTCCACATTCTAGCCATAAAGATACTAAACAAATCAAAAAGCCGTATTTAACTAATGACCGATCCTACTGTCCGACGTTAAATTAATTGCAAAATAGGGGCCAACCGCACCAACACTCCCTCATTCTACAGGAACCCATGATAAGTAGCATAAATTAATCTGCATTTTTTATGCATTATTAAAGGGCCCAAATACTTACTGCTTTAAGCCGCCACCTTCTTAACCGCAAACGACCTTCGCATTGCCCACAGGCATATATCTAGTAATTTCACGTAACTATAACTAAATCTTCAGAGATATCTATTCATTTCAAGTCCTTAGACTTATCTGCCGATCTAAACAGTTGAGGTGTCCCAGGTCACGAGGAGACGTGATCTTGGGAAAATTTGAGGGAGAGAATTGGGCCAATGTCGTCCCAAGTCGGCGAAGTACTAGTCGAGAAGGGGATCATTTCCCGCGACCAACTAAATCACGCACTCAAAGAGTGTGAGGCTACAGGTGCGCTCTTACCATCACTTGTCGTCGAGATTGGTTTAGCTTCAGAGAAGACTGTCTACGAAGCGATCAGCGAACATTTCAAAATTCCATATCAGGATGTAAAAAACAGAGCGGTTGATACAACTGTTATCGAACTTATACCTCATGACTTAGCTACTAAGCATACCCTGCTGCCAATAGGCGTAGAAAATGAAACTCTGATGGTGGCAGTAGCAGACCCATCTGATGTCGCAGCGCTAAACGATCTAAAATTCCTTACCGGAAAAGATTTAAAATTAGTTCTAAGTTCTGAACTTAGTATAAGACTTGGCCAGGAGCGGCTCTACGCAAAAGCAGTCGCTTACGAAAGTATCATCGACTCAATCAGAGCTGAAGCACTACATGACGAAGAACAACAAGCTAAAGACAAACCCCCAATAATCGAGCGAGTCGCTGAAGATGCTCCGATAATTCAACTTGTAGATGCCATTTTAGGTGATGCTATTAGGAAGAATGCCTCTGATATTCATATTGAACCTTATGAGCAATTTTATCGTGTACGCTTCAGAATCGACGGTGTTCTACATGAAATAATGCGCCCTCCGGTAAAACTTCGAAGCGCCTTAATCTCCCGTATCAAAGTCATGTCCGCACTTGATATCTCCGAACGACGTCTCCCTCAAGACGGCAGAATAAAATTGAAGATGCCAAGCGGTGTCACTATGGATTTCCGTGTGAACTGTTTGCCAACACTTTACGGCGAAAAGATAGTTCTTCGATTACTTGATAAATCAAATCTCCAACTTGATATTGCAAAACTTGGATTTGATCCAAGACAACTCACAGATTTTAGAGAGGCGATTCATCGACCATTCGGGATGATCTTAGTTACCGGACCAACAGGATCTGGTAAATCAACTACTCTCTACTCAGCACTCTCCGAACTGAACGACATTGAGACAAATATTTTTACGGCTGAAGACCCTGTCGAATATAATCTTCCAGGTATTAATCAGGTGCAGGTCAATGAAGAGATTGGCTTTACCTTTGCTTCTGCACTTAGAGCTTTCCTAAGACAAGATCCTGACGTGGTCATGGTCGGTGAAATTCGTGACGTCGAAACTGCTGAGATCGCCATCAAGGCCTCCCTCACGGGACACCTCGTGCTTTCGACTCTCCACACGAATGACGCTCCATCCACTATTGGGCGACTACTAAACATGGGAATTGAGCCATTTCTAATAGCCAGTTCCCTTAATCTAGTTGTAGCTCAACGCTTAATTAGGAAACTGTGTGCGAAATGCGCCGAGGATTACCATCCGGAACCTGAAGTGCTAAATAGCTTAGGGTTACCGGTTGAACATGCTCAAGGGCTGACTTTCAAACGCAGTGTTGGTTGTTCCAACTGTGGAAACACAGGATACAGAGGCCGCTTAGCTATCTACGAAGTAATGCCGATGTATGATGAGATAAGGAAGCTCATTTTTCAAGGAGCTTCTAGTGCTGATATAAGACAGGAGGCAGTAATGCAGGGTGTTGCCTCGCTGAGACTTTCAGCCATTAATAAGTTGCTTGACGGTGTAACTTCAGTGGAAGAAGTTTTCCGAGTTACGGATTCGGAATAACCGGCCAAGCAAAAAAAGGAGTGCAAGGATGCCAGTTTTTACGTGGGAAGGCGTTAACGCCGCAGGGAAAAAAGTCAAAGGTGAGCTTGAGGCTAAGAACTCGCGCACGGTTTTCAACGCTCTTAAAGCACAAAAAATTAATCCAAACATCTCCAAGATCAAAGAGAAGGGTAAAGGTCTCGACATGGAGATCCCAATTCCCGGAACCGTCTCCAAGGTAAGACCAAAAGATGTCGTGGTTTTCACCAGACAATTCTCAACCATGCTTGATGCTGGATTACCAATAGTGCAGGGCTTAAATATCCTAGTAAAACAGGCTGACAACAAAGCGCTTCGTCGCGTACTTAACGGTATCAAAGACACAGTGGAATCAGGTGGCACTTTGGCAGAAGCCATGGCGCTGCATCCGAAAGTTTTTGACGAACTGTATGTAAATATGATCGCGGCTGGTGAGACCAGTGGCGCACTCGATCAGATACTAGAGCGGCTCGCTATCCACATGGAAAAGGCGATCAAACTGAATCGCGAAGTAAAAACCGCAATGATTTATCCATCAGTCGTTATCGGAACAGCCATCGTCGTTACATCAATCCTACTTATCTTTGTTATTCCAACTTTCGCAGAAATGTTCGCGGATTTCGGACAGGCATTGCCACTACCAACTCAAATAGTAATTAACATTTCAAATTTTCTTGTTGATAATCTTGCCGTAATCGCCGGTACTATTACCACTGTACTAGCACTATTCTTTCGCTTTGCTAGAACAGATCGCGGTAAAGAAGTTATCCATCCGATTCTTTTGAAGGTTCCAGTACTGGGTCGATTAATTAAAAAAGTTTGTGTGGCCAGATTCTCTAGAACTCTTGCCACCATGCTTTCTTCCGGTGTGTCA
>CAZYRE010000068.1:0-1176 GCA_964650155.1 uncultured Bdellovibrionales bacterium
TCCTTATCCCGACCACTCAGGATGGATATTTGCAGGTAGACAAAGGACTTATCAGGGCTGCCGTCCCCTACTACAAATTCATCCCGGCAGAAGGCGCGGCTTTTAATCTGGTCAAGATTGAATGGGCCACTCTTAATTATTGTTTGATGCAATTCAAGGAAGAATGCGCGGGTATCAATGGGGTCAATGATATTGCTTGAGTATTCTAAAACGCAGTGCGGCATAGTTTTCTTAATAATTAGGGACAAATTAAACGCATAATCCAGAATCTCTGATCGGTATTATATTAATATCTTTAATCTTAAACTTTTCTGACCCGGTGTAAATGATCGTTGGATCGACAACCTTAGTTTTTCGTTGAGACTCATAGTAATTTATTCCTTTTGTGAATTCACTGTTGAAAGTAGAACTTGCTTTTACCTCGATTAGTTTTACCGCCGCGCCACGATCAATTAAAAAATCTACCTCATGCCCAGCGCTGTCTCTAAAAAAGTAAAGTGGCTCGTATCTGCCGGAATTGTAGATAGACTTTGTAAGTTCGCTTGCTACGAATGTCTCGATGATTTCCCCTCTGAGCGGGTGATACTCAAGTTGCTCTGGGCTGGTTAATCCAAGCAGGTAGCAAAGAAGCCCCGTATCAAGAAAATAAATCTTCGGGGATTTAATAATTCTTTTAGATAGGTTGTTGTGGTGTGGTTGAATCCTACTGATAATAAAGCTCGTTTCCAGCACAGATAACCATTCTTTTATCGTACTTTGATTCACACCAGCTTCGTTTCCGATGTTTGTGGCGTTAAGGAGCTGTCCGCTGCGTGCGGCCATCAGCTTAATGAATCGTTCGAATAGGCTTAAGTCGCGAACATTTATAATCTGGCGTACGTCACGCTCTATGTAAGTTTGCGTATAGTAGCTTAACGCTTGAGAGGGATTTAACTTCTCGCTGAATATTCGAGGATAACCACCAAAAAATATCAGCTCATTAAGTGATTTTGGATTATGCGCTGATTTGGCTAATTCAAGTGAGCTTAAAGGTAGTAACCTGATTATTGCGGTTCTTCCTGCAAGAGACTGAGAGACAGACTGCATTAGTTGAAACTGCTGACTGCCTGTAATTATAAATTCCCCGTTTCGTTTTCGTTTGTCTGCTGCCACCTGTATGTATGAAGTAAGTTCGGG
>CAZYRE010000068.1:1276-7452 GCA_964650155.1 uncultured Bdellovibrionales bacterium
TATGTAGATTAGGGATTCAATCCATAATTTGCAAGAATATTATAATCTCTAGTAAATTCAATAATATCAATGTCTCTGAGACTTCGTGGTTGAGGATATCGTGGAGGAGGGTTTTCTATTAGGGTTATCGAATGAGGATAATTTACTACCTGATTGCGATAACTTGGGGTCTTACCTTCTGGCAGATGCCAACGCACGACCCGGATTTAGGATGGCATTTGCTTGGTGGAGCGTGGACCCTCTCGCACGGAGATGTGCCAAGGATTGATCCCATAAATTCATTTGGCAGTAGTTGGATTGATTATCACTGGTTGGGTCAGATCCTTCTTTTTAAAATTTATAAACTTGGTGGATTTGAAGCCCTAAGAATTTGGCTTGGAATCTCGATGGGGATCTTCGCGGTTATCCTAGCTAGAATCATAGAGAAAAATATTGGCAAGTTCCCCGTTATATTCTCTGTCTTAACATTTCTTCTTTTAGCAACTTGCGTTGGAGAGATAGTTTCTGTTCGTCCGCATGTAATTGGACTAATTCTTCTAGGAGTTGCTGTTTTAATTCTGTCAGAAGATTTCCGGTGGTGGGAACTGATTGCTCTATTTGTTTTAGCCATCATTGGGGCCAACACTCACGTTTACTGGCTCTTTATGCCGGTTCTATGGGGATTTTATAGGTGTATCCCAAGATTGTTTGGCAGGGATGAAGTATCTGCCGTGTATGCTTGGAGCGGATTAGCTCTCTTATCAATGGCAGGTTTTATCTCTCCTTATGGAATATTCACAAAAGACCCGGCACCAGAGGCATGGTTAGCAAATTACGCGGTAATCTTTGATTACACCGTAATGCCGGCGCAACTAAGGGATTTTATAAATGAACTAAAGCCTGGATTTGCCGCAGCAGGAATAATTCCGGTTCTCTTAATCTGTGCATTTGCGGTTTGGATGAAGCAGTTCTCGATTAAAGGAGCATTCGAAAAAATTGGTGACACGCTCTCTGCTATACTTTCGTTTGCATTAACAATGAGAGCGATAAAGTTCGTTGGGCTATTTGGAATTTTAGCTGCCCCTAGTTTTGCCAGAGCAGTTGGCGCTTTAGTTCATGAGAATGTTAAAATTCATAAAATTGCTAGGATTCAACCGATACTTCTCTCAATTATCGGCGTGTCGATCGTTTATAAGTCTTTTACAACTTTTCCAGCTTGGGATGACAAATCATTTTATATGGAAGAAAATCTTCCAATTGAAGCTTGTAAAAAGATCCCGGATTTAGGCATCTCACCTTCTGCAGGCAGAGATCACATAAGAGTCCTTACTCATTTCAATCATGGTGGCTGGTGTCGTTGGATAGCTTATGAAAAGAGCCCTGAATTTTCGATGAAAGTAACAACTGATGGCAGAACCCAGATGGTTCCAGTTAATGAGTATGAAAAATCTTTCGATCTTTATCGATTAAAAAATCAGTGGGCTCAGACACTTCAGACATGGAATCCCGATGTAGTTCTGGCTGATAAGAACACAGCCCTTGCTCAAATTATGGTGCGCGCTCCGCAGGAGTGGAAGGTGGCACATGAAGATGGAACTTTTGCTCTTTTTTTGCCAGTTAAGGGGCTCTCACAATCACGATAGGATCTGAAGCAATTTTAGCGAGATTTCCTACTCTTAGAAGATTGAAAGTTTGTGCTGTAATAAGAAGATAACTTGGGTCGGCAATATCTTTCGTAGTAATCCGGTGAGTCATGTTTTCAATACTCGGGTCAAGTATACGAGAGCCACGACCGTCGGTGAGGGTAAACCAAAAATGTCCACCACCTTTTCCTGGCAAAGAGGGTTCGTATAGCATTCCACTATTAAGTGTTATTCTGCAGGATTCGCCATCCTTAATTTCATTCCCAATCTCAAAAAGTATGGTTGATAGAAAAGCAGCAGCTATTTCATCACAATCATAATCTCCCTCCTTGAACTGGGCTTTGTTCATAAGGGCAAGATAATTAGGGTCTACTTCAAGTTGTTTAGCTCGAAGATAGGCCCGATCCTCGGGCGTATTCGGCAGATCTTCACCGGCTGTACCGTTCTTTTCCAGTAGTGGCTGTACATATGAATCTGCAGAGTGAACAAAATTGATTATTTCTGTAGTTCTTACAATCGCACTAGTGACCACAGAAAGTTCAAATTTAGTCTCAAATGTTAAGTCCAAATTTTCTTTCGACGTCGACTTTGGTGTCGAGTTAAGAAAAACATGAAGAGCTTTTTTCTTTTCAGGGGTCATTAATGCATCTCGCCACCTAATATAATCAGGATCTGTTAAAGGAGAAGTTGGCTGGTGATGTTGTGTAGTGTGATTTGTTGGGTTGAGATCGCTCGGTTCGACTGTATCTTTAGAGCAACCAAAAGAGAGCGCGCATAAAGACAGAATCCCTACTTTCTCAGCTAGGACAGCTTGACTAATCGTTGGAATATGAGAGCTAGGCACAACGCACTCTGGTTTGTTCTGTTGACAGTTAGATGACAGCTTAACAGAAGGATGAATCCTAGTCATGACTAGTAACAAATAAGATTATTAATATCTTACGGTGCAGATAGTTCTTTGAGCTTTTGTTTGCTCAAAACTATTCCAAGCAAAATAATTATCGGTAGCGGAAACCAGAAAAGCTGCTCATGCGTTTTGGCAAAATAGAAGTAATAATAGATTTCAATTGTGAGCATTGAACAAAGTAGTAATGCCAGCCACAGATTTTTGCTTCTTAATGATGCAATCAAAATCATAATCAAGGCAGGAATTGTGATGGTCTGATCAAATATCCACCCATATGGTGCTAAGAAAATTGATAAGCATGTGACTAATGGAAATTGAAAATCAAAATCGTCAAAGTGTGATTTTTTGCGGTAACAAATCAGCAGTATAATCCCTGCAAGTAACGGAATAAGTAACGTTGGCCAGATAGGCGATGTGCCTGAGGAAGTTAATATAGACTTTATGATTCCTGGAAAAGTGGCAGGTATCCACTCCATGGCTGTAATTTGTTCTCCTCGCTTAATTAATGGGGCGGTCAGCCAGTGATTAAATATTTCCGGCATAAGGAGAGCGTGTAGAGATGCGATAACTAGTATTGGGATTAGAGAGAGAGCCAAGAATCTAATTTTGTTTTCTTTAATTGCCCATAAGGCAGTGAATGCTCCAACCAATAAAAACAGATGAGGTTTGATGCTCATCAAAATTATCCCGCAGCTACTCAACCAGGCATTTGATCTTTTCATTCCTATAAAGAGAAGAGTTACTCCGAGAAGAAGTAGGCCGCCAGGTTGGCCATAGTTTAAAGTTGCAATTGTTGGTGGCATGAGCAGAGCAACCAAAAAAGCAGATGCCCATATTGTGGTTATAGGAGCTGCAATTTCTGTTAGCAAAAGTGTAATAGAAATAATGATTGCAAAAGAATTTAGTAAGAAATAGTAACGTGTCGCTTCAGTTAGCGGGACGTCAAGTAGGGGGCTGAGAAAGGTCGTGAACCAGGGAGGATACCATTTGGCCAAGTAACTTGGTGGCAGACCCAGATGTTGTTGAGCTGACTCAATAGCTACTGGATCATAAAAATCACCGGAGGCTTTAAATACCTTGACGGCGCTCCACACCTCAGTGAAGTCTATGTTGCCAAATGATTTTGGTTGAAAGGTAATATTGGTCGAAACGAAAACAATCGAAAATAATAAAAAAATTGGAATTAAATACCTGACCATCTTAATGCGAATATCACAAGAGGACTAAGTCGGCGAGTAATCTAAATTGGAAGCTGTGACCTAGTGGATATGGTAGTCTTTAATTTTATTTAGAAGAGTCTTGTAGCTTACTCCGAGAACTTCGGCAGCCTTGCTTTTGTTTCCACCTGTTCTTTGTAGAATTTTATTAATCAGATCTACTTCTGCTTTTCGGGAAGCGCGCTCTGCAACTTCAGGCAGAGTGGCGATAATATCCTCGATCGTATCGAAATCTATATCTAAGGTTATCCCAAGATGCTCTGGCAACAAGGAATCCTGACAAAGAAGAGTTGCTCGTTCCATCACGTTTTCAAGTTCACGAACATTACCAGGCCAAGGATATCGTGTGAGTATCTCCCAGGTTGCATCATCTACTTCGGGAGCTTTTTTGTTCGCTTGCTCAGAAAATTCTTTCAGAAAATGTTCCACCAGAAGTTTAATATCTTCTTTTCTATCCCGTAGCGGCGGAATAGTTACAGAAAGAACTGCTAGTCGATAGTAAAAATCTTCTCGCAGACTGCTGTCCTCGCCGTCTTCAACTTTCTTGTTAGTTGCTGCGATAATTCTTGGACTTACTTTGATAGTGTTGTTTCCACCGACTCGACGAATCTCTCCTTCTTGAAGTGCGCGAAGAAGTTTTACCTGGAGGTGCTGAGGCATGTCTCCAATTTCGTCAAGAAAGATTGTACCGTTTTTAGCAACTTCAAAAAGCCCGGAACGACTTTGAGTCGCACCTGTGAACGCGCCTGATTCGTGCCCAAAAAATTCACTTTCTAAAAGCTGATGAGGGATAGCCGCGCAATTAATAGAGATGAATTTCTCATTCTTTCTTGGACTATGCTCGTGGATATGCCGAGCTAAAAGCTCTTTACCAACTCCACTTTCTCCAAGAATTAGTATCGGAGTATCGAATTGAGCCGCTTTTTTTGTGCGCTCTAGAATCCCAAGTAATTTTGGATCTCTTGTGACAACTTTTCGACGACGTCTCTGGTATCTGCCCAGATTTCGATCAAGAACTCTTTGGTGCTCAACCATATCTTTGACGACTGAACAGAGCTGGTCTGGCTCAAATGGTTTAGATAGAAAATCATTAGCACCATGCTTCATTGCTTCAACAGCAATATCAATTGAGCCGAATGCCGTCATCACAACGAACGGGACCGTCGGAGATTTACCGCGAGCCTCACGCATAAATTCTATGCCGTTCATCCCTGGAAGTTTAAAATCAGAAAGAATTAGTGAGAAATGTTGATCTGAAACGGAGCTAAGCGCGTCTTCTGCCGCAGGTCTGGCCTCGACCTCGTAGCCTTCCCTTTCGAGCACTGTTTTTAAGACTTCGCGGAGACTTTGAGAGTCCTCAACGATTAAAACCCTATCCATAGGTTACAACTTCAACAACAAACCTTTGAATTACCCACCCTTTATTGTATCGATCATAGGGGTGTGGTAGTTAACAAATCCCGTCCATAATTCTTGGGAGAGATGTGCCCAAAATTTACTTATACGAAGAGTACTTAGTAGCAATATCGAGGGTTTATGGCGAATGGAAGTAAGGTACGAAAAGCAGTTATCCCTGCAGCAGGGTTGGGCACTAGATTCTTGCCTGCCACCAAGTCTGTTCCTAAAGAGCTTTTACCAATAGTTGATACTCCAACAATTCAGTACATAGTTGAAGAGGTGGTTGCCTCCGGAATTGACACCGTTGTCTTTATTACTGGCAAAGGTAAAGCCGCAGTTGAAGATCATTTTGATTTTTATCCTGAGCTAGAAGAGAAGCTTGAGCGAGAAGGAAAACACGATCTTTTAGGAAAATTACGGAAAGCAAGTTTGATGATCCGTGCTGTTTCAGTAAGGCAGCAGAGCCCACGTGGATTGGGACACGCAGTACTGTGCGCTAAGGATGTTATCGGAAATGAGCCATTCGTAGTACTTTTAGGTGACGATTTAGTTGATGCAAAAGTTCCCTGCACTAAGCAGATGATGGATATTTACGACAAGCACCAAAAATCCGTTGTAGCTTTAATGGAAGTTCCTCAGGAAGAAGTTTCTAAGTTTGGTATCTGTGCAGGTAATTCAATTGGAGATAGGCTTTTTGATCTAAATAAGATGGTAGAAAAGCCAGATCTTAAAGATGCTCCATCTCGGTTAGCAATCGTTGGGCGATATATTCTTACCCCAGAAATCTTTACTATCCTTGAACAAACTGCGCCTGGAAAATCCGGTGAAATTCAACTTACCGATGCCCTTGAAAAGCTCATGAAAAAACAAGGGGTTTTAGGGTACACCTTTGAGGGTGATAGATATGATGCCGGGGATAAGTTCGGATTCCTCCAGGCAAATATAGCTTACGGTCTTAAACGCCCCGATATCGCTCCTCGTCTACGAGAATATATGAGCCGCATTTGTAAATAATAGTGGGGACAGGCACGA
>CAZYRE010000068.1:7552-13164 GCA_964650155.1 uncultured Bdellovibrionales bacterium
ACTGACGAGAGGCTTGTAATTAAACATCTATCTAAACACGGGGAACTCCTGGATTGTGTGAATTGTTTTCCAGGAAAGATTACAGTTCTGCGCGCGGAATCTGAAGGGGATCTTGTTCCGTACCGTCAAGCAGTCGCCGGATATGTTTCAGGACAAAAATTTTCAATCACCTATAATAATCAGCCGTTCGAACAAAAAGACCATATAGTGATCGGATTCGGTCCAATTTTACCCCCAGAAAAAACTGTTACTGCAATATTAACAGATCGTGGGATTTCTCCGCACCAGATCCCTGTTATCTTAAAAGCATTCGGATTAGAAGGAACTGAAAAGCAAACCCCGAATATGCTTTCTGCGGACTTTTGCAGAAGACTAGAGATCCTCTGGGCAATCTATTCAAATTGTAGAGTCTTAGTATTAGATAGTCCGTTTGAACCGATCTCTTCCATGTGGAAGGATAAGTTTGCTGCCTTAATTCTAGAAGATGTTACAGCAAGGAATAGACTTACCTTGGTCCCGCGTCTTTGTTACCGTCCCACTAGTTGGATCGGTAACGAGGCAATTGATCGCCAACAGGTTGGTTCAAGCGTACAGAAAACAATCGGATTTGGCTCGAAAGCTACAGAATTAAACAAAATTGTCGCAGAGCTAAGAAAATCTGGTGCCATAACTCAAACTGAACAAGTAGCTCCACTTGAGATGCCAGAGATGCGACCACCAATGCCGTTTGGGGCCTCTGCTGCACTTACAAAGCCAAGCGGATCGCGTAAATGGCAAGCCTATCTCAACGTTCTTGTCTCAAGATGGGAATCCTTACCGGGGAATCAGCAACGTATTTTAACTATTGGTAGCGGCGTTTGCGCTGCATTATTAGTGACACTTTCTGTGTTTGCAGGATCGAGCACTGAACCGAATGTTGCTCAGGTAGCCACTCAAACTATTCCACCAGCACCAAAAGTAGAAGCTGCCATTGCACAGAATGTGATTCTACCACCTCCTCCAGTGCAATTAGCAAAGAATGTACAGGTTCCGGTTCTGGAGAAGAAAGTTTCAGTCGTCGAAGTGCCAAGCGTGGAAGTGGCAAAGGTAGAAGTTGTTAAACCAGCACCTAAGACAGTTCTAGATACATTCAGTCCTGATATCAGAAGAGCCGTGATTGAAGCATTTAATCAAAGAGAAGATGATGTTGGCATTGTGAAGGCATCCATCAGTAATAATTCTAAATCAGCTCTTGATAATCCATTTGAAGCACTAAGAAACCTAAAACCCTCAAAAGAGAAAGGCTCTTCTTCAAACTACGAAAGTCCGGTCTATTCTTCCGCACCTAACTCTTATGGTTCCGTTGAAATGGATCCGGATGTTAGGGAACGTCAGGAAGAGATTAGGCGCCGCTTCCTCGAGGCTTTGCAGCGGGCTTCTTCGCAGGAGCAGTAGAATTCTTACTATTCTCCTTACTCTGTTCCTTTAAAAACGACTCATAGTGAGTTTGTATAATTTCAAAAACCTGTTCAGGTGTGTCTACAATTGAAAGACAATCAAAATCCCCCGGCCCAACAAGCTTTCTGGCGGTTGGAAAATCTTTCATCCATTGAAGAAAGCCGTTCCAGAAAACGGAATCCATCAATACGATCGGACGTGGCGGAAGGTGCTTCACCTGTATTAATTGCCAGGTAAAAAGTAATTCAAGCAGAGACCCAATTCCGCCTGGAGTAATAATCACAGAATTTGAAAGCCTCATAAAATCATCAAGACGTGATGAAAATTTATGATGGTGACGTTTTACATCGAGGTGTGAATTTGGAACTGGTTCAAAATCAAGCTGGATTGATAGTCCGTAAGAACGGCTCTTTGTCTTAGTTTCTTTCTTCCCAACTTGGGCACCTTTATTTGCGGCCTCCATAAGTCCAGGGCCGCCACCAGTTAAGATGTCGATCCCAACGCCAGCCAAGAGTCGCGCTAGCTCTTCTACGTCTTTATAGATCGGGCTGTCGGATTTGATTCTGGCACTGCCGAAAATGCAGGTTCTGTAGTATCTGCTTTCCAGTTTTTGCAGTTCGCGCTCAATAATCTGAGTACGGTAGTTCATGGCACGCAGTCTTTCGTCTAAATGCTTACGACGAGCTTTTCGTTCCTCTTTTGTAAGTGGGATGTAATCAGCTTCGGTTAGAAACTTATTTGCTACCGGTTCGATCTCCTCAGCGGAGGTTTGTTTATTCTTTTCCATAACTAAAGTATTTAGATGAGCCTAGAAGTTTAAATCTTCATTTTTCGCAAAGTTTACATGGTCAAGGATTCGATTCCAATAGGTTGAAAGCGTTGGGAAATCTATCCTGATAGAGTTAAGCGGCTTTTGGCTCACATTTCTCTGGTGAGTTGGCTGAACTTAGTTGTTGCTCTAGTAAGCTGGCCCAGGTTTCCCATCCTGCGAATGAAGCTCTTTCCTGTACAAGTTGAGAAAGGTCAGCTTCGGAATCTCCTGGATGTGCATCACATAATGTCTGCATTGATGTGTTAACGAAATCCATCGCTCGGATAATGTCGTTAAAGTGCGAAGGGAGTAACGGCGGAGTTGCAATTTTTTCAAGGCGAGTTTTAGCACGTAGGATCGCTTTTTTTAATTCTGCAGAAGCCTGTTCTAGCTCAATTAGTTCGATTTGACGCAGCGGAGTGCTTATGAGTCTTGGGTTATGGTGAGGATGAAAGAATCGGTAGATATCCATTTTATTCACAAGTACTCTGCAGGAGGCACCACCAAGAGGTTATAGTTGAACTATGTTTTCAACAACCCGTAATCTCAAGCTCAAATTTTCAACACAGAACCATTGAATCTAGGGATATTTTGGAAGGTAATCTGTTGGCGTTGAAGTTCCTGTCCTTCGTGATTATCTACTGAAAGCTGTGACTTACTTATTCAGTATTCGAGGCTAAATGTTTGATTTTAATAGATTAACTATCAAGGCCCAGGAAGGGCTACGGGATGCTCAGATTAAGGCAGAAGCGCTTCATCATCAGGAAGTTGCCCCAGAGCACTATGTTGCTGCCCTCCTTGAGCAGAAGGATGGGGTTGGTGCTGCCTTGGTTAGTGCGGCTGGTTGTGATGTTTCCGCCCTAAAGCGAGAAATTGATGAAACCTTATCAAAACGCCCTCAGATTACTTCTAGCTCTGGTGCAATGGATGTAAGGATAGGCAGAGAGATGATCTCACTCCTTAGGGATGCTGAAGCCCAGGCCAAAAAATTGAGTGATGATTTCGTTTCTATCGAGCATATTTTCTTATCCGCCGTAACTCATGTTAAGGCACTTAAGAAAATTGGTTTATCTGAAGAGAAGATTTTAACTGGACTAAAGAGCGTTAGAGGAACACAACGAGTGACATCACAAAATCCTGAAGAAACATATCAGTCTTTAAAAAAGTATGCGCGTGACCTTACTCAGGCAGCAGCGCAAGGAAAACTTGATCCCGTAATTGGACGGGACGAAGAGATTCGTCGGGTCATTCAAGTCCTCTCCCGTCGTACCAAAAACAATCCAGTACTAATTGGCCAGCCTGGTGTAGGAAAAACAGCAATCGTTGAAGGATTAGCTCAACGAATTATCTCTGGTGATGTTCCTGAAGGTTTGAAAGAGAAGAAAATTTTAGCACTTGATATGGGTGCTCTTATCGCTGGTGCAAAGTTCCGTGGTGAATTTGAGGAGCGATTAAAAGCAGTTCTTAAAGAGGTCCAGGAAGCTGCCGGTGAGATTATCCTTTTTATCGATGAACTTCATACTGTAGTTGGTGCCGGTGCTGCTGAAGGTGCGATGGATGCAGGCAACTTACTTAAGCCCATGTTAGCTCGCGGCGAGCTTCACTGCGTTGGGGCCACAACTCTTAATGAATATAAGAAATATATCGAAAAGGACGCAGCGCTAGAGCGTCGTTTTCAGCCAGTAATGGTTGATCAACCTTCTGTTGAAGATTCTATCTCTATTCTTCGCGGTCTTCGTGAAAAATACGAGCTACATCACGGTGTAAAGATTAAAGATGCCGCGATGGTTGCCGCAGCAACACTAAGCGATCGTTATATTGCAGACCGCTTTTTGCCTGATAAGGCAATAGATTTAGTTGATGAAGCCGCTTCCAAAATTCGTACAGAGATTGATTCAATGCCGACTGAGCTTGATGAAGTTTCCCGTAGAATCTTGCAACTTGAAATTGAGAAGCAGGCTCTTAGAAAGGAAACTGATGCCGCTTCTAAAGATCGCTTAAGTAAACTAGAGAAAGAGTTATCTGGACTCCAGGATAGAAATACGGCTCTTCGTCTTCAGTGGGACGGGGAAAAGAAGATGGTGCAGGAAGTCCGTGAGATCCGTTCTAAAATTGAAGAGACCAAGCAAGAAGTTGAGAAGGCAAAGAGAAGCTACGATCTAAACAAAGCAGCAGAGCTTCAGTATGGAGTCCTTACAAAACTTGAAGCAAAGCTTGCTGAATCAGAGAAAGCGATTCAACAAAAACGTACCGATGGCGCAGTGCTTTTAAAAGAAGAAGTTGATGAGGAGGATATCGCCAAAGTTGTCTCCCGCTGGACTGGTGTGCCTGTAACTAAGTTACTTCAAGGCGAGAGCCAAAAAGTCCTTGGTTTAGAGGATGTACTCAGAAAGCGCGTAATTGGCCAGGATTACGCTATTACCGAGGTTGCTAGTGCAGTTCTAAGAGCTCGCGCTGGAATAAAAGATCCTCAGAAACCCATCGGCTCCTTTATATTTATGGGTCCAACTGGTGTTGGTAAAACCGAGCTTGCTAGAGCACTAGCCGAATCCCTCTTTGATGATGAAAGAGCGATGATCCGAATTGATATGTCGGAGTACATGGAGAAGCATGCTGTATCAAGATTAGTTGGCGCTCCTCCAGGATACGTTGGTTACGAAGAGGGTGGCCAGTTAACTGAAGCTGTTCGTCGTCGTCCGTTCTCAATCATCCTTCTTGATGAAATTGAGAAAGCTCATCCTGATGTTTTTAACATTCTTCTTCAAATCCTTGATGACGGAAGACTTACTGATGGTCAGGGACGAACAGTTTCGTTCAAGAACACATTACTTATAATGACTTCTAATCTTGGCTCTCAGCAGATTATGAAGTACGCAGAGCAACTTCGGGCTTCTAAAACTTCTGAGCGAGAGACTGCACGGAAAGCAATGGAAGGCGAACTACAAGGTGTTCTAGCTTCTTTCTTTAGGCCTGAATTCCTTAACAGAGTTGATTCTGTCATCACTTTCAACCCACTTGGTAAGGAAGAGATCCGCCACATTGTAGAGATTCAGCTTGAGCGCGTAAGGCAACGTCTCTCTGAGCGTCGCATCACCCTAAATCTCTCTGACAAAGCTATCGAGCATTTCTCTTCCCACGGTTACGATCCCGTCTACGGCGCCCGCCCCCTCAAGCGCCTAATCCAAAAAGAGATCGAAACCGGACTCGCCCGTAAACTAATCAGCGGCGAAATCCAAGACGGCCAATCCGTGTTGATGGATGCCGTCGGCGACAAAATCACTTTCCAAGTACCAAATTAATACAGGGACAGGCACGGATTTCTACGAACTATTCCTCCGCATCATGAACATCCTTTAATGCTGCT
>CAZYRE010000069.1:0-11372 GCA_964650155.1 uncultured Bdellovibrionales bacterium
CCCCCCCCCCCCCCCCCCCCCCCCCCCCCCCCCCCCCCCCCCCCCCCCCCGGAGTTTCCATAGCGATATGCTTTTCCGAAGGTGATGAGGAAAGTTATCGTAACGGAAAGATTGATAATCGACCGATAGAAACAGAGCGCTCTCCCGATCGACAGTACAAGCAGAGTAATCCAGAGATTGCCCCGGCAACTCCTGGATTTGTGCTTGGCCAAGATGATTCTATTAGTGGTGGCGCGCGGGATAGTACATTTGGAGGTTCTGAGCCTCTGAATGGTAAGCCAGTATTGAGAGGTAGGTTAGGCCTAGTACTCTTAATCCTTAGTGCTGCTATTATCGGAGTAGTTGTTATAAGTCTTGTTATTCATGGTTTTAGGTAATGTTTTAGTAATTGGAAGAGGTGCCTTATGGCAGGTGATAATGCTGAATTAACATTTGTTCGTTGCCCATCATGTCGCAGCTTAGTGCCAGCGATATCGACAAAGTGTCGTATGTGTGGTGCAACATTTGAGAATGGGCAGGCTGAAGAGGAGAAGCCTAGATCTCCTAGCGGCAGAGTTCGTCAACATACGACATCTGTCGCTACAGGCATTGAGCCGCCACCTTCTCCAGCGGCACCACAGCGGCCAGCCCCTATATCAGCTCCGATCCCTACCGCAGGATTTGGTCTTACTTCAGATGTTGCCGAGAAGAGTTCACCAGACGTGGATGATCCGCTGCGTAGCTATGTGGAGGAAGTCCAGGTTGGCGAGAACGAAAGGCCACCTTCTTCGAACGGAGTAAATGCTCATGAAGGTTATACTGAGCCTAAAATAGCTGCTCCGATTGCACCACCACCACCTATGCCGATGAAGAGTGCACCAACACCACCATCGCCAGCACAAGTGGTCGTAGAATCGGGTCGAGGAAAGCCTGGAGGTTTATCGTTTGGTCGTCCTGAGATTCGGGAGCAAAGAAAACCGGAACCTGCTCAAAGGAACATTCCTGAGACAAAGGAAGCTAGAGAGCCAGCACCAAGACAAGAGCCTGTCAGCAAACCTGCGCAGGCCCCGCGTCATGAACCCCCAGCGCAGAGACAGCCCGTCCCTCAGCCTCCCCGTCGAGAAGAGAAGCGTGAGGAACGAGCTGAACAGCGACAGCCTCAGCAAGAGAGGAGAGTTGAGCCTTCACGTAGTGCTAGTAAGATCCAAGCCACTGATGGTGGACTAGTTGGATGGCTAGTTGATTATAGAGATCAGCGTGGAGCTGGAATTGAGCTTCGAGAAGGCCAGTTCTTTGTTTCCAGAACAAGGCTTAAGGACTCAGACCTGATTATTGATCATGGTAGCATTTCTACACCACACGCTTTGGTACGTGCTACGAAGCAAAACGGTGTTGAGTTGCAAGACCTAATGAGTGAGCGAGGAATTAAGATTCGTCGGCACAGCTCTTCTTCCTGGCAGAACGTCGAGGAAAGGGTAAAACTAGGGCATGGCGATAGAGTTCAGTTTGGAGAAGTAGAATATCTGTTGGTACTTATACCTGCTGACTAAAAATGGGATAAGGTTCAGGCTATGGGAAGGCCGTTCGAAATAAGATCGATAGTAGTGCGAACACTAGTCGTGTTCGCATTGCTTTGTGTCTTCTCGGGTTGTTCGCGTGAGCAAGTTGCAACAGGGCTAGATCAAAAACAAGCTCGAGAGATGGTTGCGACTCTTACCGGGCAGGGCATAATCTCGTATGCACAAACAGATCGCGGTTCCCGTGGGGCTTTTAGTGTAGAGGTTGCTTCTAGGGACTATCCGTTAGCTGTGAGTATCTTAAATGCTTTGGGTTTGCCCAAAGAACAGCCGCCAAGTTTCCGAGATCTAACTGAGCAAAGAGGATTTTTACCCAATACCAGGGAAGTTGAAGCGGCTCGTTTAGACTATGCCCTGGGTAGCGAAATAGAGGAGAAGCTTAGATCCTTAGATGGTATCGATAATGCCAGAGTTATTGTTAGATCGAATATGCTTAAGGCCGATCAGGAACCAAGTGCCTCTGTCATGATAACAACTCGAACTGGAGTGAGTCTCGATCCAAAAGAGATAGTACAAATTGTAACTTTGGTAATTCCTGGCCTGACACCTTCTCGGATTGCTGTTCTAATTCAACAAGCTCGGTCTGCTGGAGTAAAAGTTAGCGATCAAGCAGTTCAGAACTCGGAAGGCCGCTTGGTATATCGGCCCTTGGTTCCATTCTTAGGTGTTTTTATGGTGCCTGAAGGGGAGGGCCAAAGGCTTGCAGGAGCCATATTAGGACTCCTTATATTAGCTGGTGGTGTTGCTTTTGCAGGAGGTTATATTTTTGCGGCCAAGAAACCTACTCGATCTAATTCTCCTTCTGCTTCAAGCGTGATGATTGCAAAATTGGGCCCTGAGAAGAATCAGAGTCGAATTAGGATCTCATCTTCCTTTACTCGTATGGATGGAGGTGATGAATAACTATGGCAACCTCGGCTCTTGATGCCCTTTCTCCACATGATCGAGCGCTAGTAATAATAGCGGTGTTGTTGGATGGCCACGAAGCAGAGAGCTTCTTAGGCGCAGATCCTGCACACTCTTCTTTGAGTCGAGCAGCAGCTGAACTATTAAGATTGCCAATTGAATTAAGAACTCAGCTTATTGGTACTACGTTGAGACGTACGCTTAAAAGTTTAGGTCAATCACAGGCAGGTAGATAATTTTTATGGAGGGGCATACTAACGATTTCACCCAACCAGCCTTGTCCCCCTGGGATCCGAATACTTTGCTGCCTCGAGTAACCCCTACAGAGATAGAATTTTCCCGGGGGTTTTTACGATGCCAACCCGGACAATGGTTTCCAGGATTCTCTGCTCAGTGGTTGACGCTGACTCATTCCTTGGGTTTGGAGATTAAGTTGGGAAGTATTATCCCGACTTTACAAGTTCCGACTCGAGTCGCGCGACTTTATGCAGCTAAGGTTGGGGATCAGGATATCGCCTTAGCAGCTGATGATGATTCACTTTTGCTGATAGGTAATGCCGTAGTTCCTGGTAGTTCAGAGGCTGGCCGCTTTATCTTAGAGGAGTATTTAGCTCGCCGACTTCTAGCTTCTTTAGTCTTGGGTTGGGCTGGTCCTCAAGCTCCACAGTATTCTTTTAAGGGAAAGAGTTCCTTGTCGGGCCTTAAATTAGGTGGCGGGTTGACCCTTGGTTTAAGTATAAATGGATTTCAAACCACAATTTCTTTACTTCTTGGACCGGGGCTCATTGAGCAGCTAGACGGAATGTGGAGGAGGCAGATACGCTCCAGTTTGGGAGAGCGCAAAGCCACAGGTACATGGGAGATAGACCTAGCACAGCTTGCCGTGCGTCCTGCAAGTCTTGCTGATTATTCTGCTGCTGGAACAGTTGTAGATTTAGAAATTCCTGTTTCAGATGGGGTGATGATTCGTACAGGCGCAGGTGAAGTTTTGGCTGCTCGGCTTAGAAATTGCGAAGGTGAGTTTGTTTTAGAGATGTCCGCTGTTGCGCCACCACCGTTAAATCAACCTGAAGGAACAACACGTCTAGCTGTTCGACTCGGGACATATCGCATAGATCCCTCTGTTGATTATACAGAATTGCTTCAGCCTGGAACCTTGGTTAGGACCGGATTGCCTGCAATGAATGTAGCTGCATTGGTGGTTGGAGCAGAACAGATAGCTCGTGCACAGCTCTGTGTGTACAGTCAACGTTTTGCTATGACGGTGCTGTAACATGACTACACCTTACATAAGCGTTGTACTCGCACTTTTGTTTCTTACAGGATTTGTCAAAATCGCAACTACTCTTAGCATCTGCAAGGAAGGCCTGGGTCTTCGCGGATTTGGATCTTCCGGTGCCTTTCTTGGACTAGCTCTAGCTATTACTCTTGTGGCGGCTGAGCCTCAATTGAATAAGATCGGAGGAGTTGATGTGCTCTTTTCTGGAAAACCGATCGCGGAGCTAGAGCCGATTTTTAAGCCATACTTAGTTGAGCATGCTGATCCAAAGATAAAGGTTCAATTTGAGAAGGAGGGGGACTTATCTTTCCCTCGTCAAATATTAGTGTTTGTGCTTTCTGAAGTTCGAGCAGCATTCCTGTTAGGAATTTATGTATTAATTCCGTTTGTTCTTATCGATATCTTAGTTGCGAACGTTTTAGTTATGCTTTCAGTTACGCAGATAGGCAGCCAGGTCATCGCTTTACCTCTCAAGCTCTTGTTGTTTGTGGTGGTAGATGGCTGGACACTGATTACGAATACTTTAGTTAAAGCCTCTGGAGGTTAGAGGTGGAAACGCAGCTTTTCGATATGCTTCGTTTGGTTGTTGAAACGTCGCTAAGTTTTATGGTTCCTCTACTCATCGGGGTCACCGTGGCAAGTTTGTTTGTTGGCACGCTTCAGGCTGTCACGTCAATTCGTGAAGAGACGATCTCTTTTGCCGGAAGAGCAGTGGCTGTGTTCGTTGTAATTTCATTTTTTGGTCCTGCACTAGTAGATAGGATTAGATATATTGCAGAGCAGGCCTGGAGTGGGAGCGTTTTCCCATGAGGTGTTATGGTGTCGGTATCCTGATACCAATATCTACTTTGATCTTCGCTGTGCTGTTTTGCTCCAGCAATCTCTCGCTGTTAACAATATTCTCTGCAGCGCTGATTTTATGTGCTGTTCCAATCATGACTTATTTTATATTTTCTATAGTTAGTTCATCGATAATGGGGAGATGGATTCCAAGTACTTGCGCATCACTCGTCGGGTATGTTTGTGCGGCTCTTTTCATAGGAACAGATCAGTTTGTTTCTCTAATCAATTTTTTGTCACTCAATAATATAAATAATGGAGATTTTCTCTCCCATATTTTAAATTTTATTGGGGAGCTGTTGACTGTAGCGTCGTTGATTGGCGCAACCATGTTGCTTTTCTCAGCCTCACTATGCTTAGTGGTAGAGATCGTCACCGCTCGTTCCTCAGTGAATGGATTAATACCTACTCGTGCTTTCCACTCAATTTTAATTTTAATTTTCGTAGGGCTTTCACTTCAATTTATTGCCGGGCTTTTCGATGGCTCAGTAACAGAGGTGCTCTCGTCTCTAAGGAGAGCTTAGTATGGCAGAGAGGAATGAGTGGCCGAGCGAGCAGAAAATTGCAGATCTTAGACGAGAAGGAGAGCTTTATTTAAGTCTAACTACCATCAGAATGATCGGGCTTGCCGCCGTTTCTTTATTTATAATTGTTTGGGGAAAAGGATTTTTTAGTGAGCTCACCCAATATTTTTCAAAATTAACAACCACAGACATCAGAGTTGTTGAAGAGTTTGGCTCTCGCATAATGGCTCAAATTCTACTCGGCGTAGTCGGTGTTGCTATGCTTTGTTTTGTAGTTGGAGTGTTGCAAACGAAATTATTTTTTCGACTTAATACGATATCTCCTCAGCCTAATAGGTTATGGTTACACAAGGCTAGACATTCTCAAGGTGTAGGTTACAAAGTCGCCGTCATATTATTATCCCTGCCGTTGTTAGGTTTGGCATCAATATTTTTAATTAGAGTATTTTGGCCAGAACTTTTTAAATTATTACCTACCGGTATTCACGGGCTCGCACCCAGCCTTGCTGTATTGGCTGAGTTATTCTTCGGGGTTTTGGCTAGCTTTGCGATTGTATTTGCATTCATCTCTTGGCTGGCTGCTCGTTATCGGTTTATGCTGAGGCATAGAATGACTAGAGCAGAGATTGAAAACGAGGCTCGCCAAAGATGAGCATAGGCAATAATAAGAAAAATGATCCTTTCCTGCAGGCGCCACTGACCTGCCTCCTGCCCAGCTTAGGCAGTCTTGAAACCCTCTACGGTTTGAAAACTTTTATCTTTGCCAGATTCGAAAAGGTGGAAGCGCTGCGCCAAGCCGCAGTTGCAAGAGGTGAGAGGATGCCAGAGCCTGTGCAGCAGGAAGCTGACATGCTTTTAGAGGTTCTTGATTGGCTTAAAATGAGTCCGGTTAAGGAGTAGGTATGGCTCCACGGGAGAGAAAGCTTTCAGACGTTCTTAAGCGGGGCTATTCTGATGAAGAGCTAAGCCATCTCTACGAGCTAGGCAGGTTCTACTTGGAGTCAGGCAAGACAGCAAAAGCAGCAAAGATATTTGCCGGAGTTACCTCGGTAGCTCCAGAATTTGTTCCTGCTTGGTTGGGATTGTTCTGTGTTGATTTCGCCCAATCCAATCTTGAAGCTGCTCAGCAACACGCCGAAGAGGCTAGAAAGCTAGCTCCTCAGGCCCCCTTGCCAGCGCTTTTCCTTGTCTCAGTTCTCTTAGCAAATAACGATCTTGCCGCTGCTGGAGCGCTACTAGGTGAGGTTGGAGAGACGTTAGAAGCGGTCAGGGATAACGATCAAGATCTAATAAGATTTTATAAGATGCAGTTGGCTAGATTTCAGAGTCTAGCTTCGTAGTGCTTATTTCTTTTCCTGACTTGATGAGCTCCCAGATTGTTCTAGCTCAGGGCTCTCCTCAATTGCTGCATCAATAGCCATACGCACTGCGCCTTCAATAACCTCACGCTTTTCTGGCGGGATTGTTCCAGGTGGAAACATTCGCTCAGCCTCTTCGGAAACAAGTTTGAAAAGCTCTTCCCGCTCAGCCATGGTCATGACCCGGGTTGCTCGACGCTTGCCTATGCCACCAGTAGCACTAGTGCTCCCCACACCACTAGTTGGCTTAACTGCTCCAACAGAACCAACCCCGGTTGTTTGAGATACTTCGTTCGCTATGGTTGTAGCATCAACCCGACCAATTTTCTTATCACTAATCTTTTTCACCATAATCTTTCTCCTACCGCCGTTGACTCAGGGCACGCTGGTTACGACTCTCCTCCAGAATTTGAGTAAATGGTCCGACCTCGAGGTCTTTCTTTAATCTAAAAGCTACGGGCCGTAGGCCAGGCCTTATTTTGGGACGAGTTCCCTTTTTGGAGGAAGCAAAACACTTTGATAGGTAATCTATGATCACCTTGTGTTCTCTTATAACGTTTAGTTCGTCAGTCTCCCAGCCATCTGCAACTGTACGGAGGGAATTTCCTTCCCAGTATGTCTTCCATAGTAATAGTTGATGAACTGGTTCTAATGCTCCGACTATCTCAACTACTTTTTTAATGTCCATGAAATCTTCAGGAGTGGATGTTTCAATCCCTTCCTTGATGGAGGTAATACTAGCGCCAACAAGCAATGTTCTGATTGAGCCACGAACATCCTCATCCTCGCCACCAGGGAGCATACCGTCTCTCAGCTCTGGAAATGTTTCCATTAATCGTGCGGAGAGTTCTCTTGCTTCCTTTTCAGTTTGTGGATTTGTTGAGCCAGGCCTTGTCCCAGTTTTCCAGCTTTTTGATTTCCTAGCTTCTTCTGTAGAGGCTTCATGAATTCGTCTTCGAGCATATCCACGAAAGGGGATGCCTCGTGCTGGATCAAATCTTCGTGCGCAAAAAAGTAATGCTTCGAGTGCAGCCCCATCAAGTCCGTCTCCACGCCAGTCCATGTTCCATGCTCTGGCAACAGAGCGAGCAATGCTCTCTGCCCAGCCTTGATTATCAAGTACTAGTTTGTCTATTTCATCCGCACTTAGAACTTGAGTAGGTGAGGGAACGGCAATTGCCTCTCCTTGTTCAGATGTGTCTCCTGCCCCCATGTCGGAATATCCTTATAAATATAGCGCTGTGATCCCTCTTTACCTGTCGGCTGTTATCCCTTTGGGCTTTGGTTTTAATATCGTTGATTGAAGTTTGCCCATACCCTCATTCTAATGCCCTAACTTATTGAAATTACGATCAACTGGTTCTAAAAGTCTCCCATTCCCAGTTTAATTCAATTTGAAGGCCACTTTTCTATGATACACCAGCAGTATGTAGGGTCATAACAATAGTACATCTCGTACTATTTTTTCCTATTTTTCCTATTTATTCCACTTACCTACCGGAATTTAGAAGCGATTTCAGCTAACTCCATGACATGTGTATACGAATGCGTTGTTAAGGGCGATGCATAAGTGCTTGTTAGCTTCAAAGGATGTTTTCGTCATGTCAGCCAAGAGAAAATTACTCCAAAAGGTTACTAGGGGAACTAAAGCCGGGTCAAGGAAAGTTAGAGCTGTTAGCCGGATAGCTCCTAAGGTGAAATTGCGCACTGCCGCCGCCAAACCTGCTCCTCGTCCAAAAAAATTCTCAAAAGAAGAGATGATTCTTGAATATAGAGCTAATGCCAGAAAGTTGTCCCGAAGCATTCTTCGTAGGTGGCGTTCTCGCATAGATCTAGAGGAGCTTGATAGTTTGGTAGACTTAGCTCTCTGTGAAGCTGCTGAAAGATACGATGCCTCCAAAGGCGCCAGCTTTATGACCTTCTTATTCTATCATCTTCGTGGCTGCTTAGTGCGTGCTGTAGATACAGCGGCTAATGCAAATACAATTTCTGCTGCTGATTACGAGATCGAAGGATTAATGTCTGGAATGATCGCTCCAGTTGACTCTCAAGAGAGTGGACTGGTAGCCGGAGCAGATATGTTCCATGAGCTTACCAACGAGGAATACCTCTCTCCTGATGAACTTTTATATAAGAGAGAAGTTGCCGAAATCAGCAACCAGGCTTGTGCAAAACTTGATGAGTTAGAACAAGAAGTGATCTACAGACTCTTTGTTCAAGAGGAGCAGTTAGTAGATATAGCTCGTTCCCTTGGCTACAGCCGTTGCCATATCTCCCGTGTTAAAAAGCGTGCTTTAGACGTACTTCACGCTCAACTTGGACCACAGCTAGAAAAGAAGGGCCGTCCGCTTGATGACGATGAGGATGAGATCTCCCTCAAACGCTCTCTCCGTAAGGTCATCTCCCGCCGTAAATTCGGTAAAGAGGAAGAGCTTGCAGGGCGGTATGAGTCCCTAGCTCAGGAGCCTGAAGTTGTAGCTGTGCACTAATAGCGATATTATAAGTTGTTTAAGGAGACCCTAGCATTAGAGATGCCCTCTCTACCTGGGGTCTTATCGTGTTATTTAGAGTTATGCTTTCTCAAGATAATTTTAGCCTACAACTTAGATCGTAATTCTAGTTTTCATCATTGTTCTCTTCCTAACAATACTGAATAAACCCATCTCGTATCGCACCTTTTATCTATTTGTATGTCATCCAATTGAAATAGATATAGAATGTATAAAAACTACATTTATGATACGTAGCAATTTGCCTTTGTCATAACTCTATTCATGAATAGTGATGCTGAGGATAAAATAGAGCAAGATCTCGTCGTGTCCCGCATGAGCACTGATGAAGATCTCATGCATGGAATAAATCGAAAAATCCTAGCATTACTAGAAAATCCAAATGTACCGGAAAGTTTTAAAGTTAAATTAAAGGTTATTTATGAGCAAAATTTCTCCTGATTCGTCTGATCGATCCAATTATCCTCAAGAAGCTGCAAACCTTTTAAGGACTGCTCTAGGAAAGGAAGATGATCTACAAGGAAATTTGGCATCGCTGCGCTCTCTAGGAGTAGATATCCCAGAACGAATGCAATCATGGGAAGTCAGACGATTTGGTAATGCATTTTGCAAAGAAACAGCTGATAAGATTGATAGCTTAATTAAAGCTGGAGATCCGTCAAGTTTACAAGAGGTAGATCGAATACTTGATGGATTAAGAGCGGCAGCTGCTGATAAACAGCCAAAGACACTTGGGCCTGAAGATATTTCAAAATTAATTACATCCTTCAGAGATGGCTCCCCTGAAGAGGCTTGTCGAGCTGCTGATGTTCTTGGAGCCGTAGTCGATAACGAAGTTCATCGTCATCTTTTAAATACCGTCATTCATGGTCCTGAAAATAAAAAAGTACTACTACATTGGTCGGATGAAGATTGTTTTGCCGTCCTAGAGAGTGCTGCTGATGCTCTTATAGGCTCTCCATTTGATGATATACGTGTTGAGCTTATAGCTGGCCTTTCCGAGAATCCTTTAAGTTTTGTGCGTGAGTTCTGTGCAGCAGCTCTTCGTGGAACGCAGGATACCGAGGCAGTTAAAGCCTTAGAGCAGGCTATTAAGAACGACGAGGTTCTTGTCGCATCTGAAGCTTTGCTTTCATTAGGATATAGACAAGATGATGCAGTAAAAGAGCTGTTCACTGATATTATAAGAAATCCGCGGAGTGAAGAAATTCTCGCTGAAGCAATTCATGTATTAATGTATGCTGTGAGCGAAGGACAGGAAGGAGCTAAAGAACTGGTCAAGTCATTGGCCTCTGATCCTATGGTAGACGACGACATCAAAGAGGAGTTGAAGTGGGAATAACGATGCCCAAATAGTAGCCAGAGAGTTGGCTAGTAATGGCTATTACTGCTAAATGCGCATAATGCAGACAGCCTGCTCGTTAAACCGATTTAAAGGTATCTTGGCGACTCTGATCGCGGATAGAATTTAATTTTTAGGCCTCTGTTTACCTGAATTCCTAGTCATGTTAAACACTTCCCTCGTTTTTTGGCTTGTCCTATTTGACGGTATTAGGCACATTTAGGGCAGGACAATGATTCTACTCGGAGTTGTTTCTCATGAGCGGTATGGAAATCGCAGCTTTCTTTGTGGTCAGTATGATGATCTTCAGCATCGTTTTCGGTGGTTGGTCATAAGACAGTTTTCCATTTGAATTCTGATCTACATATTTTACCCCTTTTAAGTGAGGTAAGGAGATAATGTCTTTCTTGCTTCTGCTTATACTCGTTGGGGCTCTTCTCCTGACTTCTCTTTTAACACCTGTAGCATTTGAGTTGCTTCAGTTCATATCCCCTACACTTAGCTGGCCTTTCTCTAGGGTCTTTGACCGAGTGATCCTGCTGGTAGTTCTAATTCTGATATGGATCTACAGAAAACAATTAAATGTTCGACCAGTTCTTGAATCAATTAAAATTCGTGGAAGGTGGCACCATTTTTTCTTTGGGTTTGTTTTAGCAATCGTAATGTCCGCACTCCTCTTGCCGATAATTATCGGGGCAGGGGACCTTGTTTGGCAGATCCGTGATTCAGGATACTACCTAAGTAAGGTTTGGAAGGTTGTGTTAGGAGCGCTATTAACCGCAATCATCGAAGAGTTTTTATTCCGTGGAATTATTCTTACTGAACTAATTTCAAGATTGAAGGCTTGGATAGCAGTAGTGATAACTACAACGCTATACGCAGTTGTTCATTTTGTAGCTCCAGTCAAATCTTGGGTATATACCGGATGGAGCCTTGGATCGGGGTTTTCATACCTTGGTGCAGTATTTAGTAATATGTTCTCTATCGCTCATTTAGCCCCATTTTGCGGGTTATTTTTAGTTGGAATTGTACTGGCTATTTCTAAAATTAAAACAAA